>CAJMMA010000008.1 GCA_905214435.1 uncultured bacterium
ATGTATGCGAAAACGGAGCCCTGGTGATGAGCGAGGGGCGTGCCGTTGTCAAGCGCTCTATGGAGCGTGACCTGGCGATGGATATCGCGAATGCCGTGGTCGCCTACCCCCATGCCGACGTTACCCTTTCCTGCGAGGGGCACCTCTACACCATAAGCTGCAACGATGCGTTCGTCGACCATTTGCGCTATGAGGTCCACTGCGATGTGGCGGTGGTCGGCCGTCCCGAGGACATCGACGAGGACGTCATTAAGATTGCCTTCCAGATGCCCGAGGTGGATCAGCCGGCGGCCCTGGAGTATTTCGAGCGCCTCTTTAGCGACCGTGTTGACGTGATGACGTCGGGAACCGAATGGACGGACTTTATCGGCTTTGGTTCGGGTAAGGGTTCCGCGCTTGCCGATTACGGTCGTGCCCTGGGTATTTCGCCCGATGAGATGATGGCGTTTGGCGATAACGAAAACGACCGCGACATGCTCAACGTAGTGGGCCATCCTTATCTAATGGAGAGCTGCAATCCCTCTATGCGTGGCATCAACGACCACGTCCGCTACGTGCGCACGGTCGAAGAGGAGCTGCGCCGTCTGCTCGCCGAGTAGGTTTTCGGGACATACCTAGAAATCTATTTTTTGCTGCAAAGTGCGAAAAGGTGGATTTAAGGCATGTTCCAAACATTTACCGGCAGTCGGGGCAGAGACCCTCGAAGATGGTGTAGTGCGACGTGACGTGCCAGCCGATTTGCTCGGACGCCTTGGCGTCGATCTGGGCATCGAAGGGGAGCGGTACGTCGATGACGCGGCTGCACGAGGTGCAGATGATATGTGCGTGCGGCTCGATGGTGCGATCGAAGCGACTTCCGCCCGGCGTCTTGATGGAGAGAATCTCGCCGGCGTCGGCCAAGAGATTGAGGTTGCGGTAGACCGTACCGCGGCTGATTTTGTCATCCTGCGCGCGCACGACGTTGTAGATTTCGTCGGCGGTGGGATGGTTATAGCTTTGGCGCACGGCGTCAAGAACCAACTTTCGCTGCCTGGTATTCCTTCTTTGCACCGCCATGCGCCTCGCCTCTTTTCTATCAACGGTCGTAGGTAAATGATACCGTATTTAGCACACAATACTAATAACGAGGCGTGAAACCGTCTTCATTGGCAAGTGGGGCTCGGGCCTGGGCGTCTACGAGGCGAAAACGCGTACCCATGCGCTCGTAGGAGGCATGAAGCGCTTCGAGATGAGATAGGATATTTGCCGGAGCTCCCTGTATCTCCATCTCGACTGAGCCGTCTTCCATGTTACGCACCCAGCCGGTGAGCGCGCGTGCCTGCGCGAGGTTGGTGTTGGTAAAGCGAAAGCCAACGCCCTGGACTTGCCCCGCCCAGCGCAGGAAATAGCGCAGGGGAGTGTCTTGAGTGGCCTCGTCGCTTGCGAGCACAGTAAGCCTGCGGCGCAGCTCGAGCTCGACGTTTGATGGTTTTTGAGGTTCTCGACTGCCGCCGGTGACGCTGGAGAAGAACGTATCGAAGAGGCCCATCGCTATGCCTGCTTGCCTGCGTCGGCCGGGAAGGTTATGCCGGCCTGCTGGCGCACGGCATCCATGATGCGCAGCGAGACGAGCGTGACATCGCGGTAGTGGCCAAGCTCGTGGCGTCCCGCCGGGGTCTCCCAAATCTCTTCCTTAACGTTATCGATGCCGCAGATGGCGGTGATAAAGTCTGTGAGTTCGTATTCCATAGTGTTGCTCGATTTGGGCAGGTCGAGCACGCGGCCGTTGTCTCCCTGTTCGCGCGGTGCCTCGGTCGCCGAGCCGCGTACGACGTCGCCGCGATAGTCGATGCGGACTTTGCGGGGCGTGGACAGATGGTCGATCTGGATAGTGCCACGCTCGCCTTCGATTTGCGAGGGCAGCAGGTCGTTCGTAATTTTGGAGTGCGCGAGCTCGACGGAGATACGGCCACCGCCGTAGCTGGCGAGGATGGAGCCGCAGCCATCGATGGGGCCGTGCGTGAGCTGTTGCGTGGTGGGGTCGAGCAGAGTAGCCATGCTCGTAAGGCCGGAGGGCATGCCGAAAATCTCGACCATGGGCTCGACGGTGTAGACGCCAATGTCCATGAGGGAGCCCGATGCCATATTGCAGTCGAAGATATTGGTGGCGCGTCCCGCGAGAATCTCGTTGTAGCGCGAGGAATATTTGCCAAAGCGCAATGAGGCGCGGCGGATGGGGGCGATCTCGCCCAGGGCGTCCTCGATGGCGTGGAAGGCGGGATCGTGGAGGGGACGCATGGCCTCGAGGGCCACGACACCTGCTGCCTCGGCAGCGCGGAAGACTTCCAGCGCCTGCGCTTCGGTGGCGCAGAAGGGCTTCTCGACGATGACATGCTTGCCACCGGCGATGCAGGCAAGGGCCTGCTCGTAGTGAAGCGCATTGGGGCTGCCGATGTAGACGGCGTCGACGTCGTCGGCGGACGCAAGCTCGTCAAGTGCGGTGAAGTTACGCTCGCCGCCGTGTTCGGCGGTAAAGGCGGCGCCGCGCTCGGCATCGCGCGAGAGCGTGCCCACAAACGCGGCTTGGTCGTTAGCGTTGACGACCTGGATAAAGTCGTCGGTAATCATAGATGTGCCGATGGTCGCTATACGCAGCATGTATCCCCCTCGTTCCGTTCGGTTTACAGGATGAGTGTAGCGCGAGGGGGCAGGAAATAGCGTGCGAAAACGCCGTTACAGGTCGCTCTCGTTAAAGCCGGTATCGATATCGAGGTTGCTGCCGTCGGCCGCCGTGGTGGCGAGCTCATCGCAGCGCTCGTTGAGCTCGTGACCGGCGTGACCCTTAACCCAGATGAACTCAACCTTGTGCTTGCTTTTGGCGGTGAGTAGGCGCTCCCACAGGTCGCGGTTCTTGACGGGTTGCTTGTTGGCGGTTTTCCATCCGCGCTTTTTCCAGCCGTCGATCCAGTGCTTGTTAAAGGCGTTGACGACATACTGCGAATCGGAATGGACTTCGACCTCGCAAGGGCGGTTGAGCGCCTCGAGCGCCACGATAACGGCCATGAGTTCCATGCGGTTGTTGGTGGTCTTGGCGTAGCCGCGCGAAAGCTCGGAGGTGAAGGTCTTGCCGGCGGGGTTGGTGTATTTGAGCACGGCGCCGTAGCCGCCGCGTCCCGGATTTGATCGGGCCGAGCCGTCGGTGTAGATGATGACCTTCACGGGCTTCCTTTCGTTGAGTGCATTTCATGTGAGTGACCATTGTAGCGCCATGCCCGCCGGGGGCCAGCAATCTACGATTTCTACCCCGTCTTCCGACTGTTAGTTGGCATGGATGATGCGGTTGAGCTCGTCGAGGTATTGCTGCAAGAGGAGAGAGGGCTTGCGCTCGTCGTGCATGATGTAGCCAACGTGCATCGTTGGGGCGTCTGCTAGCGGGATCGATGCCATGCCCCATTGCATTTCATTGGAGAGGACGCCGGTCGACAGAGTGTAACCGTTCGACGTGATAAGTAAGTTAGTAAGTGTTCCGCGGTCCGAGATTCGTATGTTGCGGTCGCAAGGGATATAGCTAAAAGGTTCCTCGGCGTAATAGAAGGAGTTTGAGGTTCCCTGCTCAAAGCTGTAGCGCGTATAGGGCGTGAGGTCGGCAAGGGACAGCTGGGGGCGGTGTGCGAGCGGGTGGCGCTCGCTCACGAAGACGTGGACCGTTGCGTCGAAGAGGGGATGGAAGCTTGCACGGGCATCGGCGAAGGCCTTCCGCAGAACGCGGGCGTTAAAGTCATCCAGATACAGAATGCCGATATCGCTGCGAAACGCACGGACGTCATCGATGATCTGCGATGTGGTGGTCTCGCGCATGATGAACTCGAACTTGCTGTCGCGGCAGCGCTCGACCACGTTGACAAAGGCCTCGACCGAAAAGGCGTAGTGCTGGGCGGAAATGGCGAGGCGGGCTTGTGGGATGCCGCCGTCCTCGTAGCGTGCCTCGAGCATGTCGGCCTGCTCTACGACCTGGCGCGCATAGCCCAAAAGCTCGGTGCCGTCGTTGGTGAGCGTGACGCCGCGGCTGGAGCGCGTAAAGATTTCCAAATGGAGTTCCTGTTCCAGACTTTTGACGGCGTTTGAGATGTTGGACTGAGCGGTATAGAGGCGCTGAGCTGCGGCGTTGATTGAGCCGGACTCTGCCACGGCGATCAGAAAGCGAAGCTGCTGAAGGGTCATCGACACCATACTTTCGGTTGCTATCTATAAAACAGATAACAAGTTAGCGCTTTTAAGTGATTGACCGAGGGAGACAATGCCCGTACTATTCAAAACACACAAAAAAGGTAGGTAATTAAGCCAACTACGGAACCGGGACGCGAAAGGAGGCCCGCATATGAATTGCTTACCAAGACGAATGCCGGGCTCCTGTTTGCGCCCGTCGGCGTGATCAGGAGACAGCGACTTACTTCTCTCTATTTTTTTACTTTCGTTCGATCAAGGAGATCATCATGAGCCAGTTCATCAACAACCCCGAGCACACCTTTGGTTTCGATACCCTGCAGCTGCACGTTGGCCAGGAGAGCGCCGATCCTGCATCCGATGCCCGCGCCGTGCCTATCTATCAGACCACCTCGTACGTGTTCCGCAACTCCCAGCACGCCGCCGACCGCTTTGGTCTTGCCGACGCCGGTAACATCTACGGCCGTCTGACCAACTCCACTCAGGGCGTCTTTGAGGACCGTATCGCCGCGCTCGAGGGTGGCGTGGCGGGTCTCGCCGTCGCCTCCGGTGCTGCTGCCATCACCTATACCCTGCAGGCACTTGCCCAGGCCGGTGACCATGTGGTTGCCCAGAAGACCATCTACGGTGGCTCCTACAATCTGCTGGAGCATACGCTCTCCCAGTTTGGCGTCGAGACCACGTTTGTCGACGCTCATAACCTAGACGAGGTCGAGGGCACCATCAAGGACAACACCACGGTCATCTATCTCGAGACGCTCGGCAACCCCAACTCCGACATCCCCAACATCGACGCCATCTCCGAGATCGCCAAGAAGCACGGTCTGCCGGTTGTCGTCGATAACACCTTCGGCACCCCGTATCTGTTCCGTCCGCTGGAGCATGGTGCCAACATCGTCGTCCACTCCGCAACTAAGTTCATTGGCGGCCACGGCACCTCGCTGGGCGGCGTGATTGTCGACGGCGGCAACTTCGATTGGAAGGCGAGCGGCAAGTACGCGCAGATCGCCGAGCCCAACCCCTCCTACCACGGTGTTTCGTTTGCCGAGGCTGCCGGTCCCGCCGCCTTCGCGACCTATGTCCGCGCCATTCTGCTGCGTGATGAGGGCGCCTGCATTAGCCCGTTTAACGCCTGGGTTCTGCTTCAGGGCACCGAGACCCTGTCGCTGCGCGTCGACCGCCATGTCGAGAACACCAAGAAGGTCGTTGAGTTCCTGGCTGGTGACAGCCACGTCGCCAAGGTGAACCACCCGAGCCTGCCTGAGCACCCCGACCATGAGCTCTACAAGCAGTATTTCCCCAACGGCGGTGCCTCGATCTTCACCTTCGAGATCAAAGGCGGCCAGGAGGCTGCATGGAAGTTCATCGACCACCTGCAGGTGTTCTCGCTGCTCGCCAACGTGGCTGACGTCAAGTCGCTCGTCGTGCACCCGGCTACCACCACGCACTCCCAGCTCTCTGCCGAGGAGCTCGCCGAGCAGAACATCACGCCCTCCACGATTCGTCTTTCCATCGGTACCGAGAACGCAGAGGATATCACTTGGGATCTGAAGCAGGCCTTCGCCGCGCTGGACGAGTAAGGCGACTTGTGCAAGGACCCCTTGCGACCCGATAGGTATAACTGCATAAAATGCCTGCTCAAGGCGCCTGTGCAAGCAATGGTTGCGCAGGCGCCTTTTTTGCATAGGGAGGGCGCTATTACAGGGTTTTTGGCATGCTTTATGCATTCGAGTTGTGGAAAACTCCTGTTGAGAGGATGTGAGTTTTACGCAATTGACGTGCGCCTTTTGAGTAAAACCGCAGGTCGCGATTTGCTCGGGGTACTATGCAGCGCGATCGAATCACACGCAGCTCAAACGCAGCAAAAACGCACTACGGAGGTTTCCAGCTACATGAGGATCGATTCACGAAAACCGAAAGCCGCCGCCCTTTCCGCCGCTCTGACCGTGGCGCTATTGGCGGGCGCCGGCGCAACTGATGCCCACGCGGCAACACTATCCGATACGGTTGGACCTACGCCGTCCGAAGCGACGCTGGTGCAGCCCGTCGACTACCGCAGCGACGGTTATGGCTCTATGCAGGAGTGGAACGCTTCGATGGGGGCAAAGCGCGATTCCCTGGAGATGCGCGCTCAGATCATTATGAATATGTATGGCGACTATGCTACCGATGACGAGCGCGCTGTGTTGCAGGGTTGCATCGATGGTGCGGGTAACCTGTTGACGATGGGGGAGGTCGACGCCAAGTCGACCGAGCTCGATGAGCTGCGCACTGCGCTTGAGGATGCCAAGCGCGAAGCGCTCGAGGCTGCCGCCGAGGCGGAGGCTGCCGAGGTCGCCCAGGCTTCGTACTACAACGCCGGTTACACTCCGTCCTACGCGTCTGCCGCGTCCTACGCGAACGGATCGGGCCTGACACGCTCTGCGGGTGTCAATAACTACAACGGGCGCCGCGAGACCTATTACAGCAGCAATGTGCTTTATCACTATCGCACGGGCGAATGGACTCAGGATTCTGAGGGCTTCTGGCGCGATTCCGACGGCTATTACGTTGTTGCCGCGGGCGATATGGCCCAGGGCTCGACCTTTACGGGCTCCAAGGGTGATTGCAAGGTCTATGACTCCGGCTGCGCTGCCGGAACCACCGACTACTACACCGGTTGGTAATGCAAAATAGGCACATGATGGGCGGGCGTCTTTACTGAGCTTTTAGGCAACGTAAAGCCGCCCGTTCTTTATGTGCGTTTGAGTTAACAGAGCCCTTACCGTGGCGGTACGCTGGGCGTATGGATGCGGGGCACACTAGTTCTTGAGAAATAAGGTCTTTCTCTTGGAGGAAGTGGTCTTGTGAATGCTCGAGATATTGCCGTTGCCGCCGTCGCGTTGATGCTTGGCTGCCTTGGTCCCACGGCCGCGCTCGTCGCGGGTATGCAGGGGACATGCGGGGCTGCTCCTATCGTGGTCGGCGCGCTGATCGCGGCCACGCTGCTGGGAAGCGCCGGTGTTGTCCTTTGTCGCGACGATGAGGACCAGGCGTCGGAGTCGCAGCTCTAACCGTTCTGAAGCTGATTTTTGGCCAAAGATGAAAAAGGAAGCCGCCGCGAGGGGAGTGTCCCTTGCGGCGTCTTTGCCATTGGATCTGTTGGCTGCAGTATGCCGAGCACTACCAGCTGCTTTCTATTTCGCGAATCCTCTGGTAGAGCCAATCGTTTTGCGGCACTTGGATATCGTGTTTGGCGGCCAGGCGGCAAATGGTGCCCGCGAACTCCTCGACTTCGGTTTTTCGTTGTGCAATGCGGTCTTGAGCCATCGAGGGCATACCAGCGGGGACGATTCCCTCGATGAGGTGCACCATTTGCGTCAGGTCTGCCTCGGTCAGCTCAACGCCCTCGGCGTTGGCGACCGCAAGCGTTTCGCGCATGGCGGAAACAAAGCAGCGACGCTGCTCGGAGCCCGGCTCCGTGGCGCTTCCGTAGGTCCCGCCGTAGGCCATGCAGGTCTGGTTGATGCCGTCGTTGAGCATGAGTTTGGCCCACATGCGGTGGGCGATGTCGTCCTCGACGGTATGGGCGATGCCGCAGCGCGTATAGAGCTCGTCGATAGCGGCGACGGTCGCGGGGCCGGTGCCGGCGGCTGCACCAAAGCAGATTTCGCCCGCATTGGTAAAGGTGAGCGCGCCGTTGAGGAATACGGCGTCCATGCCCTGGCAGATACCCAGGACGGTATGCTCCCAGCCAAAGCGTTCGGCAATCTTTTGCTCGCTCGTAATGCCGTTGCACAGCGAGGCGATGAGCGTGTTGGGCCCCACGACACGCTCCATAGTCTTGAGTGCTTGGTCGAGACCGGTGGTCTTGACCGTGAGAATGACCAGATCGGCGGGCGTTGCCTCGCTGGCGCGGACGGATTTGAGTGCACAGGGCTCGCCGTTGACGGTGAGCGCATCGCCCGCGTGACGCTCAAAACGGGCGTCATCCATGACATATTCAACAGCGTCGTTGCCGAGCGCTTGGGCGATCATGCTGCCGTAGAGTAGGCCGACACCGCCCTTGCCGATGAAGGCGACCTTGTTGATCTGCATATGAATCATCTCCCCATAAAAAGGCGCCCACGTACGGGGCGCCTGATGGATTGTATGCTGCCGGGGTATGTTGTGTGCGCCGGATAGCCGTATTTAGAAGAACAAACGTATGGGAACACGGGAACTTATGACGCGGGGCAGACCGCAAAGACGCGTGCGGGGTATCCGACGCCATCACGCACTTTTGGGAAGGTACAGAAGATGACAGCACCCGTGGCGGGAAGCTCGTCCAGATGGTCCATGACCTCGATCTGGTAACGGTCGACCGAGAGGATGTATTGCTCGCCGGGATAGGGGTAGGCATCCTCGCGCGTGGTCACGGATGCGGGGTCGGTGTCTGCCGGTTCGTGACCGATGGCGCCGATGTTGCGCTTTTCTACAAGCCATTTGATGGCGTCGAGGTTCCAGCCGGGATAGTGAGGCTGGCCGTCCTCGTCCTTGTTTTCGAGGTCAGCGAGCTTGGACCAGTTGGAGCGGAAGGCGACAAAGGCGTCCTCGGGAATGCGGCCGTGCTCGGCCTCCCAAGCCTTGAGGTCATCGACGGTCAGGACGAAATCGGGGTTTGCGGCGCACTCCTTGTGCTTGTCGATGACGCAGAGCGGATGCATAAACTCGATAGGTTTAATCTCGCCAAGGGAACGGCCATCGACATGGAAGTGGCGCGGTGCGTCGACGTGGGTACCGTACTGCGAGGCGACCGAATACTGGAAGCATCGCATGGGCGCGAGCATGTCTTCGGGCGTATCGGGCAGGTAGTCGAAGAGCTTGGTGGACTCAAACGGCTTAAAGCCAAACCAGTGCGGGGTGTCGCACGAGAGCGTGTGGGTGAGGTCAACCCAGCGATAATCGGTGCTTTTGAGCTGGGATGCGAGATTCCAAAGGTCGAGCGCGGGCATGGGTGGCTCCTTTCATCGGGCTTTTTGCTGATGTTAAAGCGCTGGCGTGACGGCTCGATTTCTGCTGCGTTACGATACGTTCTCGATTGCGATTCCATGATGTTTCGGCCGCGTAACCGTTGTGTTTCGCCTTGCCGAGGCGCTGATGGCGAAGGGAGGGGCCGTGCAATACCGCGCTGACCCCAAAAGTGGTAACCGAATATCTGCTCTCGGTCTGGGCTGCATGAGGTTCCCCGGTGCGCCGGGCCATCCGGACGCGAAGGCGGCCGATGCCATCATTTCCCGTGCGGTGGAGCAGGGGATTAACTACCTGGATACCGCATATCTCTATCCCGGCAACGAGGCTTGCGTGGGCGCTTCGCTTGAGCGTCTGGGCTTGCGCGACCAGGTTTTGCTCGCGACCAAGCTGCCACATGCTTCGTGCAAATGCGCGGAGGATTTCGACCGGTTTTTCGACGAACAACTGCACCGCCTGCGAACCGACCATATCGACTATTACCTCATGCACAACATCACCTCGCCCGCCCAGTGGGAGCGCGTGGTGGCGTTGGGTATCGAGGACTGGATTGCGCGCCAAAAGGCTGCGGGGCGTATTCGCCAGATAGGTTTTTCGTACCACGGCAGCGCCGCGGACTTCCTCACGATGCTTGACGCGTATGACTGGGGCTTTTGCCAGATTCAGTACAACTACGCTGGAGAGCGATATCAGGCGGGAACGGCGGGGCTCATGGCCGCCGCCGAGCGCGGGCTTGCGGTGTTTGTGATGGAACCGCTTTTGGGTGGACGCCTGGCGGGCAAGCTGTCTCCGCGGGCCCGCGCCGTGCTCGATGACGCCCATGACCCGCATTTGCGTACTCCTGCCGCCTGGGGGCTTTCATGGGTGTGGAACCATCCTCAGGTGACGATGCTGCTTTCGGGCATGATCGATACTGCGCAAGTGGATGAGAACGCGGCGCTGGTCGACCGAGCCCTGCCGGATTCGATGACGGGCGCTCAGCTCGATACCATTGCGCGCGTGCTGACGGAATTTGAAAAATCGAATCGCGTGCCCTGTACGGGATGCGGTTACTGCATGCCGTGCCCCAAGGGCATCAATATTCCCGGCTGCTTTGGCGCCTACAACGCGAGCTACGCGCATAGTTGGTTTACGGGGCTGTCTCAATACTTTACGGCGAGCGCGGTGCGGACGAGCGAGCCCAAGTTGGTGAGCAACTGCGTCAAGTGCGGCAAATGCGCACGTCACTGTCCGCAGCACATCGATATCCCCGGGCGTCTCGACGATGTGCGCCGACGTTTCCAGCCGGGCCCCGTAACGGCCATGCTTAAAGTCTTCGGCAAAACGCGCTCCTCATGACCCTTTTATAACGTGCGGTGGAATACGGTCTGTTTGCGCCAAAATAGGGCACCAATAGACCGTATTTCACCGCGACTGATGAAGAGGGAGTTGGAGATGCTGACGATCGGGTGTCATCTTTCGACGACGAAGGGCTATCGGGCGATGGGGGAGACGGCGTTGTCCATTGGCGCCAATACCTTTGCGTTCTTTACGCGCAACCCGCGCGGTGGCAAGGCAAAAGACTTTGACATGGATGACGTGGCGGCTCTGCGCGAGCTTATGGCACAAAACGACTTTGGACCGCTGGTGGCGCATGCCCCGTATACCTATAACCCCTGCTCGGCCAAAGAGCGGGCGCGCGAGTTTGCCCTGGAGGCCATGGCAGAGGACCTGCGGCGCATGGAAGCGCTGCCCGGCAACTACTACAATTTTCACCCCGGTGCGCATGTGGGACAGGGGGCGGACGCCGGCATTCAGATGATCGTCGACACACTGTGCCAGGTGATGTTTGAGGGGCAGCAGACGACGGTATTGCTCGAGACCATGGCAGGCAAGGGCACCGAGGTGGGCCGTAGCTTTGAAGAGCTGGCGTGCATTATCGAGGGCGTTGCCGCCAAGTGCCCAGAGCTGTCCGATAAGCTGGGCGTTTGTTTGGACACCTGCCATGTGAACGATGCCGGCTACGACATCATCCATGATCTGGACGGCGTACTCGACGAGTTCGATCGCGTGGTGGGTATCGATCGCTTGCATGCTGTACACATCAACGATTCGAAGAACCCTTGTGGCGCCCATAAAGATCGTCACGAGTGCATCGGCAAGGGATACCTTGGCAGCGAGGAATTTGGTGGCGGTATGCAGGTTATGCAGAATATTGTATCGAATGGCCGTTTGCGTTCACTGCCGTTTATTTTGGAGACTCCGAACGAACTTGCAGGTTATGCAGCTGAAATTAGACTATTAAGGTCATTGCAGCAGTAATGACTGTCATAAAGTAGAGTATTCCATTCACGTTATGGGTTTGTTTCAATCAGTTTTCTCATTGCAGATTCGTAATTCCGGGTGCATAATAGCCAACAGTTTTTGCAGACCTCTGAATCAAACGAGGTCACCGGAAGGAGACTGATTATGAAGCTCAAGAAGCTTGGCGCATTTGCCGCCACGGGTGCCATGGCGCTCGCCCTTGCTCTGACGGGCTGCGGCTCGTCCAACGCCACCTCTGGTTCTGATGCCGGTTCCAGCAGCTCTGACGACGCTAAGGTCGAGAAGGTCGACGGCTCCAAGGAGTACGCACTCGTCAAGGACGGCACGCTGACCGTCGGCACCTCTGCCGAGTACGCCCCGTTTGAGTACAAGGACGACAACGGCGATTATCAGGGCTTTGACCTTGAGCTTATCAAGGCTATCGGCGACAAGCTGGGCCTGGATGTCGAGTACGTCAACAATGACTTTGACACGCTGGTTCCGGGCGTCGCTTCGGGTGCCAAGTATGACGTCTCCATCGCGGCTATCACTGACACGCCCGAGCGTGAGAAGGAAGTCACTTTCTCCGATTCCTACTACATGGACGATCAGGCCATCGTGACCAAGGTCGATAACGCCGACATCACGGCTGACAACTACAGCGAGAAGCTCAACAACGCCGACGCTACCATCATCGTCCAGTCTGGCTCGACCGCCGAGGCCTTTGCCCAGGAGAACTTCCCCAAGGCCAAGATCGTCCCCTACAAGGATGCTACCGAGTGCTTCAGCGCCTTGCAGTCCGATAAGGGTGACGCCGTAGTCACCAACCGCTCCGTTGCCAGCCAGCTGACCGCCGAGCAGTTCAACACCTGCCAGACCATCAAGCAGATCAACACCGGCGAGGAGTACGCCATCGCCATCAACCAGGGCAACACCAAGCTCAAGGACGACATCAACCAGGCCATCAAGGACCTGACCGACGACGGTACCGTTGACGCCCTCATGGCTAAGTACAACATCAAGTAAAATAGCTACTTGATTGCTCGCGGGCCCTTTCCGCTTTGGCGGAGAGGGCCTTTGCGCTTCTCTTGACGGAGAGCATTTCCGTCTCGTTTTGCCGGCAACTTCTACGATAGGAGCCACCTTGTCTCGACTGAACAAAGGGGCCGCGGAGCAGTGTTTTCCACTGCCCGCCTTGCTCCAAAAGCTAGCCTGCGTCATGGCCGTGGCGCTCGCGCTGGTGTGTGTGGGGGCATATGCGCCCACGACCGCCCAGGCGCTTGAGACCGCAAAGATTACCGCCCGACCCAATACCGGTTCGGGTAGCGACGTGGTCGGCGGTACCGAGACGCGCATTACCTGGGAGGTCCAGGCCGATGCCGATGAGGAGCTGAGCGGTCTTTCGCTGACGTTTGTCGACGGCACGACGTTTGACACCGATGACACGCGATTGACGATGCTCTCGGGCGAGGACCTCATGGATCGTACGCCCATGAAGCCCACGTGCAAGGCTGACGGCCAGACGCTCAAGATCGACTTTGGCGAGACGGCGCCTGCCGGCGGCTTTTTCCGTGTCGAGGTTTACGGCGTGACCTTCCCCGTCGAGGGCGGCGATGAGGCCTTCAGCGGCACCTATACGCTCGCCGACGGTTCGACCAAGAAGATCTCCAAGATTCCGTCGGTGGAGATCAAGGGCGTGACGGCCTTCGATAACTTCCTGGCCGATCTTAAGGAGCAGCCGTGGGTCGAGGCCTGGAACTCCAATATGTTCCTGCGCCTGTTCTTAAACCCGGTCATTTTGGTTCAGAGCTTGCCGATCGTCTTCAAGGGCTTCCTTATGTCGCTTTCGATCGTGCTTGTGGCGTTTCCGCTGGCAATTCCCTTCGGTTTCGCCCTGTCGCTCATGCGCATTTCCAAGTCGCGCATCCTTCGCTGCCTTGCCGGCATCTATGTGAATATCATCCGCGGCACGCCGGCGTTCTTGCAGATCTACATTGCGTTCTTTGGTTTGCCGCTGGCCGGTGTCAAAGTGGACGACTATGTGCTGGGTGTTATCGTCATGTCCATGAACTCGTCTGCGTACCTGTGCGAGATCTTCCGTGCCGGTATTCAGTCGATCCCCAAGGGCCAAAACGAGGCTGCTCGCTCGCTGGGCATGAATGCCTTCCAGACGCTGCTCTATGTCATGATTCCGCAGACGTTCCGCAATGTCCTGCCTACGCTGACCAGCGAGTTCATCCTGCTCTACAAGGACACGTCGCTGCTTGCCGCCGTGGGTGTCGTCGAGATCGTCATGAACGCCCGCACCATCGTGGCCACGACGGGCTCCATCACGCCGTATGTGGTTGCCGCTCTGTTCTATCTGGTCATTACCCTGCCGCTTGCGCGCTTGGTGAGCGGTCTTGAGGCGAGACTTCTGGGGACGGCCGAAACCAAAAAGAAGCGTCCCACCAAGAGCGCCGGACAGGTTGTCGCGACGCCCGCCGATCATATCGCCGGTCTGTAAGGAGGTCCTGTCATGAGTGAAACGAATTCCAACGAGGTCGTTGTCAGCATCAAGAACCTCCAAAAGGCTTTTGGCGATAACGTGGTCCTGCGCGATATCGATCTGGACGTGCACAAGGGTGAGGTCGTTGTGGTCCTGGGCCCCTCGGGCTCGGGCAAGTCGACGATGCTTCGCTGCATCAATCGTCTGGAGCATCCCACGAGCGGCTCGATTATCGTTGAGGGCGTGGATGTGTGCGCCAAGGGTGTCGACCTCAATAAGGTACGTACGCACTTGGGCATGGTGTTTCAGCAGTTCAACTTGTTCCCGCACCTGTCGGTCAAAAAGAACGTCATGCTTGCGCAGCAAAAGGTGCTCAAGCGCAGCAAGGAAGAGGCCGAGAAGATTGCCGTCGAAGAGCTGACCAAGGTCGGTCTTGCCGAGCGTATCGACTTTATGCCGAGCCAGCTCTCGGGCGGCCAGCAGCAGCGCGTTGCCATCGCCCGCGCCCTGTCGATGAACCCGCACGTCATGCTCTTTGACGAGGCCACCTCGGCGCTCGACCCTGAGCTCGTGCGCGACGTCTTGGGCGTCATGCGCGACCTGGCGCGCGATGGCATGACCATGATCGTCGTGACGCACGAGATGGGCTTTGCCCGCGATGTCGCCGACCGCGTCGTCTTTATGGACGGCGGCGTTATCGTGGAAGAGGGTACGCCGAGTGAGGTCTTCGACCATCCCAAGAGCGAGCGCACCAAGGCGTTCTTGGGCAACATCTCGTAGTCGATTGATGTAACTGCCGTTATAAAAGAGCGGGGGCTGGACTTGAATCCAGCCCCCGCTCTTTTGTAGGGACGGGGATGCGCTTTGATGCAGGCTCTTTTGGAAGCCCCGGGTTCGTTACACGAGCTCGGCTCCGAGGGCCTTGCAAGCGGTCTCGCCCTCGTCGTCGGGCGCGTCGTAGCAGATGGTGGAGTCCACGACGTTGACGCCGGCCTCGTCGGCGTCGGCCTTCCAGTTGTCCATCCACTCGCCCTCGGCCCACGAATAGGAGCCAAAGAGGACGACCTTCTTGTCGCCGAGAGTCTCCTTGACCTCGTCCCACATCGGCTGAAACTCATCGTACTCGAGTTCCTCGGAGCCCATGGCGGGGCAGCCGAAGGCGAAGGCATCATATTCGGCGGCCTTGTCGGCAGAGAAGTCGGCGCAGGGGATGACCTCGGTCTCGGCGCCCGCGGATGTGGCGCCTTCGGCGACGAGGTTTGCCATGGCCTCGGTGTTGCCCGTGCCGCTCCAGTAGACGACGGCGATCTTGCTCATGTTGAGTCCTTTCAGTTGTGCGGCAGGTTGCCGCGGCTTCTATGTTCTATCGGGTCGTCTGGGCAAGTTGCGCCAGGCTGCAGCCCTGCTGATAGACAAAGGTGAAGTATTGGGTGCAGGCACGGTAGGCATCAAACGTCGCAAGTGCCTGCTCGACATTTGTGTAGACCTTCCAGGCCCCAAAGACCTTGTAGTTCTCGCCGCGCTGGACGATAAACTCGTGCACGTCGTCGTAGGGATATCCAAGGAAGTAGCCTATTTCGTGCGGAAACTCGCAGGTGCAGTCTTTGCTGCAGCTAGCTTGCTGGGGTAGTGCGCATCGAGTCTGGCTACAGGCGCATTCCGCGACGTTATTGCTCGCGAGCGTGATGCGTGATGCCAAATGCACAAGACATGTCGAAAGGTCTCTCGTGTCGTAGCCTTCCGAGGCGAGCGCCGTTTTGGCGCGAGGGTCCGCGAAATAGGTGGTGAGGCTTTTGGCTCGGTACACGTACACGAGCGCTCCGCAGGGCCGCCAGACCAAAACACTCAGGTGGATGCCAAGCGGGTCAAGCTCGCGGTTGCACTGGGCGATAACGTTGAGCAGGCGTGCTCGGCGTTCTGCGATGGTTTCTGTTGCGGTCGAGCCGTCCCCGTGGGCGTAGGTGCCTGGATAGGTAAAGAGCGATGCCGGCTTGATTCCCGCGAGCGTGGGGGAGCAGTTGCGCACGACTGCTGCCTGAAACGTTGGGATGTCTATGGTTCGAGTCACGGGGCTCCTTACGGATCTAAACTGTTAGCCTAGGAAAACTTATACACGAAAGTAAGCCCTGGTCAACTAAAAAGTAAGAAAAGGGAAACTAATTGATCGAACGGACATGGTTTTGGGTTAAGATGGGGACACCCCATGGGGGTATCTATATAGGGCTACTTGAAAGGGGAACGCATGAGTGACTTGCTCAACCCTGCGAATCTCATCGTGCTGGCCGTCATTGCCGTCGGCATGTTTTTTGGACTGCGTCGCATTGCCGCTTCGACACACGGGAAGAGTTGTTGCAGCGATGGTGCGAGCGGCAAGAAGGCCAAAAAGGTTGTTGTGACGGATACCGATGCGTCACACTATCCCTATAGCGATGAGCTGCTCATCGGCGGCATGAGCTGTGACGGCTGCGCTCAGAACGTAGCCAATGCCCTCAATGCGCTGGATGGCGTGTGCGCAACGGTGACGTATGCGGACCACACGGCACGCGTGCGCTCTAAGCGTCCGGTTGATCGCGGTGTCCTCGAGACGGCCGTGAAAGACGCGGGCTACTACGTCATGACGTTGTAAGCGCCGCCCTGGATGCGCTTCCTTGGCTAGGCTCGTCCGCGCAGTTCGATGTCTTGGATGTCGTCGAAGTCGATGGCGATATCCTTGAGCTTGAGCAGCTTGAAGGCGGGGAGCACTTCGTCAAGGATGCCCGTGCGAGCGCGATGGCCGTACGTGTCGTAATAGGTGACGCGGACCAGGTCGCCACGTTTGAGGCCCTCGAGCTTATGCGAAAGCTCGAGGGCTTTTTCTTCCGTGAGTTCGCATTTGGGCTCGACAGTGATTTCTTGCTTGCGTACGAGCTCGTAGTATCCCGTGAGGGCGGCAAAGGGCATAAACTGTGCGGCGCGGTTGGCGCGCACGGCACCGTTGGCGGTGAGTCTGGGGCCGGCGGCGCGGTGTCTTCCCTCGGGGTCCGCTAGGCGTTCAAAAGGTGTCGGTGGCCGCATCGGCTGCTGTTGGGGCTTAGGCACGATGTCCTCCTACCTGGTCGTTGCGTTCGCGTGCGGTGGCGCCGGCGGTAAAGCTCAGCCCCTTGACGAGCGCGTTTTTGCCGTATTTACCCTTTACGGCCAGGACGGCACGGGCCAGGTCGCGCTCGCGCTCATCGGCCTCGACGTCGCTAAACAGATCGATGGTGGCAAATTCTTCGGGTACCAGATTGCCAAATCCAAGGTTGATGCGCTTGACCGGTCGTTTGGGATCGACAGTCTGCGCCCAGAGCTCATCGAAATAGCCCATGATCTTCTTAAACGAATTGGTGCGCTCGGGCAGCTTGCGCGAGGCGTTGGAGTGCGCGAAGAGTGCGGCATAGCCACCGCGCGGTTTGCCGCCGTGTTCCCCCACAAAGATGCCGTCGATTGCCTGCGCCTCGCGCACCAAGCGGCGCCGTTCGTCATTGCGCTGGACGGGCTTGGGCGCACGGGGCGCGAGCTCGGGGCCGGCGGTTGCGGTGGGTTCGATACTCGACGTGCTCGAGCGTAGGTGTCCGCATCCGTCCACATATTGCGCTGTACCGCTGGCGTCGAGGCGGCGTATGTCGGCTCGTTCGCTCGCATAACCCACAAAGAGCGAGATGCTGTCGCAGACCACGTGCTTATCGACCAAGTCCAGTACGGCGTTGTCGACCATCTCGCGCAAGACGGTGTAGGCCTGCTCGTAGGCATAGCCCTTCGAGAGCACCTGTCCTGTGGTGGTTGAGGTTGCCTGCGGGCGATAGGCTTGGATATCGGCGATGGTTGTCGGCTCACGCCCGAAGGCGTGGTCGATGAGATATTCGGCATTGACGCCGAGCTCATCGTAAAGCAGGTTTTCGTCGAGCGCGACGACACCCATCAGGTCGTAGACGCCGTACTTTTCGAGCCGGGCTGCCACACCGGGGCCGATACCCCAGATGTCGGTGATGGGTCGATGCGGCCAGATCTCCTTGCGAAAGGTTTCGTTATCGAGTATGCCGATGCGGCTGGGTACGTGCTTTGCGGTAATATCGAGCGCTACTTTAGCCTGGAATAGGTTGGGGCCGATACCGACGGTGGCCGTGATGCCGGTGCGCGCGAGGACCTCGTCGCGCAACATGCAGGCGAACCCTTCGGCATCGGTGTGGTAGAGGTCTAGATAGGGCGTCACGTCGATAAAGCACTCGTCGATTGAATAGACGTGAATGTCTTGCGGGCTCACGTATTCCAGATAGATGCCGTAGATTTTCGCCGACACCTCCATGTAGTGCTGCATGCGCGGTATGGCCTTGATGCAGTCGATGCCGTCAGGAATCTCGAACAGACGGCAGCGGTTGTGTATCCCGAGGTCCTTCATAGCCTGTGTGATGGCGAGGCAGATGGTCGTGCGCCCGCGCGATTCGTCGGCAACGACCAGGCACGTAGTGAGTGGGTCGAGTCCGCGGTCGACGCACTCGACACTGGCGTAAAACGTCTTAAGGTCGATGCAGATATAGGTGTGACGCTCGTGCCCCACGCGCCCTCCCATCAAACACATGTTCTTATCGAATACCTGTTCGATAATACCTGCTCGACCGGACACCGTCAAAACCTGCCCCTTTTTGGCAGGTATGGTCGTGCGGTTGCATCGGGTTTTTAACGCAGCTCTAAAGAGCGCGAAACAGCTCGGAAAACCTCGCTTCGTAGCATGAGGCTAACGATTGATACCACCATAAAGCACGGAAGGGTTGTGGGGATAATGGTCAACTATGGGTTTGGTATGCCGACGCGCTTGGTTGCGGATGGGGATGTGGCTCGCTGGTGCGGGCGATTGGTTGCCCACTATGGCGGCACCAAGGCACTGGTCGTGCTGGGAGGCGACAAGCACACGCGTGATGAGCTCGTTTCGGCGGCGCTGGGCTCGCTCGATCGCGCCCTGCTCGAGCGTGTGCTTTTCCGCTGCGGCTTGGTCGGGGGCGACGGGGGAGACGATTTGGTCGATGAGGCCGTAGCCCTGGCGACCGATGAGGGCGTGGACTTTGTCCTGGCGATCGGCGATGCCGATACGGCGGGCTTTGCGCGCGAACTCGCTCGTCGCATGGCCGTGCTTGATGCCGGCGAGGACGGCTTTGTGCCTTATGGATGCATCGTCTCCGAGGGAAAAGTGCCCGCCGTTGTGGGTGCCGGCGAGGTTCCCGTTTTCGCCATCATCGCGCCCGAACTGCTGGAGGGCATTGGGTCTCCTCTGCGTGAGTTGCTCGGCAGCGTGTGCGCAGCGGCCTAATATTTACCATAAAGGGATAGGTTCTTTTTGATTGGTAAAGCGTTTGACCTGCCATAATAAACCTGTCCCTTTTTGATCGGTTGCCGTTTGGGGGCCGATTGGCAACGCTCGCTGATTATAGTCTTGACCTGCGCTAGAATAGTGGCATCTGAATGTCCGGGCGCATGGAGGCGTGCGCCCGTATGCTGAGGAGGACTCTATGGCAACTGTTGCCGCACCTATCGATGCTACGTCGACTGCCGCTTGGAAGGCGCTCGAGGCCCATCAGGAGAAGCTCGAGGCCGAGGGCATCGACCTCAAGGCCTGGTTCGCCGCTGACGCCGACCGCGTGAATAAGTTGAGCTTTGACGCCGGCGACCTTCACTTCGATCTGTCGAAGAACCTGGTGACCGATGAGACCGTCAAGCTGCTGTGCGATCTTGCCCGCGAGGTGAAGCTCGAGGAGCGCCGCGACGCCATGTTCTCCGGCGAGCACATCAACACCACCGAGGACCGCGCCGTCCTGCACACCGCGCTGCGCCGCCCGGCAAGCGAGAGGGGCCAGCTCATCGTCGATGGCCAGGATGTCGTTGCCGACGTGCACGAGGTCCTCGACCGCATGTATGCCTTCGCCGAGCGCGTGCGCTCCGGTGAGTGGAAGGGTGTTACCGGCAAAAAGATCGAGCACCTGGTGTCCATCGGCATCGGTGGCTCCGATCTGGGCCCGGTCATGGCTTACGAGGCCCTGCGTCCCTATGCCGACGCCGGTATCGATTGCCGCTATATCTCCAACATCGACCCCAACGACCAGGCCGAGAAGCTCAAGGGTTTGGATCCCGAGACCACGCTCGTGATCATCGTCTCCAAGACCTTCACCACGCTCGAGACCCTCACCAACGCCCGTGAGGTCAAGACCTGGATGCTCGAGCAGCTCAAGGCTCAGGGCGCCATCGACGGCTCCGATGAGCAGAACGCCGAGGCCGTGGCAAAGCACTTCGTCGCCGTTTCCACCGCACTCGAGAAGGTCGAGGCCTTCGGCATCGACCCCGCTAACGCCTTTGGTTTCTGGAACTGGGTCGGTGGCCGCTACTCTGTCGACTCCGCCGTGGGCCTGTCGCTGATCGTCGTGCTCGGCCCCGAGCGCTTCCAGCAGTTCCTCGAGGGCTTCCACGCCATCGACGAGTACTTCTGCAACACGCCGCTCGAGAACAACGCCGTCGCGCTGATGGGCCTGCTCAACGTCTGGTACGTCAACTTCTTCGGTTCCAAGAGCCACGCCGTGCTGCCGTACTGCCAGTATCTGCACCGCTTCCCGGCCTACCTGCAACAGCTCACCATGGAGTCCAACGGCAAGCACGTCCGCTGGGACGGCAGCGCTGTGACCTCCGATACCGGCGAGATCTTCTGGGGCGAGCCCGGCACCAACGGTCAGCACGCCTTCTACCAGCTGCTGCACCAGGGCACCGTGGTGGTCCCGGCCGACTTTATCGCTTTCGCCAACACTGCCAACCCCGCAACCGACAGCGGCCAGGATGTCCACGAGCTGTTCCTGGGCAACTTCCTGGCCCAGACCAAGGCGCTCGCCTTTGGTAAGACGGCCGATGAGGTGCGCGCCGAGGGCACGCCCGAGCAGATCGTCCCGGCCCGCTGCTTTGAGGGCAACCGTCCGACGACCTCGATCTTCGGCGACACGCTGACCCCGTTTGCGCTCGGCGAGCTCATCGCCCTGTACGAGCACATCACGTTTGTCGAGGGCACGGTCTGGGGCATCGACTCCTACGACCAGTGGGGCGTCGAGCTGGGCAAGCAGCTTGCCAAGCAGATCACCCCGGCCTTCCACGACGATGCCGCCAAGGCCGAGCAGGACGCTTCGACCCAGGCGCTCATCGAGTTCTATCGCGCGCACCGCAAGTAGGATTCGCTGCGAAAACTAACGCATAGCCGACAAGGGCCCGTATCCGTTGGGATGCGGGCCCTTTGCTATCTGGATAGAATGGAATGTATCGGGAGGCGCCTCGACGGGCATCGCAATCGTCGAAGGCGCGCCGTTCATGTTTGGGACAATATGACATTTTTCCCGTTGCAAACAGCGCCGCCGTGGGTGTTCTGTATGATGGCTCAGACAAGGTTGCTCAATGACAGGGAGGCACATATGGCAATCAAAGCCATCGCAATGGATATCGACGGTACGCTCACCAACGACCAAAAGGTCATCAGCCCGCGTACGCGCGAGAAGCTGCTCGCGGCGCAGGAGTCGGGCATTAAGCTCATCTTGGCTTCGGGCCGTCCCGCATGGGGGCTGCACGCCTTGGCGCAGGAGCTCGACCTTCAAAACCATGACGGTCTGCTAGTTGCCTTTAATGGCGCGCACGTCGTCGATGCCCAGACCGACGAGGTGCTGTTCGATCAGGCTATGCCTGCCGACGAATTGCATCGCCTGATTGATCACCTGCGTAATTTTGACGTGATTCCTATGATTTCGCTTGGTCGCGATTTGCACGTCGAGGACTCGTACCATTGCATGATCACGCTGCCTGGCGGCTCGCAGAAGAATATCGTCAAGTATGAGCGCGACGCGTGCGATCTTAAGATTCGCGAGGTGGAGAGCCTGCATGAGGTCGCTGATGCTTATCCCGTGGACAAGCTGCTGACGGCGGGCGATCCGACCTACCTGCAGGCGCATCACGAGGAGATGTACGCACCCTTTACCCAGACGCTGTCGGGCATGTTTACGGCCGACTGGTACTTTGAGTACACGGCGCCCGGTATCGACAAGGCCCGTGCGCTCGAGGGTGCCCTGCCCAAGCTCGGTATCGATGCCAGCGAGGTCGTATCGTTTGGCGACGGCCAGAATGACAAGTCTATGATCGAGTGGGCTGGTACCGGCGTCGCCATGGGTAACGCTGTCGATGAAGTCAAGGCCGTGGCCCAGATGGTGACCGCCAACAACAACGAAGACGGTATCGCGGTAGCACTTGACCAACTGCTGGGTTAGAATCGCCGATAGTGCATGGTTCGGGCGTCCGCTTGCGGGCGCCCTTTTGCTAGGGAGGGTGCCGTGTCCGCATTTCCGTTCGACGCCGTTATCTTTGACATGGACGGCGTCATTGTCGATACCGAGTATTACTACCTGGGCGAGACTGCCGCGTTTGCCAAGGAGCTTGGGCTTAACCTGACTCAAGAGGAGTTGAATGGGCAGGTCGGTACCTCGCATCAGTTCTTCCTGCATATGTTGGTCGATTGGTTTGAGCGCGCCGGTAAGGGGCATTTCACTGGCGAGGAAGCGTTGGCCCGTTGGGACGAGTGGGCGCATGAGCGTCCGCGCGACTATCAGGCTTTGATTAACCCAGGCGCCGTGGATACGATTCGAGAGCTGCCGCGCCGCGGCGTTCGCGTGGCGCTTGCCAGCTCGTCTCCCATGGATAGCATCGAGGAAGTGCTCAACGCATGCGGGCTGTCGGATGCCTTTGAGTATGTGGTGAGCGGCGAGCAGTTTAAGGAGAGCAAGCCCGAGCCCGACATCTACCTGCATGCGCTGGACCTGCTGGGGCTGCCCGCGAATCGCTGCTGCTGCGTTGAGGATTCGGTGCCTGGCATCACTGCCGGCAAGCGAGCCGGCCTGACAGTCATTGCCAAGCGCGAGGAGCGCTTTGGCTTTAGCCAGGATGCTGCGGACAAGATTATCGACCAGCTGCCGGAGCTACTGGAACTCGCGTAGATCCTGGGCGGTACTGCTGTCACAACAGTGGTTCCGTTGGCATAAGAGAGGGGCGCGCTATGGCATTTAACGTGAGCGCACTGGGGTTTGGCGACAACGTCGTCGACCGCTACGAGCATATTCGCACGATGTATCCGGGTGGCAATGCGGTGAACTTTGCCGTGTATGCCAAGAAATGCGGTGCCGCGCGCTCCGCGTATATGGGCATCTTTGGTAATGACGCTGCTGCCGAGCACGTGATTGCGAGTCTTGAAGATGAGGACGTTGAACTTGCCAAATGCAAGCAGCTCATCGGTGAGAATGGTGCTGCGCGCGTGACCGTCGTTAACGGCGACCGTGTTTTCCTTGGCTCCAATGAGGGTGGCATCCGTGGTGATGCTCGCTATGTGCTCGATCGCTTTGACCTTGCGTACATGAAGCAGTTCGACGTAGTCCACTCGGGCAACTATTGCTTTACCGAGCGCGAACTTCCCAAGTTGAAGGCCGCGGGCGTCACGGTTTCGTTTGACTTCTCGGACGATTCGACCGACGAGTACTACGAGCAGATTGCTCCCTACGTTGACTTCGCGTTCTTTAGCGCGGCAGACGCCGCGAGTGAGGATGAGATTCGCGAGCGTCTGGCATGGGTGAGGAGCCTAGGTCCGCGTTTCGTATCGGCAACGGCTGGCGCTGAGGGCTGCATTGCCTATGATGGCGATCGTTATTACCGCCAACTGGCTAAGCCGGTAACGGATATGAAGGACACCATGGGTGCGGGCGACTCATTCCTGACTTCGTTCCTGATGTGTTATCTCGATTCCGTCAAGCGTGGCGAGGATGGTGCCGAGGCCATCGAGCGTGCACTCGACTTTGCGGCGGGGTTTGCTTCGACCGTATGCGGCATGGAAGGCTCCTGGGGCCATGGAGTGCCGATTTCCGAATAGGTGAGCAGTCCCGGGGAGTCGAATTGTCGCCCCCGGGACTCCATGGACAAAAAATGCTAAATATGAGTACTGTCACTAATTTAGTAACAGCGAAATTAAGCTATTGAGGGCCTAGTTGGGTGTCTGCGAGTGATTAAAACCTGCTAAAAATGACTTTAACCACCTTAAAGTGCCTTGATAATGGATAGCTGTACATTATCAAGGCACTATTTTGCCGTAAAATAATGTGACTGGATTTGCAACAGTACTCATATTTGGCATTTTTTGTCCACCGGGGCTAGCGAAGGTCAAAAACAGAGTGCGCATTTGCTAAAACTGCCGACTCGATGCACTCTGCGTCGCGGTTTTTGAGTGAGGCGATGCGTTCTGAGGTCCTTGTGAGCGATTTGATGAGCGACTGCGCGCTTGTTTCTGTGTTTGCCTCCGCTGGTGCATCGGTCTCGAGCAGTAAACGATCGAGTGGAATCTGTCGTGCGAATTCGCGTCCTCGTTTAGACGCGAGCACGCGTTCGTTGACGGAAAAATAACAGCCCGCATCACGCGCGCGGACGAGTTCGTCCGAAGTGCCGCTAAACCAGTGGAAGATGATAACGGGGGAGTCGGGGTTTGGGATGAGTAGTCCATGCGATTCGAAGACGTCCAGTACGGCTCCTGCTGAACGAACGGCGTGAATTGATATCACGCGTCCGGTAAGAGGATGCTGCGCGAGCGCCTCGCAGAGCCGGTCGAGTGCCTGTATTTGTAGCGGCTCACTTCCAGCAAAGCGCGCGGAAAAGTCGAGTCCGACTTCGCCGATGTAGCGCTCTTGGGCAGCAAATTCGCAAAGCAGATCGACTTCGGCAGGACCGCAGCGGCCGTCGACAAGCCACCAGGGGTGAAGCCCAACGCCGGCGATGATGCCTGGTTGGCGAAGGGCGCGCTCGTTTGCGGCCGAAAAGTCGCGTGGATCGATGCCGCAGTCAAAGAGCCCCAGCCCCAATGCCTCCGACTCACTGATTGCAGCATCGGGGCTGAGCATCAAATCAAGGTGACAATGCGTGTCAAAGAATCGCGGTTCCATCTCGGCGCGCTCCGCTAGTCCAGGCGCTGGCCATCGGCGCGCAAGCGCTCGGTGCCGCGGCCACTGATCTGGCGGATAACCTCGCCGGCAATCATCTGACCCATGATGGGCGGCATAAAGCTGGCGGTGCCCAACTCGGTGCGCTCGTGGATATTGGAAGGGTCGCGGGGCTGGGTCTTAACCGATTCCTCGCAGCTAAACAGTACGTGTAGGCTCTTGATTCCGCGCTTCTTACATTCTTTGCGCATAATGCGGCTCATGGGGTCACGTACCGTATCGAAGATGTCGGCAAAGCGGAGACACTCGGGATGGAGCTTGTTGGCCCCGCCCATGGAGCTAACCAAACGAATGCCGTGGTCCTGAGCATATTTGGCAATGGTGAGCTTGGCCGAGATGGTGTCGATGGCGTCGACGACGTAGTCGAGCTTGCCACCCGTCTGCTCCAAAACGCTCGCGAAGAAATCATCGATGTTGTCGCTCAGCAGGTATTCGGTGCGCTTGATAACGGTGGCAGCGGGATTGATGTCGTTGATCATGGCTTCCATCACGTCCACCTTGCGCTTGCCGATGGTGCTATGAAAGGCGATGGCCTGTCGATTGATATTGCTGGGCGCGACGATATCCTTGTCCAGAATCACAAAATGACCGATGCCGCCGCGGGCAAGTGCCTCGCAGCAGTTGGAGCCCACGCCTCCGCAGCCGAGTATCAGCACCGTGGCGTTGGCGAGCTTGTCGAGTGCCTCGCGGCCCATGATGATCTCGAGCTTGGTGTCGCGTGTCTCGTTGGGAGTTGCGGCTGTGGTTTCGGTCATAGACATCCTCCGATGGGGAAGCGAATCGTGTTTTGGCTATCGCCATTATAGGTAATCGCCCATAGGTTGCGATGGCGCTTACTTTGATGTGGTTTGAAGCATTTCGATTAGATAGTTAGACAAACATCTAAATATCGAGTATAGTGTGCGCGTCATGAGGGGTGCTGAGAGGAGGTCTTATGCCGGGAGAGGGTTTTAAGGCGCTGGCCGATCCTACGCGGCGGCGCATTTTGGAACTGCTGCGCGAGGGCAATTGCACGGCGGGGGAGCTTGCCAAGCATTTCGATATCAGTAAGCCGTCGCTGAGCCATCACTTGGCGACGCTTAAAAACGCCGGGTTGGTGACCGACGAGCGCCATGGCCAAAACATCGTATACAGCTTAAACACCACCGTCATGCAGGATTTAATTGGCTGGTTTATGGGTTTTACAAACAATGAAGGTGATAAGGATGAATAACGAAAACAAGGGCATTCACGCCACGGGGGTATCGTCGCGCGTGTGGATTGCACTGGTCGCTCTGTGCGTTGCCAATGTCGCAGCGCATCTGATAGTGATGCCGAGCCTGCCGGCGCAGATTCCCACGCACTGGGGCGCGAATGGCGCCGTCGACGGTTGGGGCCCTAGCTGGATGGCCTCCGCGCTCGGCGTGTTGCCTCTGGCACTTCTCGCGATGTTCTACGTCGTGCCACGCATTGACCCCAAGGGCGAGGCGTATCGGACCTCGGGTAAGTTCTATCAGGGCTTCGTAATCGCCTTCACGCTGCTCATGTGTGCCATAAGCTGGCTGGGGGAGCTAACGGTGTGGGGCATCGTGCCGGTGGTAGGAACGGTCAATTTGCTGGTATCAGGCGCTATCGGCTTGCTCTTTATTGGTATGGGCAACTACTTACCGCGCGTAAAGCAGAACTACACGCTCGGTATCAAGACGCCCTGGGCGCTTGCCGATCCCGAGAACTGGCGCCGTACGCAGCGTTTTGGCGGTGCCTGCTTTATGGTGCTGGGCGTTGGCCTGATTGTGATGGGCGTGGCGGGTAGCGTGCTTTCGAGTGAAGTCGTCGCCGCGGTGATTGCGGTTCTGGCGTTTGGTTCAGCTGGAGCTGCCTACGTCTATTCGTATCTGCTGTGGCGCAAATCGCAGCGAGCCGCTCGTTAAGGTTGCGGAAAACTAGCGTACGCAGTTCATAGTATGTTCCGGGGGATTTTTCCCAGGTAGTATTAGGGGGTGTGGGCAACCATGCCCCTTTTTCGTTTAGTTTCAGAGCTGGTTTCCTCATTTCGTTTCCACTAAAGCGAATCAAGAATAGGGAAACAGAAGGTAGAAAGGATAAAACAGGCAAATGGCGGAGTTTATCTACCAGATGTATCAGGCTCGTAAGGCCCATGGCGACAAGGTAATCCTTGACGACGTGACCCTGAGCTTCTACCCCGGTGCCAAGATCGGCGTCGTGGGCCCCAACGGCATGGGCAAGTCGACCCTGCTCAAGATCATGGCCGGTATCGAGGAAGTCTCCAACGGCGATGCCAGGCTTACCCCCGGCTACACCGTGGGCATCCTGCAGCAGGAGCCGCCGCTCGATGACGACAAGACCGTCATCGAGAACGTGCGCATGGCGTTTGGCGACATGATCGCCAAGGTCGATCGCTTCAACAAGATCGGCGAGGAGATGTGCGACCCGGATTGCGATATGGACGCCCTCATGGCCGAGATGGGCAAGCTCCAGGACGAGATCGACGCCGCCGGCGGCTGGGATATCGATTCCAAGCTCGGTCAGGCCATGGACGCCCTGCAGCTGCCCGATTCCGACATGCCGGTCAACGTTCTTTCCGGCGGCGAGCGCCGTCGCGTTGCCCTATGCAAGCTGCTGCTCGAGGCCCCCGACCTGCTGCTGCTCGATGAGCCCACCAACCACCTGGACGCCGAGTCGATCCTGTGGCTCGAGCACTTCCTGCATAACTATCAGGGCGCGGTGCTTGCCGTCACGCACGACCGCTACTTCCTGGATAACGTCGCCGAGTGGATCTGCGAGGTCGACCGCGGCCATCTCTACCCCTACAAGGGCAACTACTCTACGTATCTGGAGACCAAGGCCGCGCGCATCGAGGCCCAAGGCAACCGCGACGCCAAGCTCGCCAAGCGTATGGAGGCCGAGCTCGAGTGGGTGCGCAGCTCGCCCAAGGCCCGACAGGCCAAGAACAAGGCCCGTCTGGCTCGCTACGAGGAGATGGAGGCCGAGGCCCGCGCAAGCCAGAAGCTCGACTGGACCGACATCCGCATCCCCGTGGGACCGCGTCTGGGCAACAAGGTGCTCGAGGCCCATCACCTGCACAAGGAGTTCGACGGTCGCGTGCTCATCGATAACCTTTCGTTCACCCTGCCGCGCAACGGCATCGTGGGCGTCATCGGCCCCAACGGTGTCGGTAAGACCACGCTGTTCAAGACGATTGTGGGCTTGGAGCCGCTGACTTCGGGCGAGCTCGAGGTGGGCGAGACCGTCAAG
This sequence comes from uncultured bacterium, assembly GCA_905214435.1. Lineage (GTDB taxonomy): Bacteria > Actinomycetota > Coriobacteriia > Coriobacteriales > Coriobacteriaceae > Collinsella. Next base: position 28,279 of record CAJMMA010000008.1, read on the forward strand.
ATTTCTTACGTCGACCAGAACCGTTCCGGCATCGACCCCGACAAGAACCTGTGGGAGGTCGTCTCGGACGGCCTGGACCACATGATGGTCGGCGAGACCGAGGTTCCGAGCCGCGCTTATGTGGCGAGCTTTGGCTTTAAGGGCCAGGACCAGCAGAAGCGCGCTGGCGTACTCTCCGGTGGCGAGCGCAACCGTCTGAACTTGGCGCTTACGCTCAAGCAGGGCGGCAACCTGCTGCTCCTCGACGAGCCCACGAACGACCTCGACGTCGAGACGCTGTCCTCGCTCGAGGCGGCGCTGCTCGAGTTCCCGGGCTGCTCGGTGGTCATTAGCCACGACCGTATGTTCCTGGACCGCGTCGCCACGCACATTCTGGCGTGGGAGGGCACCGACGAGAATCCGGGCAACTGGTATTGGTTCGAGGGCAACTTCGAGGCCTATCAGGCCAACCGCATCGAGCGCCTGGGCGAGGACGCAGCCCAGCCGCATCGTATTCACCGCAAGCTCACGCGTGACTAGTAGCAAGTAGAAAGGCCGCCAGCAAGGGCGGCCTTTCTTGTAGCAATTGCACTGCAGCTATGCCCTGGCTGCTGGTTTGATTCATAATCAAAGTCATCTCTTTGGGATTAAAGCCCGTTTTTGCTATGAGTGATTTTCTAATTCCGTTTAAAACGTAAAGACGTATTGGGTTACAAGGACATAAGCAAATCGAATTGAAATATAACCAGTGCTGTAACGTTACAAAAAAGGTTATAGAATAGGAGTATCTTATAAGTCGCTCCTCTAGAAAGAAGAACATATGCTTTCGCGTCGTCGTTTTCTGCAACTTGTCGCGTCTTCAATTGTCGCCTTAGCCGCACGTCCGAAAGAGGTTTTTGCTTCGACGGGCAATATTGATGGTGAGCAGATACAATTTACTTCAGAAATTGCGCAAGAGCTTGCCGATAAATATATAAAGGGACTCCTCGGCTCTTCGTATACGCCTTCTGACCCTATTCCTTTTGTAGACGTTGATGGGTCCCCGCTTGGCTACATTGTTCCGGTTGTGACATTCAATAGAGCCGCGGGCTATTTGGTTTTAGATGCTTCAGATGATGAAATACTTACGGGATATCGTTTTGGAGACGGCTTAGTCAGCCCTATGGATCGGGGAGGAGATCTTGGTGTTGAGTCTTATTCTTTCAATAACCCAGTCGTAATGATCAATCCATTCGAATTCGGTGTGCAATCTTTGGACGGTTCAATAACAACAAATTGCGGAAGAACAATCCCGGCTGTTTCCATAGAAGGACGGCCTGTCGTTTTATCGAATAAACCTTCAAGCTGGAACGATGTCGTAATTTACGCAACTCAAATGCAGGATTACACAGTATCTGGATTTCGTTCCATTTCTCAGTTTATGTCATATGATGAAAGCGAGATTAAGAGGCTTACTGCCCACTATGCTTGTATGGTGACAGCTTTTTCGAACGTTGCGGAACTGTATGGCATTGCCAATTTATATAACGACCCTTCGCAATATATGCAGATATGGAATTACACCAATACCCATGCTCTTTCCGATGAAGAACAGACTGTTCCCGGCGTTGTTTTGGGCGGAACGCCGATATCAACCTGTGCAACGGGGTTTACAAATTACTGCGCAAGCAGAGGAAGTACTCTTATCGCCCGCACTGTCTCCTCTCCGGCTATCGCGAGCATTCAAAATGAGATTAACTCTAATAGACCGAATGTTTTACATGCGAGTTTGTACAACGGATCAGCCCATTCTGTAACAGCGGAGGCTTACGCCACACTTACTGGTAAGAAAACTGGAGAGACAAGGCAGATGATTGGCATAGCGGACGGCTGGAATTCATCTTTATCCTTCCTGAAGTATGATCAGAGCTATTATGCGTGGACTTATGGAACGACTTTTTCGAAGTAGGACGATTCGTCTAGCTCTGTCTTTGGTGCTGATGGCTTCATTGGTGGGCTGTTCAACAAAGGAAGAGATATCGCGCGGAGGTTCCGGAGAAGTGACTGCGACAGACTCAGGTTCATTAGAAATAGCTGGCGGGCATGCCGATGTGATGTTACAAGGAAAAGGCGTGCTTAGGTCGATTGATGCTGAAGACGCTGTCTGCTCAATAGAGGATTTGAAGACAGGTGAAACTGCATCGTACCGAGTTTCAGATAATGCTGCGAATATGATTGAGTCGATACCGACTGGAGCGCAGGTTTCTTTTAGATACTTTGCTCCGCAACTTGAGGATGAGCTTGCTTCTCTGGTGTCTATATGCGCCGATGACAACTAAAAGGCCTGAATTCAAACGGCCTCGGATGGTCAATTGGCTATCCGAGGCCGTTTTTTACTCGACCGGGGCTTCGACCTTGTCGATGGCCCAGGTGGCTCCGAGGCCGCCGGTGGTGTTGCGGCGAATGCGTACGGTGACTTCGTGGCGTTTGCCGGCCTGTGTGTAGCGCAGGGGGAAGCTCGCGCGGTTACGGCCGGCCTCGATGGTACCGCGCTCGCGAGCGATCCAGTAGTACTCGCCGACGATGCCGAGGGTGTCAGCGCCGTAGGGGAGATAAGTCGACAGCTGGTGCAGCAGCGGGCTAGGGCAGAAGACCTCGGTCGCGAAATCGATGGGGAAGTCCCCGGGGATGGTCGGTGCTGCGGGAGCGGGGGCCGGTGCTGAATTGGGGACCGGAGTCGGTGCAGGTGTGGGAGCCTGGTCACAGGCGGGTGCGGATGCGGACTCAATGACAGGTGCAGACTCAGATGCCGCTTCTGGCTTAGCTATGGAATCTGTCGGTTCCACGGAGATGGACGTGTCTTCGGTCCCGGTTTTGGCATCGGCCTGCGGAGTGTCCTCTGCCTCGACGTTCGGCTTGGCCTCGACCGGCGTGGATACCATGGTGGTGATGCCGGCGTTGGCGTTCTCGGGGTCGTAGACAACCGTGAGCGAGATGGCAGGCTGGGGCGCCTCGGGCTCCGGTGTTGCCTCGGCAGCATCTTGATCCGCGAGCTCGTTGGACTGATTGTCCTCGGTGTTGTCGCCAAAGCCATCGTGGTTCTGGAACACGGGCGCCTCGGGCTGGCCAGCCGCCTCTTCGGTTGTCGACTTGGGAGCCTCGTTGAGCCCCGCAGTGGCTTCCTGCTCTGACATAACTTCGGGATCGGTCGTGGCGGCGATTTCGGTTCTGGCTTCTGCCGTCACCTCGATAGCGACTTCGATCTCTGTCTCGGGCTCGGGTTCCGGCACGGCGTCAACCATGGCTTCCGGCTCGGTGCGCTTTGCGTGCTTGGGGCGCACAGCCTTGAGGTCCTTCTCACCGCGCTTTTTCTTTTTGTAGGACTGCTTGGCGCCCTTGGCGGTCTTGGGCTTGTCCTCGCCCTTGGCAAGTGCGGCATCCCATGCCTCGTTGGCGATGACCGTGGCATACAGGCGACCGCCCTTAAAGACAGTCAGCTTAATGCAGTCATCGAGTTCTTCGAGCAACTCGCGCGTGGACTCGAAGCCCAGGTCATAAGCAGTCATGTCGCCAGCGGCGAGCGCCTCTTCGACCTGCGTCATAAACGTTTGCTTGCCGCATCCAATCGCATCGCGCAGCAGGCGATACAGATAGATGTGGTTGCCCAGCGAAAGCGTGGGCCTAACTATTGTCTTGCTCATGGCAAATCTCCTCTTTACACATGTAAAGCATCTTACCATCGCATGGCGCTCACCATGGCGGCGCCCAAGGCAAACGGGCGCGAACCGCTGTCGATTCGCGCCCGTTATACAGGTCGGTTATCTATGAGAGGCAAATGTGCTTAGTTGCCCGATGCCGTGCCTTGGCTCGAGTTGTCGGATGCCGTGCCGGACGCGGTTCCGCTCGAGCTGTTCGAGCTGTTGGTGTTGCTGCTGTCTGCTGTGCCCGTTCCCGAAGTGCTGTCGCTCGTTTGGCCGCCCGTGCTCGGCTGCGAACCGTCAGTCGTTTGGCTTGAGTCGGTCGTGCCGGACGGCGTGCTGCTGTTGGCCGTAGAGGAATCGGTGCCCTGCGATTGGTTTTGGGTGTTCGAGGACGAATTGGCAGAGGTGGAACTGTCTTGCGTATCGTCCGTCTTTGCCTGCTGATCCTGCGACTGGGTGTTGCCATTTGCATCGCTCTCGGTCGTGCGCGACGAAAGGATCGGCTCGGGACGCTCGCCCAGGCCCTCACCGGCAGTGGTGATAAGGATGGCGCCGGCGCAGGCGATGACCGCGACGATGGCGATAGCGATCGAGAAGACGATGACCTTCTTTTGCGTCTGGCTGCGCTCAGCCGCCGCCTTGGCGCGCAGGCTGTTGGGAGCGACGCGCGCCGTGGTCGCGCGTCCCGCAACCTGGCGCATTTCCTGCGTGGTTGCGGCGCCACCTAGGTGCTCCTCGACATTGGGCTCAACGGGCTCGTAGGCGCCGGTAGGGTAGTCGACAGCGGCATGCGTGCCCTTGATTGCTTCGGCGCTGGCGGAGATAAAGTGGCGATAGATCTGCGAGGACACAACAGTGATGACCGAGCTCACGGCGGCGCCGATTACCGATCCGGCGATACCGATCTTGGAGGCAAGCGCCACGCTTGTGGCCGCGGCTGCGGCGCCGGCGATGATTTGGGGAATGGAAATGTCATCGAACAGGCCCTTTTTGGGCGAGATGGCCATGGTCTGGCCGATGGAATGGTTTTCGTGAACGCCGTTGTTCAGTGCGGCGGGAGTCATGACGCGTGTACGCGGCGCGTCGGTGTACTTGGTTGTCATACGGGGTCCTCCCGGTGTAAATCTGCTTCGTTTCGTGTAGCCATCAGGGTACCCACCAGATGTGAATCGTACGTGACATTTAACAGATACCATCAACTCATCAAGGGGGCTTGCTGTCTTTGGTGCGATAGCCTGATGCTAAACTGGATTTACGATTGCGAGGTGGTTTACGTGATGTACCCGTATATGACATTCGAAGATGGTACCGAGGTCATTCATTCTGACCTGATTACAGATGGCGATATCGAAAAGGTTATCGTGCATTTTGAGCGACCGACGGCAGAGGGCTTCGACTCCGCTCGTTGTGAGTTGCCTTCCTGTTCGTGGACTGACTGGGAAGGGCATTTTACTCAGAGTGAAAAACGAGCTTTCGAAGAGTGTCTGAGCAAATAATTTAGATTAGTTCGAGTTTAGTTCGAATAAAGAAGCTGAATGCGATGACCTAAAGCGTATGCATTTTTAGTATTAGATGCGTATGAAATGGAGGATGTGAATGGATGAGCTAATAGACTTTAAAAAACGATTTCTCAAGAATGGCGAGCTGGTTTCAATTCCAAAAAAGGAAAGCTATAAAAGAATCATGCTGCTATGGGCCGTCTCTTTCTTTGAATTAAATACAAGTTATACGGAGCTTCAGGTTAATCGTGTGCTGTCACAGCTCTATCCTGATTATGCCGTGTTGAGGCGGTACTTGGTTGATTATGGATTCCTATTAAGGGATGAACGAGGCCTGAAATACGAGGTTAATCGTGATGTTCACGGTATTGAGAGCTAGCCGTCCGGTTCGGGTCCTATATATTGCTAGAGGGATAAGCGAAATAGGCAATTGGTGTGCGAATATTGCTTTGCCAATGCTGATTTACGAGGTAACTCACGATGTTTCTGCAACTGCTTTGATGGTCTGCTGCAGATTTGCCCCCTCTCTATTTTCAGTTGCGCTCGCGCAGCTGCCTCAGAAGATGGGTATCGGGACATTGCAGGCCATGAGATTGGCAGACTTAATTCGCGCGGGATTATTCGTTTGCTATATTTTTGTTGATAGTAAATGGAGTATGTTTGCTATTACGTGCGCGGTATCGCTTTGCCGAACGGTAGAAATGCCCTGCTTTTACTCGTTGTTAAGAGCCAATACGAATAGTATCAATCGCGACGTAATTAATAATTCGTTTGGGTTCCTGCAGAATTTGATGATGGTTCTGGGGCCAGTTGCCGGCGGTTTTGTTGTCGCTCAATTTGGGGCGGAGGCTGTTCTTGCATTAGACGCGCTTTCTTTTGCCGCGTCGTTCTGGTTGCTGCGAGATGTTCCGTCGGTTATCGAGGTTAATGATAAAGAGGGAATAAGCAAAAATGAAAAAAACAGGACTGCATTTAGTGGTCTTAGCGCGAAGCACTTGGCAATTGGTTTCCTATTAATCGATATTTCTAGTGGCGTGGCATTCGGCTCTCTGAATTCTCTTTTGCCAGCTATAGCGCAATTGCAATTTGACTCGTCATCGATACAATACGGATTCCTTCAGAGTAGTCTTACAATCGGACTGTTGTTCGGAAATACAATATATGGTCGTTTAATCAGTGGTTCCGATTGCGTTAAATCATATTGTTTTGTGACGTATCTTGCGCTCGGTGCGTATCTGGCGTTTGGCTATCGCTATGCGTCTGGGATATCGTTTATTTTCCTTTTTATCGTCGGTGCCGGAAACGCCATTCAAGATGTGCTTCTCATAACATCGCTGCAGGATTTGGCGAGAGACGGATCTGAATCGATAAGCCTGTTTTCAATTAGGGAGTCTTTGCAATCGGTTGCTGTTGTTATTTCAACACTTCTTGTTTCGCTGTTCACGAGCATCGCGATGTTCTCAATTCTCGTTACAGGACTTGGTGTATTTTCAATTTTGATGGTAGTTGTGTTTCAATTGAATTATTTGCGAAAGATGTGACGTTGATATGCCTAAAACGCTTTTAGTATTTCCCCCAGGATGGAGTCCAGTGGGGCCGTATCTTGCCTTGCCTGTTTTGAAGTCATATCTTCAAGAGGTTGAACAATACAAAGTTGACATTGTTGACTTAAACGTGGAATTTTACGATGACCTCCTATCTTTTAGACATGTCGAAGAGTGCTGTAAAAGGTATCGGGAATCAAAGGATTCGTTTAGTTCGAATGTTCAATTAACAATCGAGTTGATACAAAAGTCGGCACTTAATGTTGACGAGGCAAAAGATATTTTCAGATCGAAGAGATACTTTAATCTAAATGAAAGACAATATGCTGAAAACATTTTTAGAAATGCACTCTATATCATAAATCACGTCTCATATGGAGTTAAATACACGTTCAACTCCATAGATCTGCCCTATGATTATTATTCGACACCAGAAATAATGAAATCGCTTGCGGATACCTTGCATAATCCGTTTATTTCCTTCTATGAAACTGCCTTTCTTAAGCGTATTCAGAGGGAAAAAATCGAGTTTATTGGGATTTCGGTGAGCGGCTGTTTCCAATTGATTTCTGCAGTTACGTTAGCGAAACTGATTAAAGAAGAATGTCCATCTGTTAAACACGTCTCATTGGGCGGCAATTACATTACTCGTTTAGCAGATGACTGCATGAAAGAATGGCATCCCTTTTTTGAATACATTGATTCGATAATGATGTATGACGGCGAAGAGCCGCTTGCACGTCTTCTTGAGGCTCTTGACTCTGGTGATGACAATCTCGACTGTGTTCCAAATCTTTGCCATGCTAAAGGTGGAAAGATATATAAAAACCATCGGATTGAGCAAACATTTATCAACGATACAGTTCCCGATTTCGATGGCTTCGCCCTTTCTAAATACTTCATGCCTGAGTTAATATTGCCGGTTTATTCCTCTAGGCAGTGTTTTAATCATTGCGCCTTCTGCACCATTCCCGGTGCTACCGGTGGTTGTTACCGAAAGATGCCTATATCGAGAGTATTTGAAATAATGTGTCGGTTAAATGAAAAATACGGCACGAGAGTTTTCTCTTTTGTGGATGAAACATTCGAAGGCAAAAGAATGGAGCAACTCGCGGATGAAATAAACGCATCGGGAAAAACGTTTTTCTGGCATGGAGAAACGAGGTTCTCTCCAACCCTAAGTACAGAAGTTTTTAACAAGATATACCAAAGTGGATGTAGGCAGATTCAGTTTGGCCTCGAGTCATACAACCAAAGAGTTCTTGATCTAATGAAGAAGAACACGAGAGTTGATTGGATTGATCGCAATATCCATGATTGTCTCAATGCGGGTATTCCTGTTCATCTATTTTTTATGATTGGCTTTCCGACCGAAACTAAAGAAGAGGCTCTGAACACCTTAGCTTATACAGAGAATGTTTTGAATTATTCAAAACAGGTATGTGGTGTTCCATATTCCACGAGAGGATTTACGAATTTTGGTCTCGTTATGGGGTCGGATGTTTGGTATCATTCCGATAAGTATGGTGTCTCTGTAATGCCGAAGTCCCAATATGAGGATTTGCGCCTCGAAGTGGATTATGTTTCAGGCACTGGTTTAACTTTAAATGAAGCAAAATCCTTATCTGATGAGCATCATATTGATTTTTATATGCAAGAGGTCATAAACGGTAGCGACACAATTGACTTGCCCCAGCGGCTTCATATTTCAGAGGTGACCTGGATCCTAGATTCTATTCACGCTGTCAGGTATAAGGGACATTTGACCAAAGTAAAGCGACGGCTAACTAGCCTGAATCCAGCTGATCGAATCTGGCTGGATTCCAAGACCTCTGTCGTGCTCGTTGAGCCATTTGCCTACTTCTATAATTCTGAATACCATCATGTCTATGCTGTTTCCCAGTTGGTATACCTTAAGTTGGCCCGTTTATTGGAGGCCGATTGTAGCATTTCTCTTATTCTTGATCAGGGCGACCTCGAGCTGACAAGGGCGATAGAAGAACTGTTGCATTATGGATTGCTGAATACAAATATCGATGCCGATTATGTAATGCACGATAATGGTTTTCAATTGGTTAAAAGTTCGTTTGTTAAAGAAGTCGGACGCTCAAAAGAGGGGTTAAGAGTACTGCTGAGTTGTGCCACCCATAGAATGTGTGCGGTTAATGATTTTTCGTTCGCTTTGCTTTCGTTGTTTGAAAAGCCGATTACTAAGAACGAGGTGCGCGACATTTTGAAAAAAGAGGGACTATCGACAAACGAGGAGCAATTAAACAAGTTGGTTGATAATTGCATGAAAGCAGATATACTACAATTGATTAGATAGAGGAGGTTTCTGCATGGACGTTATTAACAAAGATCTCTTGGAGCAACTGAAAGAGTCTCAGGAAGAGGGCGTCGTGGTAGAAGTGTTCGACTTTGAGGACTACATGGATAAATTCTGCCATTAGTTTCGGAATTAACTTGCCTCGCTTAAAGGAGAAGTCGATTATCGATTTCTCCTTTTTTAATTAAAGATATTTTTGGAATACATGCTCTTAGCACAGGTTGGCGTCTCAGTAAACTGGGAGGTTGCTTTGGCTAGTTAGAGATATGTGAACGTCCGTTAGACTGAATCTCAGGGTAGAAGGGGCCTCCAGTGTCCAGATCAACAAGGCAATGCTGCGTTTCGGCTAATAAGAACGATGGCTTTTTGCGTGTGGCGGCGGCGTCGCCGCGGATTCGCGTGGCCGATGTCGAGGGCAATGCCGAGGTTGCGCTGACGGCTGTTCGTGAGGCTGCCGAGCGCGGCGTTCGCGCGTTGGTGCTGCCCGAGCTCAACCTGTGCGGCTATACCGCGGCTGACCTGTTCCATAACCGCACGCTGCTGCATGCCTGCGAGGCGGCGCTCGTGCGCATTCTCGATAAAACCCGTGAGCTGCCGATCGTCTTTACCATCGGTCTTCCCGTCGCGGTGGCCGAAAACATCTACAACTGCGCCGCCGTGTGCTGTGCGGGTGAGCTTTTGGGTCTTACGGCCAAGAAGTATTTGCCCAACTACGGTGAGTTCTACGAGCGCCGCTGGTTTGCTCCGGCGCCCGCAGATCCTGTGTGGGTCGAGTTTGCCGGTCAGGGTCCGGTTCCGCTGGGTTCGGGGCTTGTCTACCGCTGCTGTGATGAGGGCGCCGAGGACCTGGTGCTGGGCGTTGAGGTCTGTGAGGACCTGTGGGTGCCGGCGCCCCCTTCGACCGAGATGGCGCTTGCCGGTGCCACGGTGATCCTCAATCCGTCGGCCTCGGACGAGATTATCGGTAAGGCAGATTACCGCCGCAGCCTAATCTCCAATCAGAGCGCGCGCCTGTACTGTGCCTATGCCTATGCAGACGCGAGCGAGGGCGAGTCCACGACCGACATGGTCTTTGCGGGCGAGAACCTTATCTACGAAAACGGATCCAAGCTCGCCGCCACTAAACTGCTTACCTGCGATATGGCGGTGGCCGATGTCGATCTTGACCGTCTGGTTGCCGAGCGCCGTCGCTCGACGACATGGACGCGCTCGGACGATGCGCCGGAGGCCGTGACCGTCGAGTTCTCGTTTGAGGGCTCGCTCGCCGAAGAGCCTGTCCTGCGCGATGCGCTCGGCATCGACCGTGTTTTTCCACGCGCGCCCTTTGTGCCGGCCGATCACGGCGACCTGGCCGAGCGCTGCGAGACCATTCTTGACTTGCAGACCGCGGGCCTCAAGACCCGCCTTGCCCATACGGGCACCAAGGCTGCCGTCATCGGCCTTTCGGGCGGCCTCGATTCCACGCTGGCGCTCCTCGTGACCGTGCGTGCGTTCGACGCCTTGGGCCTGCCGCGCACCGGTATCACGGCCGTGTCCATGCCCGGCTTTGGCACCACGCACCGCACTAAGTCCAATGCCGAGTCGCTCGCTCGTGACTTGGGTGTGAGCTTCCGCGAGGTCTCGATCCATGCAGCCGTGGAACAGCACTTTAAGGATATCGAGCATGATCCGGCCGTGCAGGACGTGACCTACGAGAACAGCCAGGCGCGCGAGCGTACGCAGATTCTCATGGACTTGGCCAACCAGGCCGGCGGCTTTGTCATCGGTACCGGCGACCTGTCGGAGCTGGCGCTCGGCTGGGCTACCTATAACGGCGACCACATGAGCATGTACGCCGTCAACGCGAGCGTGCCCAAGACGCTCGTACGCCATCTGGTGCGCTATGCGGCCGATGTCTTTGGCGGGCGCATCGCCACCACGCTGCTCGACATCCTCGATACGCCGGTGTCTCCCGAACTTCTGCCGCCCACGGGCGACGGCGAGATCGCCCAGAAGACCGAAGACCTGGTGGGCCCCTACGAGCTGCACGACTACTTCCTCTACTACCTGCTGCGCTTTGGCTTTGAGCCGGGCAAGATCTACCGCATGGCGCTCAAGAGCTTTGGGGGCGTCTATGACGAGGTGACGATTCATACGTGGCTGCGTACGTTCTACCGCCGCTTCTTTGCTCAGCAGTTTAAGCGCAGCTGCCTGCCCGACGGTCCCAAGGTGGGCTCGGTGACGCTCAGCCCGCGCGGCGATTGGCGCATGCCGAGCGACGCCAGCTCGCGCCTGTGGCTCGCGCAGATCGACGCACTCAATCCGATTGACTAAGGTTGGCTAAATTGAACCAATATAGGGGTTGCAAGCGGTACACTTTTGCAATCTGATGGCCCGTATCGCGCGGCGCTCTTGTCGGAGCGCCGCGTTTTTTATATCGAAAGGTGGCACCATGCAGGCATCGCAGCGTCTCGGCCGCTTTGGCGCGGAGGTATTTGCCTCGCTCAACAACAAGCTTCTCGCGCTGAAGGCTCAGGGTAAGACCATTTACAACATGAGCGTGGGAACGCCCGACTTTAAGCCGTACGACCACGTGGTCGAGGCACTCACGCAAGCAGCCCAAGATCCCGAGATGTGGAAGTATGCCCTGCGCGACCTGCCCGAGCTCAAGCAAGCCGTATGCGATTACTATGAGCGTCGCTTTGGCGTTTCGGGCATTACGCCGTCCATGGTGCAGTCGTGCAACGGCACGCAGGAGGGCGTGGGCCATTTGGGCCTGGCCCTGCTCGATCCGGGTGACACCATTCTGGTTCCCGATCCGTGCTATCCGGTCTTTGAGGCGGGTGCCAAGATCGCCGATGCCAAGCTCGAGTACTATCCGTTGGTCGCCGAGCATAATTACCTGCCCTATGTGGCGGGCATCGATCCCGAGGTGGCCGATCGTGCCAAGTACATGATCGTGTCGCTGCCCGCCAACCCGGTGGGCTCGGTGGGCACGCCCGAGGTCTACGAGGAGATCATCGCTTTTGCCCGCGAGCACGACCTGCTCATCGTCCATGACAACGCGTACTCCGACATCGTGTTCGACGGCGAGCCGGGCGGAAGCTTCTTGCAGTATCCTGGTGCGCTTGAGGTGGGCGTGGAGTTCTTCTCGCTTTCCAAGTCGTTTAACGTTACCGGTGCGCGTATCGGCTTTTTGGTCGGCCGCGAGGACGTGGTCTCTGCCTTTGCCAAGCTGCGCGGCCAGATCGACTTTGGTATGTTCTTCCCGATCCAGAAGGCTGCTATCGCCTGCCTGAACGGTCCGCGCGATGAGGTCGAGGCGCAGCGTCTGAAGTACCAGGAGCGCCGCGATGCCCTGTGCGACGGTCTTGAGGGCTTGGGCTGGGAGCGTCCCAACGCGCATGGCTCTATGTTTGTGTGGGCCAAGCTTCCCGGTGGTCGCACCGATTCCATGGCGTTTTGCGAGGAGCTCATGGAGAAGGCCGGCGTTGTGGTGACGCCGGGCGCGAGCTTTGGTCCTTCGGGCGAGGGGCACGTGCGCATGGCGCTGGTCCTGCCGCCCGATCAGATTGCTTTGGCTGTCGAGGCCATCCGCGAGGCGGGTCTGTATTAGAAACCTGTTTCGACTCGTCAATAGCTCGAAACCGATTTCGTGCAGTTATTTTACGAATCCTGCAAACAATTTCGGTAAACGGTCGATTTTTGGCTGCGAATAGGAGCATAATCAAAGTCCCGATTGGATGTATTGGGATTACGACAAGCCGCTCGGGTCGTTCCCGGGTGGCTTGTTTGTGGAGAGAGATGGGAGTTTCTAATGGTTAACGAGAAGAAGGTCGCTATTGTCGGCTGCGGTTTCGTCGGTTCGTCTTCGGCGTTCGCGCTGATGCAGAGCGGTCTGTTCTCCGAGATGGTCCTCATCGACGTGGACAAGAACCGCGCCGAGGGTGAGGCCCTGGATATCGCGCACGGCATGACGTTTGCCGAGCCGATGAAAATCTACGCCGGCGATTATTCCGATGTCGCCGACGCCGCCATGATCGTCGTCACCGCTGGCGCTGCCCAGAAGCCCGGTGAGACCCGTCTGGACCTGGTCAACAAGAACGTCAACATCTTTAAGTCCATCATTCCCGAAATTAAGAAGTCTGGCTTCGACGGCATTCTGCTCATTGTCTCCAACCCGGTCGATGTTCTGACCTATGCCGCCATCAAGATGTCCGGCCTGCCCGAGGGCCATGTCATCGGCTCCGGCACCGTGCTCGACACTGGCCGTCTGCAGCAGATGCTTGGTGCCCACGTCGAGGTTGACCCGCGCGATGTCCAGGCCTATGTCATGGGTGAGCACGGCGACTCTGAGTTTGTCGCTTGGTCCAGCGCCCAGGTTGCCGGCGTGCCGCTGAACACTTTCTGCGAGCTTCACGGTCATCTGGAGCATGAGGCTGCCGAGAAGCGCATCGCCGAGGACGTCAAGAACTCCGCCTACACCATCATCGAGAAGAAGCACGCCACCTACTATGGCGTCGCCATGGCCGTCAAGCGCATCTGCACCGCCGTCATGCGCGATGAGCAGACCGTTCTGCCCGTCTCCTCGCTCATGGTGGGCGAGTATGGCCTGTCCGATCTTGCCATCTCCATGCCGACGGTCGTTGGCCGCGACGGCGTCGTCTGTCGCGTCCCCGTGCCGCTGAACGATGACGAGCAGCATGAGCTCACCGCCTCCGCCAAGGCCCTCAAGGACATCATCGACAGCGTCGACTTCTCCTGCTAAATCAAGCTCGCTAGAGCGAAAAGCTACAATGAAGGCGTCCGAGCCCACACGGCCCGGGCGCCTTTTTGGTGCAAAGTAACCTGACCCCAATGCAGCATAGTTGATGGGAGGGCCATGTCGGATTCGCCTAATTTTTTAACCTATGCCCAGACGGCGTTTGATCCGTTTGAGGAGAGGCCGTTCTGCGCGGTGGATAGCCTCGTCTTTGCGTGGTTGTCCTATTTGCGTTTGCCGGGTGATATGGCGGAGCTGACGAACTGGCAGGGCCTAGACGTACGCGAGCTGCTGCGTGCCGAGTGCTACCGGGACATGATTGACGACTTGTGGGACCCGGAGGGGAGCAAGGCCTTGCTGGAGGCCGTGGCAGCAAGTCCTCGCTACCGTGGCGTGCACGTTTGCGGCTATCGTGCCGTGAGCGATGTGGTGGCGACAGAGCAGTTTGCAGCCATGGCGTTCCGGTTTCCGGCGGGGTTTAGCTATCTTTCCTTCCGGGGGACCGACAGCACGATTGTGGGCTGGAAAGAGGACTTTAACATGGCGTTCCGGTATCCTGTGCCGGCCCAGGAATCCGCGGCGCGTTATGTGGACGAGGCGGCGGATGCGATTGACGGGCCGCTTTTGTGCGGAGGTCATTCCAAGGGTGGAAACCTTGCGGTGTACGGTGCGGCGATGTGCTCCGATGTCGCCCGTGCGCGAATCGAACAGGCGTATTCCCATGATGGTCCGGGCTTCGTCGAGGAGTTTCTGAACGGCAACGCCTTTGCCGATCTTTCCGGTCGAATCGACAAGACGCTACCTCGGTCGTCGATCTTTGGCATGATGTTCGAGACGCAGGAGGACTATGCCATCGTTGAGAGCACCGAGTTCAGCCTGCTGCAGCACAATCCCTTTAGCTGGGTGGTTGATGGTCGCGACTTCGTGTACTGTGAGCGCCTGTCCGCCGGTGCTCGATACGTTGATGGCTCCATTCGCGAGATGCTGCTTGCAGTTTCGCCTAGCGAGCGCGAGCGTTTTGTAGATGCGTTGTTCTCCGTGTTTGAGGCTACGGGTGCTGAGCGGTTTGCGGATATCGCTGGGAATCTGCGCGAGAGCCTGCCCGTGATGCTCCAGGCTGCGCAAGGGTTTGACAAGGATACGCGACGCTTTGTCTCGCAGACCATCGTGGCAATTCTTAAGTGTGCGCTGCTGCCCAAACGTCCCGAGTTCAGCGTGCCTTCTAGTGGTAAGAGCCTGGCAGAACAGCTCGAGGTATGGCAGTCCGAGCTCCTGCGCTAGCCATTGGTGCAAAGCAACCTGTCCCCGATGCACCAATCTTCGATGCGCCTGGGGCGGGCTCGACCGCTATACTGGTTCGTGCCGAAATCGATCTAGAACGGAATGCCGTATATGAAAATCAATCACGCGATTCTGCATATCCTGGACTTTGACTCTGCCGTCAACGTCATGAGCCAGCGCGAGCTCGATATCGAGAGCCGTACCGTGCGCAACTTTGTGACCACGCATCTGCGCCGCGCACGTACCTCGGCCGACAATAAACGCGCCGCGTTTGCCGAGAACTCTGCGTTTGGCGGCGAGCTCAAGGGCTATTTCTTTGGCGAGCGCGAGTTCGTAGACCTGTCGCAGCAGATTGCGGAGTTCATTTCCTCCGAGCTTACCAAGGCCGAAAAAGCCGAGTCCACCGATGTGCTCGTGGCCGACTTTGACGACGATGAGGATGCCCGCTGGTTTGCCGTGATGCTGCTGGGCTCCAAGCAGGCCTTTATGCACGAGGTGGGCCGCGAGGAGGGCGAGGTACGCAACGACATCGCGCGCCACTATGCTATCCTGCCGAATCCTTCCCAAAAGGTGCCAAGCTATGCCATCGTGCGTGCGAGCACCATGGAGATCGGCTATGTGGACAAGAAGCGCAAGATTGCCGGCGAAGACCGCATGCTCATTCCCGACGGTCTGCTGCAGTGCGATACGGGCGTGTCGGGCAAGGAGGTCATCGACACCGTGACGCGCGTGGTCGAGGAAGTCGCCGAGGAGCACGGTGCCAATACGGCCGTAGCGCTCGCTAAGGTTAAGGCTGCCGTTGCCGAGAAGGTTGAGGATGACGAGGAGCTGCCGCCCTGGGATATCGTCGATGAGGTCTTTGAGGACGAGCCGGTCATCAAGGAGAGCGTACGCGCGGCGCTGACCGAAGAGAAGGTGCCCGAGCGTGTGCCCGTGGAGCGCAAGCAGGTCGAGCGTGCGGCCGTGCGCAACCACAAGATTCGTACCGATACGGGCATCGAGATCAGCTTTCCGGCCGAGATGGGCTCGAACTCCGAGTACATCGAGTTCGTCAACGAGCCCAACGGCCTCATTTCCATCGAGCTCAAAAACATCGGCAGCATCGAGAATAGATAAACTGCGCTTGGACGCTGCAGAAAAACAAAGGTCGAAACCCTTCGGGACTTCGGCCTTTTTGCTTGGAGCTGAATTGAGTTGCAGACTGAGCATACGTCAGCGAAAACGCCCCTAGGCGAGCAAGGTGACGTGAAAGAGGAGGGAAGCGTACTTCGGTACGCGACCGACGATTGAACGTCAGATTGCCGCTTAGGGGCGTTTGCAGCGTCGAGCCGTTACGCGGTTTGGTAAAACCGCGTAACTTCTACAGCCGGCGTAAGCCTTCCTCGAGTCCGGTCTTGCTGTCGGTCTTCTCGTCGCGCATCTTGATGACGCGGGCGGGGACGCCGGCCACGACGGCACCAGCGGGGACGTCCTCGACGCACACGGCGCCGGCGGCAACGACAGCGCCCTTGCCTACGTGCACGCCTTCCAGGACCACGGCGTTGGCGCCGATCATGACATCGTCCTCGATGATGACGGGCGTGGCGCTTGCGGGTTCAACGACGCCTGCCAACACGGTTCCAGCGCCGATGTGGCAGTTCTTGCCCACTGTGGCGCGGCCGCCCAGCACGGCGCCCATGTCGATCATGGAGCCCTCACCGATGACGGAGCCGATATTGATGATGGCACCCATCATGATGACGGCGCGATCGCCGATCTCGACGCGGTCACGGATGATCGCGCCCGGCTCGATGCGGGCGTTGATGCCCTTAAGGTCGAGCATGGGCACGGCGGAGTTGCGGCAATCGTTCTCCACATCGTAGTAATCGATGGAATCGGCATTGGCATCAAGGATGGCTTTGAGCTCATCCCAGTCACCAAAGACGGTCTTGCCACGACGACCGCCGTAGACGTGCGCATTGCCCCACTGGACCTTCATGCCGGGCTTCTCGCGCACGTACAGTTTGACGGGCGTCTTTTTGGGCGCTGTGGCGATGTAGTTGATAATCTCCTGGGCATCCATCTCGGCTGCATTGCTCATTTGCTGTCTCTCCTTTGGGTGGATCCGGTTGATACCTGGTTAGGCAAACATGACCTGGTCGAACGTATAGAAGCCGTGCTCGCGGGTGACGAGCTTCTGCGCGGCTGCCAGGGCGCCGTTGACGAAGATCTGACGGCTTGTGGCGCGATGCGTGAGCGTGACTTCTTCGTCCTGGCCAAAGAAACTCACTTCGTGCACGCCGGCGACAGTGCCACCGCGCAGCGAGTGCATGCCGATCTCCTTGGGGTCGCGCGCTCCGCACATGCCCTCGCGGCCATAGACGGGGTGGTAGCCTGCCTTGGGCTCGGCCTCGACTACGGCGTCGAGCAGCAGCTTTGCAGTGCCGCTGGGGGCATCGACCTTTTGGTTATGGTGCGTCTCGACGATTTCGCAGTCAAAGCCGGGCAGCTCGCGTGTGGCCTGTGCTACCAGATGACGCAGGGCTGCGATACCGATGGAGTAATTGCCGGAGTGCATGACGCGGGCGTTCTGACCCAGCTCGCGCAGGCGATCCATCTGCTCGGGTGTGTAGCCTGTAGTGCCCGAGACCAACGCCGCGCCCGTGCACTCGACATAGGCGACGACGGCATCGAAGGTCACGACGTTCGAGAAGTCGATGATGACGTCGGCTGCCGGGGCGCTCTCGAGCTCGGACAAGTCGAAGCCGATGTGGGCCACGATATCAAAAACGGGCTGCCCGGCGGCGTCGACAATGCCTTCGGCGGTAGTGCGGATGAGCGAGCCCATGCGGCCCGTTCCCATAATGACGGTCTTAATCAAGCAGACCAGCTCCCTTCAGAGCATCGGTAAGTGCGGCTCGCGTGTCGTTGGCCATGGGGCACAGCGGCATGCGGTAGTTTGCCTCGATCATACCCATCTGGGCGAGCGCTTCCTTAACTGGGATGGGGTTGACCTCGCTAAAGAGGGCATTGATGAGCGGCTGGCCGGCAATCTGGATATCGCGGGCGCGCGCTACGTCGCCGTCCAGATAGGCGCGGCACATGTCGTGCACGAGCTGCGGCTGAACATCGGCCCACACGCTGATGGTACCCGAGGCGCCCAGGCTCATGAGCGGCACGGTGAGGGCATCCTCGCCCGAGTACATGCGGAAGTCGTCTGACAGCAGGTGGGCGATCTTGGCCGCGTAGGCGACGTTGCCCGAGGCCTCCTTGATGCCCATGATGTTGGGGTGCGCGGCCAAGCGCTCTACGTTGCGCTCGCTGATGCCGCAGCCGCAGCGGCCGGGGATGTTGTACAGAATGCAGGGGATGTCCACGGCGTCGGCCACGGTCTTAAAGTGCTGGTAGATGCCCTCTTCGTTAGACTTGTTGTAGTAGGGGGTAATGAGCAGCAGACCATCGGCGCCCAGGCCCTGGTAAGTGAGCGACTTAGTGAGCATGGTCTGCGTGGAGTTGGAGCCCGAGCCGGCAATAACGGGGACTCGGCCCGCAACCTGCTTGACCACGGCGGCGACGACGGAGTTGTCCTCGTCGTCGGTCATCGTGGCACTCTCTCCGGTGGTGCCCAGGGTGAGGATGGCGTCGGTGCCATTTTGCAGGTGGAAATCGATAAGGCGCTCGAGCGCGTCAAAGTCGACACTGCCGTCCTTTTTAAACGGCGTGACAAGGGCGACGATTGAACCCTCGAGATTGCGGATGTCCATGTTCTTCTCCTTCGCTTCCGCGATCTGGATGCGTTTGTTCCACTGAGCGGCGACGGCCAGGCGCTCGTCCTGAGCGCGGCGGCGGGCACTTTCGGCGCGCGACTTGGCCAGCAACTCTCGGCCGCACGGCAGCACGTCGAGCGTGGCAAAGTAGTCGCCCGGGCGCTCGGCGCGACGGATGAGGTCGGCCGAGCCATCGGGGCGCAGCAGGACCTCGGCGGAGCGCAGACGGCCGTTGTAGTTGTAGCCCATGGAGTAGCCATGCGCGCCGGTATCGTGGATTACAAGCAGGTCACCCATGTCGATATGCGGCAGCTCGCGATCGATAGCGAACTTGTCGTTGTTCTCGCATAGGTTGCCCGTGATGTCATAGGTGTTCGTGACGGGCGCTGTGGCCTTGTCGGCGCCGCCCGGCTGACCCATCACCGTGATGTGGTGGTAAGCGCCATACATGGCGGGACGAATGAGGTCGACGGCACTGGCGTCCACGCCGATATAGTCCTTGTAGATTTGCTTCTCGTGGATAGCCTTGGTGACCAGGCAGCCGTAGGGGCCCATCATAAAGCGGCCCATCTCGGTGCAGATGGCCACATCGTCCATGCCGGCGGGAACCAGGATCTCGTCGTATGCCGCGTGTACTCCCTCGCCGATGGCGCGAATGTCGTTGGCCTGCTGCTCGGGCAGGTAGGGGATGCCGACGCCGCCGGACAGATTGATGAAGGCGACGTGTGCGCCGGTCTCGCGCTCCAGGCGTACGGCAAGCTCAAAGAGGATGCGCGCGAGCTTGGGGTAGTAGTCGTTGGTGACGGTGTTGCTGGCAAGGAATGCGTGGATGCCAAAGTCCTCGGCACCCTTGGCCTTGAGCATGCGAAAGGCCTCGAAGAGCTGCTCGGTGGTCATGCCGTATTTGGAGTCGCCCGGGTTGTCCATGATGCCGTTGGAGAGCTGGAACAGGCCGCCTGGATTAAAGCGGCAGCTGACCGTCTTGGGGATGGGTCCCGCAACACGCTCAAAGAACTCGATGTGGCTGATGTCGTCAAAGTTGACGATGGCGCCCAGCTTGTCGGCGAGCTCAAAGTCCGCCGCCGGCGTGTCGTTGGACGAGAACATGATGTCATGCCCCGTGATGCCCAGCGAGCGGGCGATCATGAGCTCGGTATAGCTCGAGCAATCGCAACCGCAGCCGTATTCGTTGAGGATGGAGATGAGCGCCGGGTTGGGGTTGGCCTTGACGGCAAAGTATTCCTTAAAGCCCGGGTTCCATGCAAAGGCGTCGCGCACTTCTTGCATGTTGCGGCGGATGCCCGCCTCGTCGTATAGATGAAACGGCGTGGGGAACTGCTCGACGATATGCTCGAGTGTCTCCTTGTCCACAAACGGCCGCTTAGCCGCATATGCCTCGTTGGGAGTCAATGACATGTCCCGTAAACCTCGCTATCCAGACGGCGCTACCTGCGCATCGAATCCGCATAGCGTGGACCCAATGTCCGGATAGCGCTCCCGCATTGCTGCAGACAGTCCTGTGGGTGTTTCCCACAGGCCCACCAGGTTGTTCGTGCCCGAAAAGCCCAGTTCGGCGGGTTTCGCCTCCCCACGGGGTCAAAGCCTGCCGGCTCGCCCGCGGTTCTTCGTGCCCGCGCCTCTATCAAGTGGTAACGACCCTACCACGTTGCACTTTACCAAACAAGAGTATTCGTATATAACGTTTAAAAAATGCAAGGATATGCTGGAAATAAGGGTGTGGCAATCTTGCGGCACAATAGATGGCAACCGACGCGCACCCATGAAAGGAACCTCTATGACCGAGCTCCAAGAACTCCGCCGCTATCGGCGCGACTTGCACAGGATCCCGGAGCTCGACTTCGATCTTCCGCAGACGATCGCCTATATCGAGGGTGTGTTGGCGCCGCTCGCCTGCGAGGTGGCCCATCCGTGTCCCAGCTGCGTCTGCGCTTTCTTTGACGCTGGCGTTGGTGCCACGCATGCCACGGCGATTCGTGCGGATATGGATGCGCTGCCCATTGCCGAGGCGACGGGTGCGGCCTTCGCCTCGTCTCATCCCGGCAAGATGCACGCTTGCGGGCACGACGGACACATGGCCATGGCGCTCGCCGCCGCGACGTATGTCGACCGCACGATTCGCGAGCAGCCGGGTTCACTTAAACGCAACGTGCTTTTTGTGTTCCAGCCGGCCGAGGAAACGACCGGTGGTGCCAAGACGGTATGCGAGAGTGGTGTGTTCGAGCGCTATGGGGCCGACCGCATTTTTGGCTTCCATGTGTGGCCCGATCTGTCTGCCGGCACGCTGGCGAGTTGTTCTGGTCCGCTGCTGGCGCGTTCGAGCGAGACGCATATCCATATTCACGGTACGAGCATCCATATTGCTAAGACTTATGGTGTGCCGGTTGAGGAGTCACACGATGCCGCGTTGGCGGCAGCGAAGTTTTTGGTTACCGAGCGCGAGCTGATGGACGAACTGGGCACCGACGAGCCCTGTATCGGCAAGTTTGGCCTGCTGCAGGCCGGTACCGTCTGCAACGCGGTGGCGGGGGAGGCCCATGTGGCCGGCAGCTTGCGTGTGTTTACGGACGGCATGTTCGACCGTGCACGCGAGGGTGTGCGCCGCGTGCTTGATGAGGCATGCACTGCAACGGGCTGCACGTACGATCTCGACTTTGCCGAGGGCTATCCGCCGGTCGACAACGATCCCGAGTTGTTTGATCGAATCGCGCCTGCTCTGCCCGAGTTACAGCTCGTGGACGAGCCGCTGCTGATTGCCGAGGATTTCGCGTTCTATCAACGCCATCTGCCGGGCGTATTTTTCCTGCTGGGCACGGGTATGCCAGAGGACCAAGACAACCCGAGTGATTCGGATGGCTGCCCCGCCTATGCCACAAGCGCTCTGCATACCGATAGTATGCTCTTCGACGAGGAAATCCTACTCAAAGGCCTCGATGTCTACAAACGATTGCTTTTGCTTGACTAAGGCGTGAAGGACTATTTGTTCTAGAAAATACGAACAAACGTACGATATAATAGAGATGTAAGTCTATAGAAACGTTTGACGTTACTAACGTAAGGCGATACTATGATTGCATCGTATAAAGATGAGGATACCGAACGCTTTGCCATGGGTGTGCGGGTCAGGAAGTTCGTGCCCTTTGAGCGTGTTGCGTTGAGGAAGATTCGCCAACTGCAGGTTTGTGCTTCGCTTGATGATCTTCGCGTTCCACCGGGCAACCGCCTGGAAGCTTTGAAGGGCGATCGTGCCGGGCAATATAGCATCCGTGTTAACGAGCGCTATCGGGTCTGTTTTGAGTGGAGACAGGAGATGGCTTGGAATGTCGAAATCGTCGATTATCACAAGTGATGAGACCTCGGCCGATTTGCTGTCGCCAGTGACTCCTGGTGAGCTTCTCAAAGAGGAGTTTCTTGTTCCCATGGGCATTTCTCAATATCGTCTTGCGAAAGAGACCGGGATTCCGGCTCAGCGTATCGGGCAGATTGTCTTGGGAAAACGTCGCGTGACGGCCGACACCGACCTCCGTCTTTGCCGTTATTTTGGCCTGACGGATGGTTATTGGCTGCGCGCTCAGGTGGCGTTTGACCTTGAGGCCGAGAAAAGGCGGATCGAACCAGAACTCGATAAGATCGTTCCTGTTCAGCAGGCCATCGCACTGTAGTGCTCAAAGATGATGGGGATGGCGATGAGGCGACGTCGGCAATCTGCCGTATATAGTCCGGGTGGATGCGGGTGCGGTTTGCTGCTGCTTCCGGTCATCGCTGTGAGCATTGGCGTGATGTTTGTGCTTGCTGGGCTGGCTGCAGCAGCGCTTGTGCTGTTGATTGCGGCCATTGGCGTGACGATTTGGCTCTGCCGCAATCGCGAGCAACGCCGTGCCGACGGTAAAACCAATGTCGGATGGGCTATCTTTTTGGTTGTCACCTACCTATTGAGTATCAGTTATCTGGCGTTCTTTATCTTGTTGCTTGTGAGCACCTTTACCGGGGAATCCGTAACGGTGGGGTAGGCTTCGACGAGCTTCTTGAGGATGAAGCGAGGGGCGGACTCTGAATGAACCGCGCCCCGCATCAACAAGTTTCATTCGTTGTGTAGCAATCCGAATGTACAAGCGTTTGGCGTGAGAGCACCGCCGCCAGCAACGCGGGGAGGCAGGCTGCAATCGCCAGCCCCCATGCCAGCTCATCGCAATAGATTCCATAAGGACTCCCCAACAGGACATAGGCCAACTTGCGAGTTCATTATCCGCTGCGGTCACAAATCAGCTGGCAACTGAGTAATCGGCCTAAAGCACGGGGTAAAATACGCTAAAGAGGAAGGAATGGAGACTGAAATGGAAGAGTTCGAGCTCAAGGACGAGCAGCAGGAAGAGAGCGTGAAGACAACGCTGACGGAAACCGACCTTGAGCTTGACGATGCGGAAAAGAAGCCTCTCATGCAGGCCACCCGAGAAAAGGTGGAAGCCATTGCCGGTAACGTTAAGGAGGGCGCAGCGAAAGCCGTTCAATTCGTCAAAGAACATAAGAAGATTGCCGCCGGGACGGTTGCTGTCATTGGGGCTGTCGCCTACGTTGCCAACAACTCGCATGAGAAAGATCAGCTGCTGGAAAAGAATGCTCGGCTGACGGAAGAAAACGCTCAGCTGTCAGACGATCTCGTAATAGAGCGCGAGGTCTCAGACCGTTTGGCATCGCGAGTGGTTGAGCTCGAGAATCTCTGCGATGAGAAAGACGACTATTTCCGAGAGACGATTTCGGACGGACTGCGTCATGGAAGTTCCCTTGCCGGAAAGCACATGGCCGATCGAAGGCAATATCTCAATGAAGAGTAGGCCGGTTCTTACTACGCGCCATTACGCCCCAACGTCCAGCCTGCACCGCTGGGGCGGCGCACTCATTCCTGGCAGCAGCGAAGGAAAGACGCCTGCGTAGCCGTCGGGGGTGCTATTTGGTGCAGTTTCAAGCCTCATCCAGCCGTCAGCTAGCCCGCCTGCCCCTCGTCGTCGCGGCACATCGCGCGCATCGTTTGCTTTGAGTCGCAGGCCGTGTCATTGCCGCCCACGATGGCCTTGTGGTTGTTGAATGTGGTTGGGCCCATGTGACCCTTGGGCGGTTCTCAGCCCGCATCTACCAGGATTCTATCGAGCTCGTTTGAGCATCGAGCGCGTAGGGCATGCTCGAGAGCGTCGTCGCCCGCATGGACCACGCCGCGCAGGTTCGTCGTGTCGGAAATCGAGGCAAGACGCTGCAGCCGTAGAACCAGTAGTTCAAATCGATGTTGGCAAGCCTCGAGGTGTCATCGGCGATGGACACGCGCTTCA
The DNA here is from genome assembly GCA_905214435.1 of uncultured bacterium. Lineage (GTDB taxonomy): Bacteria > Actinomycetota > Coriobacteriia > Coriobacteriales > Coriobacteriaceae > Collinsella. The sequence continues at coordinate 52,414 of CAJMMA010000008.1, forward strand.
TGCTCTTCTATACGGCAACCTTAGCTCTCAGCTAATGAATTCAAGTTTAATCCTTCCTACGATGTGCTGTGTGCCGGCGCGGTAGCCGGATCGTAGGAAGGATGCATAATGAAAAAGCTCGAAAACGAAGTGCTGCTGAGCCGTCGCGCTGCACTGGGCGCATTCGCCACCGTCGCCTTGGGGACTGCCGGTCTTCTTGCCGGTTGTGGTAGCGATAAGGCGACCGTCACCGAGGACGCTGGCGATGGCGAGAAGAAGGAAGAGGCGAAGAAGGAAGAGCGGTCTACGACTGACCTGGCGGTTGGTGCGACGGTGACCACGGCTGCCGGTCTTTCCGTCGTTGTCGATTCTGTCCAGCCCGGCCTCACAAATTATGACGGTTCGATCATGACGGGCATTCACGTCACGTACGTCAACAATGGCGATGAGGGCGCAGATTACAACATCTACGACTGGAAGGGCGAGGACGCCAACGGCGCTCAGCAGAATCAGGGTTACTACAGCGAGGGCTCCGATGAGCTGCAGTCTGGTACCCTTTCCGCCGGTGGCTCCGTGGCGGGCAATATCTACTTTGATGGCGATATCAAGAAGGCACTGTATTTTGCCAACATGTTTGATAAGTCTGCCACTGCAAGCTGGGTGCTGGCCTAGCATGTCGCTACCGTTGCGCCGGATGGGAGGTGAGATCGTATGCCCGATAAAAAGCTGACCGAGGAGTTGCTCAACGAGCTTCTCGATGCGCCGAACATCGATGGCTATATCAGGGAGCACGACTTTGCCGCCCCGTCGCTTTCGGACTACCTGAAGCAGCTACTGCAGGAAAAGGGCTTGGAGCGCTCGCGCGTGGTTCGTATGGCCGATCTCAATGAGACCTTTGGCTATCAGATCTTTACCGGTGCGCGTCATCCGAGTCGCAATAAGGTGCTGCAGATTGCCTTTGCGATGGCGCTGACCCTCAAAGAGACCAACCGTGCGCTGACGGCTGCCGGGGTAAGCGTCCTTAACTGCAAGGACCGCCGCGATGCGATTATCATATTTTGCATCGATCGCGGGTGCAGCCTCCAAAAGGTCAACGAGGAACTGTATCGCTTTGGCGAGGAGACGGTGAGTTAGCGGCTGATATCTGAGCCGGCGGAGCTGTCGAACAGCGATGCAAACGAACGGGGCGCGGATGCCATGGGGTGTCTGCGCCCTGCGCTATGATGGAGGCTATGGATACTCAGACCCCAACATATTCCGATGACGAGCTGACCGCAGCGCTTGCCGAGCACCTGGCGTCGCTCGATCGCGACGACAGCTATCGCGTGGAGCGAGTGCTTAAGCGCTCGTCCGTTGAAACAACCGAGCTCGTGTACTTTGAAGGAACCGGCGGTGGTTCGCTCGGCCCCTTTGTCCGTAAACGCATCGATGCTTCGGCTCAAATCGGCGGGGCATACGAGCGTCTGTTTGTCGCTCAGCGGGCGGGCAGGCGTTTTGAGCACCTGCCCAGAATCGTCGATTGTCGTCGTGTGGGCGACGATCTCAACGTAGTTATGGAATACATCGAAGGGGAGACGCTCGGGGCGCTGGTGGACCGTCTGGGAGCCACCCCCGATTATGCACGTGAATTGTATCCTGCCCTTTGCGACGCCGTGGGCGAGCTCCACGCCGGTTTTGCAATGGCGGGGGAGACGTCGGCGCCGGTGATCCATCGCGACCTCAAGCCATCGAATATCATCGTGACAGGTGCGAGCCGTACGCTCGATGAGGGCCTGACGTTTTCATCGCTGGTGATTATCGACTTGGGGATCGCGCGCGTATGGCGCGATGGCGCCGATGCCGACACCGTCAAGTTTGGCACGCGACCCTATGCGCCGCCCGAGCAGTATGGGTTTGGGCAGACGAGTGTGCGCAGCGACGTCTACGCACTTGGCGCCCTGTTGTTCTTCTGCTTGACGGGAATCGACCCTAAACCAGGGCTCGACATGCGCGAGCAATGCGAGGCGCGTGGCATTCCCACTCCACTTGCCGATGCCGTCTGCATGTCGATGGCGCTCGACCCGGCTAAGCGTTTTGCGAGTGCGGAAGCGTTGGGACGGGCTACGCGCGCGGCATACGATCTGAGTCGCCCCGTGCGGCCTCCTGCGCCTGCGCCTGTCCGTACTCCAGACTCGGAGACGGTGTTGACGCCCCAAGGGCTCCAGAACCCCGCAGGGCTTCCTAGGCCTGCCGCCTCTGTTGCATGCGGTCTGCTCTCTCGCGTTCCGGAGTCTCTGGGGCGCATTTGGAATACGCTTGTCTGCTTCTCGCTACTTGTGTTCTTTGCCGGAAGTCACTTTGCCGTCTTTCACCCCACGGGAGCAAACCAAAGCTACCCGACGTGGCTTCTCATAATCGAGTATTTTTTCTTTGTCGATGGCCTTATGGTGCTTATGCATTTTGCGCTGCTCGATAAGCGCCGTCTTCGTCGGCGATTCGTACTGCTCGACAGCTATCGCGGCAAGAAACTCGCGAAACTCTGGCTCAAGGCATTGGGTGTGCTGCTCCTATGCATGATCGTCATAGTCGCGGTTGCCAATGCGACCGGCGTCGTCGATACCTCCGCTACCTAAAAGAAAAGGGCCCCATTGGGGCCCTTTGCAGTTGCGCTTAGATGCGGTTCATCTGAGCGGCGACTTTGTTATACCAGTCCTGCCACGTGGGCGGGCAGTACTTTTTGGCCGCTGCCGGAGTAAGGGTGGAGCCGTAGTTGGCACCCAGATAGGCAACGTGAGCGGAGATGCCCTCGCTCCAGCTGCCAAAGCTGCGCCAACCGCCGCCACGGGCGCTCCAGCCCCAGGCGTTGTAAGAATTGGCGCAATAAGCACCTTTGGTGCTCTCGATACAGGCGATGGCGGGGGACCAACGGGGGTCGACACCGGTATTCCAGGCGGCGACGGCAAAGTTATAGCCCTGGCCTGCCATGGGGGAGCCGGCAAGATAATTGTCGATGCGGCTCGTCCACTCATTAATGAACGAATCGTAATCGGAACTACCGGTATTGGAGTTGTTCACCGTGGTGTCTATGGTGGTGTTGGTGTTGGTGGCCTGGCTGCTGGAATTGCCGCCGCTTACGCCCTCGCCCGAGAGCTTCTCGGCGGCAGCGGCCTTATCGGCCTCAAGCTTGGCAAGCTCGGCGGCATTTTCCTGCTCGGCTTTTGCCTGTGCCTCGCTGCGGAGCTGCTGGGCCTGCGCCAGCGCATCCTCGGCGTTTTTCTGCTCTGCCTCAAGCTGTGACTTGGCCTGCTGGAGCTCGGCCTTGTTCTGCTCGAGTTCGGTTTGCATATTATTGAGCTCTTCGATCTCGTTGACGCTCGAGCTCGTGATCTGGTTGGTGTATTTGCAGGTCGTGATGAACTCACCCAGGCTCTGCGCATTGACCAGGAAGCTCACGATGGGATTGGTGCCCTTCTGATACTTGTACAGATCGCGCATGGCGGAGCTTGCCTTGGCCTGCTGCTCGGGAAGCTTAGCCTCGATTTCCTCGATGCTTGCCTCGTTGGAGTCAATCTGCTTTTGCAGGTCATCGAGTTTGGTGCGGGCGTCGTTGTAGGCGCTCGTGGCGGCTTCGATCTTCTGCTGGGCTGCGGAAAGCTGGTCCTGCGTTGCCTGCGAGGCGGCATACGCCGCAACGGGGGAGAGCATCGGCGTGGCCGTCAGCGCAACGGCGAGCGCGGCGCTCGTGATGATACGAGCCGGCTTCGACGCAATGAGCGCTGCGGTGCGATGATTCGAATGCTGCATCCAGTCCCTCTGCAATCAATCGTAGGTTATGGTTCGAACGGTATTCTACTACTGCTTTCGACCTCAACTTGAACCTTAAAGGTTCCAAAGGGTCAAGTTGAACTTGAGGCTTTGGCTTTGACCTGCAGTTATGATGAATTGTTGAGAAACCATAGAGTTCAACTTTAACGTTACGGGGGCCTGTTTGCGGACGGGCTTTCGGTCGTGAAAGCTATCTCAACAGGGGGTTTGCGGCTACAAGGCCCCATCGCGGTGAGTGCGGCTTTATGCTGGACGATCACGTCGATTGCCATAGATACGGTGGAGCTTTGGGCGCCGGCGGCTTGGCACGCTAGAATAAATCAGTTGCGCAAAGACCGCCCGTTGTGTGGGCAGTTCATGATAGGAAGTTTCCATGGCATTGCAGTTTACAGAGCGCGAGTTCATTCCCGTGCTGCTCGGAGGCGACATCAACGCCTATTCGGTGGCGCGCGCCTTCTACGAAGAGTACCAGGTCAAGAGTCTGGTCTTTGGCAAGTACCAGACGGGTCCCGCTTACCGCAGCCAGATTATCGACTACACGCCCAACGTGGGTATCGACACCATGCCCGTGATGCTCAAAACCGTCAACGGCATTGCCCAAGCGCATGCCGACAAGACGATTGTCCTTGTGGGCTGTGGCGATAACTATGTTGCCCTCGTGGCTCAGGCCAAGGATGCCCATGAGCTGGCGGATAACATCGTCGCGCCTTACGCTCCCTACAGCATGCTTGAGCAGTGTCAGAAGAAGGAGATCTTCTACGAGCTGTGCGAGAAGCACGGCGTGCCCTATCCGCATACCTTTACCTTCACCATGGCGATGCTGAATGCCCAAGGCGAGGCACCTGCCGAAGTGCTCGACCAGATCGATTTTCCTTACCCGATGATCCTGAAGCCTTCCGACGGCATCATGTGGTGGCAGCACGAGTTCGAGGGCCAGAAAAAGGCCTATGAGATTGCCGACCGTGCCGAGCTGGAACAGGTCATTCGCGACTCGTATGCCAGCGGCTACACCGACGACCTGATCTTGCAGGATCGCGTGCCCGGCAACGACGAGTATATGCGCGTGCTCACCAGCTATTCCGACCGCAACGGCAAGGTCCGCATGATGTGCCTGGGCCATGTGCTGCTCGAGGAGCATCAGCCTCACGGTGTCGGCAACCACGCCTGCATCATCACCGAGCCCAATGACGAGCTCATGGGCGGCGTGCGCAAGTTGCTCGAGGACCTTCACTTTGTGGGTTATTCCAACTTTGACGTTAAGTACGACGAGCGCGACGGCTCGTTTAAGTTCTTCGATTTCAACACGCGCCAAGGTCGCAGCAACTACTACGTCACTAACAGCGGCTTTAACGTTGCCAAGTATGTGGTGGACGAGTATGTGTTCAACCGCCCGTTTGAGCCGGAGTTTGTGACGGCGCAGGACGAGGCGCTGTGGATGGTCGTTCCCATGGGCGTCGTCGACAAGTACGTCAAGGATCCCGAGCTGCGCGCTAAGGTGCATCGCCTGGACAAGGAAGGCAAGGGCGCCGACCCTTCGTTTATGAAGGGCGACTTTGTCTTTAACCGCTGGCTGCGCATGTGGCACACCAAGCTGCGCCACTTTAAGCTGTTCAAGACGTATTACAAGTAGATGAGTGCGGCGCCCGTCCGGTTTACATCGGGCGGGCGCGGGTATGATACGCGCAATTGCGCAAGCGTCACCAAGGAGGCGGCGATGGAAAAGCTGGGAGTTATCGGCGGCATGGGCGCCGAGGCCACGTCATATTACTACGACCAGGTGGTGCGTCATACGGCTGCTGCCTGCGATCAGGAACATATCGACATGGTGGTGCTCTCCAAGTCGACCATGCCCGACCGCACGCTGGCCATTAAGACCGGCGAGCATGCCAAGCTGCTGGCGACCATGAAAGAGTGTGCCCAGGCACTCGAGTCGCTGGGCTGTGCGCACATTGCCATTCCCTGCAACACGTCACACTACTTCTACGACCAGATCCAGTCGTTTACGAAGGTGCCGATTATCCACATGCCGCGTGAGTCGGTGCGCTATGCCCTTGCGGGTGCGGTGATGGGGGAGTGCGAGTTCGACCCCAACCTGAGTATGCCGGCCGAGCCGGTGCGCAAGATTGGCATCATGGGCACCGACGGAACCGTGGGCGCGGGCGTCTACGGCCGCGAATGCGAGGCCGCGGGTGTTGAGGGTGTCTATCCCAGCGAGAAACGTCAGAACGATGTGATGTCGCTTATCTACGATGATGTGAAGGCCGGACGTGAGCCCGATATGGATAAGTTCGACCGCGTGATGTGGGAGTTCGCCCGTAGCGGCTGCGACCGCGTCATTCTGGCCTGCACCGAGCTATCGGTGCTGCAGAAGTACCGAGAGATGTCCGAGATTACCCTCGACGCCATGGATGTCCTGGTGCGCGAATCCATCATCCGCAGCGGCGCCCCCTACCGCCTCTAGCTTCCGACCTGCCAAAAAGGGACAGTTTTATTTTGGTGGGTTTTATCTGGTGAAACAGTAAAGGCCTCGGCTCGTTTGGTGCGAGCCGAGGCCTTTTGCGTTGGGCGGTTGCTGCCGGTGGCGAACTAGAACAGGAAGCCGATGGCGATGAGGGCGATGCTGACGATGAGCACGGCGATGTCCAGGCCCTTGATGGGGTAGCGCTTGTACGAGCTGGCGCGTGTACGCAGATAGAAGCCGCGCTGTTCTGCCGCCAAGGCTGTGGCATCGGTCTTGCCCACGCTCGAGATGAGCAGTGGCACGCACAGTGGCAGCATGAGCTTAAGCTTCTTGATGGGGTTCTTGGTGTCGTACTCGACGCCGCGTGCGGTCTGCGCTTCCATGATGGCGTTCATCTCCTGACCAAACACCGGCACAAAGCGTAGCGCCGTGGTAAAGGTGAAGGCATAGCGATACGGCACGTGCAGCACCTCGACGCAGGCGTTGGCAAGGTCGTTGAGCTTGGTCACCATGAGCATGAGGATGAGTGGTAACGCCACGCCCAGCAGGCGCAGGCAGGCCTTCGATCCCGTGATGAGGCCCGTGTCGGTGATAAAGCCCCACACCACGTTGCCATCGCGCATAAAGGCTAGCTGGAGCACCAGCATGATAAGCGCGAGCGGAATCAGCAACTTGAGCAACGAGAACAGACGGTCGACGACGCCGGCATAGGCACCCAGCGCAAGGGTGAGTGCCAAAAAGCCCAGCAGCGCCACGTAGGTGTCGGACAAGAAGATGCCGACGATGATGGCGGCGGCGAGGCCCAGTTTGACGACGGGGTTCAAACGATGCAGTAGCGTATCGCCCGGCATATAGTCGATGACGTTAACCACGGTGGACCATCTCCTCGGTAATGCGAACGATATCGGTGACCTCGCTCACCTGTGCAAAGACGGGAGAGACGGAGGATGCCAGACGGCGCGAGAGTTCAATAACCTGGGGAGGCTCCACGTAGGCACGCCGCATGAGATCGATGTTCGAGAATAGCTCGTGCGTGCGGCCGCGGTCGGCGATGCGACCGTCGGCCATTACTACGATACGCTCGGCAAAGTCGGAAACGACTTCCATGTCGTGACAGACCATAATCACGGCGCAGCCGCGCTCGGCCATGGTGCGCACCGTTTCCATGACGGTCATGCACTCGCGGTAATCAAGGCCGCTCGTGGGCTCGTCGAGCACGACGATCTTGGGCTCAACAACTACGACGGAGGCAAGCGCCACCATTTGTCGCTGGCCGCGCGAAAGCGAGAAAGGTGCCTCATCGGCAGGCAGGCCAAAGCGGTCGATAACGAGTCGAGCGCGACGCAGAGCCTCGGCACGGTCGATGCCGGCAAGCTCCAGGCCAAAAGCGACCTCGTCGAGTACGGTATCCTTGCAGATCTGGCGGTCGGGGTTTTGGAAGAGGGTTGCGACTTCGCGGGCGATGCGGCTCGTGGGAACGGCTGCGGTGTCCAGCCCCGTAACGCGCACGCTGCCCGAGGCGGGCTTAAGCAGGCCTGTGAGCAGCTTGGTGAACGTGGTCTTGCCGGCACCGTTCTGGCCGACGATGCCCACGAGCTCGCCGGGATAGAGGGTCAGGTTGAGGTCGTGTACGGCGGCGCCGCCATTGGGATAGGCAAACTCAACGTGATCGAAGGTGAGCACGGGCTCGGCGTCCTTGGCGTGCGGGCGCAACGACGGTGCATGCGGGGAGCCGGCGGGCGCCTGGGCTTCGCTGGCCGCGTGTGCGGGGTCGACAATGCTCGAAATCAGGCGCTCGGCCTCATCGACATCCAAGCAAGGGGTACCGCTTACCAGGCCATCGGCCTCGAGGCTATTGAAGATACGCGTGACGCGAGGGCAGTCGACGCCGATGGCACGGAGCTCGTCGGTATGCCCGAAAACCTCGTGTGGCTCGCCCTGCAGCGCGATTTCGCCATGGTTGAGCACGAGCACGCGGTTGCAGTACTCCGAGAGCAGGGCGACCTTTTGCTCAACGACGACGATGGTAATTCCAAGTGCGCGGTTTGCCTCACGCAGCGTCTCGAAGACCAACGTGGAGCTGGCGGGGTCGAGTGCCGCGGTGGGCTCGTCGAGAACCAAAACGCGCGGACGCATGGCGAGGATGGCGGCGATGGCTACCTTTTGCTTCTGTCCGCCCGAGAGGGTGGCGATCTCGCGGTCGCGCAGGTCGCTGATGCCGACGGTCTCGAGCGTTTCGCTCACGCGCTGCTCGATCTGGTCGTGGGGAACGCCAAAGTTCTCGAGGCCAAAGAGTATCTCGTCCTCGACGACCGAGGCGACCATCTGCGTGTCGATATCCTGCAGCACGCTGCCGACGATCTGCGACACGTCGGTCAACGAGACCTCGCAGGTGTCGTGGCCGTCAACCATGACGGACCCAAAGAACGTGCCGGTGTAGTGGTGGGGCACGGCGCCCGACAGGCAGGCGGCAAGCGTGGACTTGCCGGCGCCCGAGGGCCCGATAATGCCGATGAAATCTCCCTTGTTCACGCTGAGCGAGATGTGGCTGAGCGCCTGCTCGGTCTGCGTGCCATAGGAGAACGAGACATCGTCGACGTTGATGATCGTTTCCATGGATACCTTTCATAGTCATCGGGGACGTTCTTTAATGACTAGTCGTTTAAGAACGTCCCCAAGAGCTAGTTGTTTGGGACAGTCTTTGGTGGCGAAGCACGGAGACGGCTTTACGAGGGGCCCCAGGTTGGCGCGAAAGAGGAGCGAAGCGTACTTGGGTACGCGAGCGACGAATGAACGCCAAGATGGGGTGGCTCGTAAAGCCGAGCGGGTTAATTGAGCCCAAGGGCCTTCTGAATGGGCAGGTAGAGGGCGCCGACCAGAATGGCGTTAAAGACGGCGGTCATGGCGACGACGGGCAGCATAGCGGCGGCGAGCTCGCCGACCACGCCAAGCATGGCCATCTTGATAACCATGAAGATGACGCCGGAGACAAAGGTGGTCACGAAGGTAGCGACGATGGCGACGGCAGGCTTGACCTGACCGTTCTTGCCGGCGGCGTTGACGATGCCGGCCATGAGCATGGCGGCGATGCCCTCGGCGGCAAAATCGACGAACGGCGAAGTGGTGGTGATCTGGATCACGGCAGCCGAGATGAGGCCAATGACGAGCGCCTGGCCGATGTTGGGGCGAACGACCAGGATGGTGAGGCAGAAGGCCGAGATGATGAACTCGGGGCTGATCATGCCGCCCGAGATGCCCGAGATTGCCTTGCCGACGGTGAAGTTGAGGATGAAGCCGGCGGCGAGCAGGATGGCGAGCAGGACGAGGGCGCGGACATCGAGTTTGCCGCGGTCGGCGGTCTGGACGGTGCGGGGCTGGGCGGCGGTGTTCTGAGACATGGTGAAAATCCTTTCGGAATGGGAGTGCAAGAGAAAAGCGGAGGCGCGTGATGCGAATGCGATCGGGCTCGAGATAGAAAAAGGCCCCCGGTCGAAACCGGAGGCCTTCCAATCACCTAGAGCTAAAAAACAGGCGTGAGGGACTCACTGTCGACCGATCGTATTCGCATCACGCCACCACCAGTTGTTGAGAGAGTTCATCGTGTTCTTCATGTTGGTGGCTCCTTTCGTGATGCCGTGGCGCGGTCGCACCTAGTTGCTGTTGCGCTGCACTATAGCACAGCGAAGTGTGTGCGGGGAAATCTTTTTTAAAAAGATTTCAGGCGGGTTTCCCGCCGGTCAAAAGAGCGGGCTAAGCGGGCGAGGCTGCCATTGCTGCCTTGCCCGCTCAGCTAGGACGTTACTCCTTGTTGCGACGGTAGAGGAAGTAACCACCGGCGGAGATGACGGCAACGCCAGCGATGGCGAATGCAGCCACCATGCGGCCATCAAAACGATCACCGGTGGTGGGCAGGCCGCCCTTGGTGTTCGTTTTGTTGGTGGTTACTGTGGTTGTGGTGTCCGACTTGCCAGGCTTCTCAGGCTTGGTGGTGGGCTGCTCGGGCTTAGCGGGCTGCTCGGGGGTGCCGGGCTGCTCGGGGGTGCCGGGCTGCTCGGGGGTGCCGGGCTGCTCGGGGGTGCC
>CAJMMA010000009.1 GCA_905214435.1 uncultured bacterium
TGCCACCGATGCGACAACGGCGTCCTTTCCAATCTCGAGTGTATCGAGCTTCACGTCCGTGCTCCTCCCCCGGCGCCCACAGGGCGTTGTATTTATGTTCACCATGGCTAACCGTTTGCCATGGCTAACCAATTTTAACCATGCATGATAGCGCGAACATGCAACGATGTTCAATCAACAGATCGGTGCAGGGGGGATTCTGGGCCATTGCTTCCCAGACGGGCCTGCTGCGGAAACCGAATCCCACTCCGGAACACCTAAACGGGATGGGCTTTCCGGTTGAGGCATCTAGCGGAAACTGCAGCCCGGAATCGGCGCTCAGACTGGGATGCAATTTCCCAATGGAGCCCTCGGGGAAACTGCGGCCCGGAATCTGCTCTCGAAACGGGACGCGGTTTCCCCGAGGACCGAAGCAGCCGCCCGCCCCTCGACAAAATGATCCGTTCCCTCCGTCGCATGCGGAACATCCAAGGAGTGTCCCAGGGTGCCGGCACAATAGGAACGTCCCCAGCTGCCGGCAGCATTTCGCCGCAACAACAAAAGCCCGCGCTGGCAACAAATGTCACCTGCGCGGGCTTGGTGGGCGCTCACAAAGGCACGTTACAGAGGCCCACGTCAGTTATGGATTACCGAACGGCACCGGCACGCGATGCCTCCGTCGGCTTACCAAGCGATGAAGCTTGCCGCAGTCTTAGACTATCGGCGCAATGCCGGCAAAGTGCAGATACAGCGAAATGATTGCCACGACAATGACCACCGCTGCGATCAGCTTGTCGTGCAGATGCGGAAGCACCGGTTTACCGCGGCCTCGCTCGCCCAGCATATAAACGGGAATGGCCGGAGCAAAAAGAATCGTCGTGATCATAACGCCCTGAAGACCCGTCGACCACACCAGGAACAATGTGTAGATGAAGCCGAGCGTACCGAAGAAGCGGGCTTTGCCGACGCTGGGCGCATGCGGCCCGTCCAGATGCTCGTTCTTCCAGCCAATCACCATGTAATAGGCAGCCGAGCAGACATACGGAACCAGAATCGTGTTGACTGCGCAGCTATAGAAGAACTGGTAGGTGCTCGCCGCCACATACGACACGATCAAGAAGAGCTGCGTAATGCCGGAGCTCACGAGAACCGTTACCACCGGGGCGTCGTGCTTGTTCGTCTTGGCAAACGCCAGCGGGAAGGATCCCTGGCGCGCCGCCTCGAACGGCGTCTCGGACGCAATGATGACATAGCCCAGCAGCGCGCCGACCAACGAAAGGATAACGCCAAGGTTTACGATGGCAGCACCAACCGGACCGATTGCGCACTCGAGAATTCCCGCCATGGAGGGCGTTGCAAGCTGTGCCATCTCCTCTCGCGGCATAATGCCGAGCGACAGCATAGAAATAATCAAATACAGGACAAAGACCGCCGCAAATCCGAGCGCCGTCGAGCGACCGACGTCACGCACGTACTTTGCGCGGCCCGAGATGACAACGGCGCCCTCGATGCCCGTGAAGACCCAGACAAGGGCAATCATGGTCGAGACAACCTGCTCGCCAAAGCCAGGACCAGCCGGCTCTCCCCAGAAGTTGTCCATAAAGATATCGACGTTGAACTTGCCCAGGAGCACAATGCTCAGCACAAAGAGTCCCAGCGGCACCAGCTTCGCCAAGGTGACAATCGTGTTAATGCCCGCAGCCTCCTTAACGCCACGAAGCACAAGGGCGGTAAGGAACCACAAAAACACGCTGGCGCAGACGATAGAAAGCAGGTTGTTGCCCGCGCCAAACGCAGGGAAGAAATAGCCCAGCGCGCTAAACAGCAAAAGTGCAAAGCTCACGTTGGAAAGGCATGCGCTGATCCAGTAGCCCCAGGCGGAGTTGAATCCAATGTAATCGCCAAAACCGGCCGCAGCGTATGCATAGATGCCACCGGTCAGGTCGGGACGGGCTTGAGACAAACCGTTGAACACCATCATCAACGCAAAGACGCCAATAAAGCAAATTCCCCACGAGACGATAACCGCACCGGTATTGGCTCCGCCTGCCGCCATATCGCCGGCAAGAGAAAAGATACCGCCGCAGATGCTCGCAGTGATGACCATCATGGTCAGACGGAAGAGATCCAGACCATTGGGGTCGATAATCTCGTCGTTAGAAGTTTTAGAGGCCATTGTATGTGCACCCCCTTCATCATGTGATCGAACGAAAGATGGCCCGGACGTCCCGAATCGGGTGCCGGGCCATCGGTCAAGCGATCATCAGACTGTTACAGCTATCGCGTTAGAAGCGCAGCGACAGGCAAGAAAGGCCGCCGTCGACCTTGCGATACTCGGAGGTGTCGACGACGAGTGTCTTGTAGCCCAGATCCTGCACGGCCTTGAGCACAGTCGGATAGCCCTCGGCAACGATGACCGTACCGTTGACCCAGATGCAGTTGGCGCCGTACGCCTCGTCCTCGGGCACGACGATCTTGTTGTACTGGGCAAAGTCAGGCTTATCGATGAACTCACCAGAGACGAGCATGTTGTTGTCCTCGATGTAGTTGACGCCCGTCTTGAGGTGCAGGACCTCCTCCAGCGGAACCTCAGAACCCTCGAGGCCCCAGCCCTCGAGAATCTCACAGAACTGGCGAATGCCCTCTTCGTTGGTACGAGCGGAGCGACCGACGTAGAAATGGTCACCGACCATCATGACGTCGCCGCCGTCAAGCGTGCCCGGAGAAACGATGTGCTTGACATGCTCGTCGTCAAAGAAGCGACGGACGGCCGGCTCAATCTCGTCCTTCTCGCCGTTGCGGCTATCGGCGCCGGGGTTGGTAATGATGGCGCCGCAGCGAGTGATAACGGCCGGATCTTCGACGAAGCAGCTGTCGGGATACTGCTCGAGTGCCGGCAGCACCGACACGTCAACGCCGCACTGCTCGAGCGCATGCTCATAATCGTAGTGCTCCTCGATGGCGCGCTCGTAGATGGGCTGGCCAAGCTCGGGGGCACTCGTGATGCCATTGCTCAGGGACTTGCCGGGGCGGCGGATGATGACGTGGCTGAACTTGGTCATGATGATCCTCCTTGGATCTCTTAGCAGAGAGCGGGACTTCTTCGCGCCCGCCTTCCTTTCGATGGCTTTATCTTAGGGCGGTTTTCCTGTTTTGTATATTGTATACAATCCTGAACGGTAGGTATTCTTCGGTAAGCGTATTCTTACGTATCGGCGCAAAGTAGCATGATTTAGCTGGTCGTTCTATAATTCAACTGAGCTATTCAAGTGAAACGTATTTGCTTTTAGAAATATACCGTTAAGGAACATAGGCTCATGGAAACGCTCAGAAAGCCCCTGAAGGACCACGTATACGACTATATTTCGAGCCGTATTGACGCCGGCGAGCTTTCGGCCGGCGACCGGCTGAGCGAGCAGGCGATCTGCGATGCCATGGGCGTGTCGCGCACGCCGGTCCGCGAAGCGCTCATCCAGCTCGCAAGCGACGGCTATCTGGACAATCTCCCCCGCCGCGGATTCCGCGTCCGTGGGTTCGATCAGCAAAACGCCGTTGAAGTCTTTGAGATTATGGGGCCGCTCGACGGGCAGGCCGCATATCTCGCCTGTCCGAATCTAACTGACGACGATATTACGCAGCTGAAATTTCTCGTCGGCTCCATGGACCTCGCGATCCAAGGCGGTCTCATCCGTAAGTATGACGACATTCAGCGAGACTTTCACCTTACGTACTTCAACCGCTGTGGCAACGACCGTCTGCGCGATATGATCTCGCAGCTCGAGCGTTGCTTTATCAAGCGCGATTACGAGACTGTTGACCAAGAGACGGCTTGCAAACTGCTCAATAAAGCCAACAACGAACATGCTCATATTCTTGAGTTGTTCGAAGCACGAGACGCGACGGGCGTGCGCGACTACGTTCGCGATGTCCATTGGAACACGGAAAACGCCCAGTTCACCGTTTGGTAGAAATACAACAAGGAAAGCTATCAGACGCCCATCTCACGAGAGTGGATAATCCCCCGTTTTTGTCGAAAAGCAGACCAAAAAATGGGAGATTATCCACTCTCGTGCTGCGCGGTCTAGAAACCGTGGCGCTCCAGGAAGCGGAAGGCTAGGCGAATCCATGGACGGACCGCCACCTGCTTGTCCTCGTTATCGACCGCGGTATTGGCGTTGCCGAGCGAAAGGCCGTGACCACCTTGGTCAAAGACGTGCATCTCGCATACGACGCCCTCCTCGGCCATGCGCTGGGCAAACGGGTAGACCTGTGCGATCGGCGCCGTCTTGTCGTCGGACACGCCCCACACAAAGGTTGGCGGCATCTGACGCGAAACGTGCGTGGTAGGGCAAATGTCGGCCAGGTGCTCATCGGTCGCCTCGCCGCCCGTCACCATCGACAGATAGTCGTTGAGCAAATCGCGCCCCGTCTTGCCACCCGTCTTGGGCACGCGCAGGTCGATGCGCGGGTCGCGCGTCTGCATATCGCGCACATAGGCAAGGTCGAGCAACGGATAGCCCAGCACCACGGCGTCGGGACGAATATCCTCCGGACGAGCCCCGGCAAGGCCCGCGAAAGGTCCGGTCTTCCACTGCGTTGCCAGCGAGGCGCAAATCATGCCGCCAGCAGAAAAGCCCACGACGCACACGCGCTTGGGATCGACATGCCACTCGTCGGCATTCGCACGCACCGTGGCGACCATCTTGGCAAGATCTGCCTGGGGGTGCGGAAAGCTCACGTCACCCGTAGAACTTGTGACATAGTTGAGCACAAAGGCCTGGTAACCGTGATCCAAAAACGCAAACGCCACGGGATCCTGCTCATGCGGAGCGATATGCGTAAACGCACCTCCGCCGCAGATAATCACGGCAGGGCGGCGGCCATTCGGTTTATCGGGCAGCGGTTCGGCACCCAAATACGTAAACGTCGCCGGATATTCCTCGGTCGGCTCCTCGCCCCACAGCGCATGGTTCTCGACAATCATATGTGCTCCCTTCGCGCAAATTAAGCGCCATTGTTTTTCGCCTTCAAGCGTACCCCACTTGAACCCGTGACGCAGAAACACGCCAGCAATAAGTTTCCCTTCAACTGATATATCACATAATCCCAGCTCAGAGGTATCGCTGAGCAGCGTAGAATAGGGGGTGTTGACCAAGCCGCGAAACAGATATGAAACGTTTCCGGCAAACCAAACGCGCGATATGCGCCTATTTAAGTTGGAGGCAACTATGGGTCTGCTCGATTCGCTTAAGTCCACCTTCACCTCGACCGGCGAGGCGTCCGTTCCGCCCGCAGCGAGCTTCGCCACCCGCGAAGGCGTCATCTATGCCCCCGTCAACGGCGTGCTCGTCAGCCTGGACGAGGTTCCCGACGAGACGATCGCCTCGGGCATGCTTGGCCAGGGCTATGGCATCGAGCCCATTACCGGCACCATCTATGCGCCCGCCAACGGCCGCATCGGCGCCACCACTGTCACCAACCACTCCATCGGCATGATTACCGAGGACGGTCTGCGCGTATTCATCCATGTTGGCCTGGGCACCGTGGAAATGAACGGCAAGGGTTTTGCCCGCTTTGTCGAGATGGGCGATGTGGTCAAGGCCGGCCAGCCGCTCATCAGCTTCGATCGCGAGGCCATCAAGGCCGCCGGCCACGAGGACATCGTGACCGTCATCGTCTCCGAGCTCGATCGTCTTAAGAGCATCGACCATGTCGGCGAGTCTGGAACGCTTATCGGCGGCAACCCGCTCGTCAAGCTTGGCGACCCGCTGCTGGTTGCCAAGACCAAGTAGCCAGGCCCCGCGCCACACAGCCAAAAGGCACCTCGTCAAGCGCCCGCGACCATTTGGCCGCGGGCGCTTTTCGTTTGAAAAACCATCCCGCCAATGCCTTATCTGTATAGCCCAAATGAGCCGAGCTGCTAGAATATCGAACTGTATGGATAACTATCATTCAACCGTTATGGGAGGATACGTGAACCGCACCAAAATCGCGCAGCTCTATGCCGACGCCGAGTCGCTCGGCGGCCAGACCGTCACCGTCGCCGGCTGGGTCAAGTCCGTCCGCGACATGAAGAACTTTGGCTTTGTTACGCTCAACGACGGCAGCTGCTTCCGCGACCTGCAAGTCGTCATGAACCGCGAGGCACTCGACAACTACGACGAGATCGCCCATCAAAACGTCTCGGCCGCACTCATTTGCACCGGCACCGTCAAGCTGACCCCCGATGCGCCCCAGCCTTTCGAGCTTTCTGCCACTTCCATCGAGGTCGAGGGCGCGAGCGCCCCGGATTACCCGCTGCAGAAGAAGCGCGCAACCGTCGAGTTCCTGCGCACCCAGCAGCACCTGCGCCCGCGCACTAACCTGTTCCGCGCCGTGTTCCGCATCCGCTCTGTCGCGGCTGCCGCCATCCACCGCTTCTTCCAGGAGCAAGGCTTTGTCTACGTCAACACCCCCATCATCACCACGAGTGACTGCGAGGGTGCCGGCGAGATGTTCCGCGTGACCACGCTTGACCCCAAAAACCCGCCCCTCACCGAGTCCGGCGAGGTCGACTGGAGCCAGGACTTCTTTGGCAAGCACGCGAGCCTTACCGTGTCCGGCCAGCTCAATGCCGAGAACTTTGCCATGGCCTTTGGCGACGTGTACACCTTTGGCCCCACCTTCCGCGCCGAAAACTCCAACACCACGCGCCACGCCGCCGAGTTTTGGATGATCGAGCCCGAGATGGCCTTTGCCGACCTGAACGACTACATGGATAACGCCGAGGCCATGCTCAAGTACGTCCTTAAGGACGTTATGGCCACCTGCCCCGACGAGCTCAACATGCTCAACAAGTTTGTGGACAAGGGCCTGATCGAGCGCCTGGACCATGTGGCAAACTCCGACTTTGCCCGCGTTACCTACACCGAGGCCGTCGAAATCCTGGAGCAGGCCGTCGCCGCCGGTCACAAGTTTGACTATCCCGTGAGCTGGGGCATCGACCTGCAGACCGAGCACGAGCGCTTCCTGACCGAGGAGCACTTTAAGCGACCGACTTTTGTGACCGACTACCCGGCCGAGATCAAGGCGTTCTACATGCGCATGAACGAGGACGGCAAGACCGTCGCCGCCGCCGACTGCCTGGTGCCGGGCATCGGCGAGATTATCGGCGGCTCCCAGCGCGAGGAGCGCCTGGATCTGCTCGAGGCCCGCATCAAGGATCTGGGTATGAATCCCGAGCAGTACAAGTACTACCTTGACCTGCGCCGCTACGGTTCCTGCAAGCACGCCGGCTACGGTCTGGGCTTCGAGCGCTTGGTGATGTACCTCACCGGCGTGGGCAACATCCGCGACGTCCTGCCGCACCCGCGCACCGTGGGCAACGCCGACTTCTAATCGCCACAGCGCCACCAAACGCGTTCCAGCGCATCACGCCAGCGCCTCTCGGCAAGCCGAGGGGCGCTTTTTTCAACAGCATCCGTCAAGCTTTTGGCAAGTTTTTGGTCAGTTGGGCAGGGCTGTTGAAAACTCGACCCGCCGCTTGCCGACGGCCACCGACCGCCCAGAGTGCTCTGCGCCCCTGGGAAAGCCCCGCGTCCTAGGCTCCATACCGTCGCCACCCAAAACGGAAAGGACGTGGGCGCCATGACCGAAACCGCTGTTGAAACTTACGAGACCACGACGAGGGGCGCCGCCTCGATGGCAGCCTATCGCGCCGTTCGCATCCTGCAACTATTAAGCGAAAACACCGGCGAGGACAAGGCCATGCTTTCCGATGAGTTGATCCGGCGCCTCGCCCATCCCGACGACCCCGCCCGCATGCCCATCTCCGCGGCGCGGCGCAGCATCTACACCGCCATCTCCGCACTTCGCCATGCCGGATACGAAATTGAGTACAAGCGCGGCGTGGGCTATCGACTCTTGACCCGTCCGCTCACCGACGAAGAGATCATCCGGCTCCACGGCATGGTCATGCGCAACCGCTCCACGCCCATCGCCATTCGAAAGAGCATGGCGCAGCACCTGGTCGCCATGGCGAGTGCCGACGTTCGCGGCTACCTCGATGCACCCGAGCCTGCTCCAAGCGCAGGCGACAAATCCACCAAGGCCACACGCACGCCCGTCAAGCGCATCGATGCCTGCGAGCTCATCGAGCAGGCCATCGACCACGGAACCACGGTGAGTTTTGATATTTCGAGTGTCACGGCACGCGGAGAGGTCGAAGTGGCGCGGATGACACTCCGGCCCTTTGCCATCAAGCAACGAGACGGCATCTCGTATTTGCTGGGAACGGTCTATGACGCGCGAGGCGCCGATGACACGTTGCGTACCGTAGAGATCGGCCGAATGAGAAACGTCACCACACGTCTCCTCGACGGCAAGAAGCTCTTCGCCGCCCTGGACGAGGACGACGCCTCCTCCGCCGCATAAGACCCTCCGCCGCCCATTCGACTACCCGTACCGCCCATCCGATTCTGTATTAAAAAACCCGCCAGGCTGTTGTAAAAATGGACATCAGCGCTACTATAGTCCCACTTGCACTTTGTCCCAGTGCAGTGTTTCCAGCCATTTTTATACTGGGGGTAATGATATGAAGGACATCACCATCAGCCGCAGGAGCCTTCTGGTCTCCGCCGGCCTGCTCGCGCTCGCCCCGCTCGCCGGATGCGGCGGCAACTCTGGTTCCGGCTCTGCTGCCGCCGGTTCCGACTACACCATCGGCGTTCTGCAGCTCACCGAGCACTCCGCACTCGACGCCGCCAACGATGGCTTTGTCAAGGCCATCAAGGAGAGCGGTCTTAAGGTCAAGATCGACCAGAAGAACGCTCAGAACGACCAGTCCACGTGTAAGTCCATTGCCGACAAGTTTGTGGGCGACAGCGTCAGCCTGATTTATGCCATCGCCACGCCCGCCGCGCAGGCTGCCGCCGGCGCCACGGCCGATATCCCCATCGTGGGCTGTGCCATCACCGACTACGCCGCCTCCGGCCTGGTCCAGGACAACGACAAGCCCGGCACCAACGTCACGGGCGCTTCCGACCTCACCCCGGTCGCCGAGCAGCTCGAGATGATGCAGAAGGTCCTGCCCGACGTTAAAAAGGTCGGCCTGCTCTACTGCACCGCCGAGTCCAACTCCGACGTCCAGATCAAGGCCGCCAAGAAGGAGCTCGACAAGCTGGGCCTCGAGTACACCGACTTCACCGTCTCGAGCTCCAACGAGATTCAGTCCGTCGTCGAGTCTGCCGTGGGCAAGGTCGACGCGCTGTACTCCCCCACTGACAACACCATCGCCGCGGGCGCTTCGCAGGTCGGCCAGATCTGCAAGGAGAATAAGCTCCCCTTCGTGACCGGCGAGGAGGGTATGTGCATGGCCGGCGGCCTGTTCACCCTCTCTATCAACTATAAGGACCTGGGCTACGCCGCGGGCGAGATGGCCGTTAAGATCCTGAAGGGCGAGGCCAAGCCCGAGGACATGCCGATCAAGCACCTCTCGAGCAAGGACCTGGTCGTCGTCAAGAACGACGAGATGGCCGAGGCCCTAGGCATCGACCTTTCCGCTCTGGACGAGTAGCGCCATGCGCGGTAACGCGTCTAGGGCCCGCACGCGCGCCACAGCCGCGTTATTCAATATCTGAGTCATTGGGGCGAACGCTAAAGGCCGGCGTTCGCCCTGCTTGTTTCAGGTAAAACAAAACGTCTGTCCGCCGCTCTTTTATGCATTGGTACCGCTATTATGGAAAATCACGTGTCCACCCTATCCTAGGAGGTATGAAGCATGCTCATTGCATTGCAGGGCGCCGTTTCGCAGGGCGTCCTCTGGGGCATCATGGTGCTTGGCGTGTTTATCACGTTCCGCCTGCTCGACATCCCCGATATGACCTGCGACGGCAGCTTTGCCCTCGGCGGCTGTGTCTGCGCCGTGCTCATCGTCAACAATAACGTCGACCCCTTGCTCGCCGTGCTGGCCGGCATGTGCGCCGGCGCCATCGCGGGCGCCGTCACGGGCATCTTGACCACCGTCTTTGAGATTCCCGCAATCCTCGCCGGAATCCTTACGCAGATCAGTCTGTGGTCCATCAACCTGCGCATCATGGGCAAGTCCAATACGCCCATTCTTGCCAAGGGCACCATCTTCTCATCCGTCAGCCACATGACGGGCCTGCCGCAGTCCACTGTTGCCATTATCCTGGGCATTGTGCTGGCCGTGGCCATCGTCGCCATCCTGTACTGGTTCTTTGGCACCGAGATCGGCTCGGCGCTGCGTGCCACCGGCAACAACGAATACATGATCCGCGCCCTGGGCGTCAACACCAACTCCACCAAGATGATCGCCCTCGTGCTCTCCAACGCCCTTATCGGCCTTTCGGGTGCGCTCATCTGCCAGAGCCAGAAGTACGCTGACATTGGCATGGGCACCGGCGCCATCGTTATCGGTCTTGCCGCCATTGTTATCGGCGAGGTGCTCGGTCGCCTGCTGCCCGGCGGTCTGACGCAGTTTAGCGTCCGTCTTGCCTCTGCCGTCTTTGGCTCCGTGGTCTACTTCCTCATCCGCGCCATCGTGCTGCAGCTGGGCATGGACGCCAACGACATGAAGCTGCTCTCCGCCGTGATCGTTGCCGTGGCCCTGTGCGTGCCCGTGGTTTGGGAGCGCTACAAGCTCCGCAGCTCCTACACGAAGGGAGATGAGGCAGATGCTTAAGCTCTCGCACGTCAAGAAGACCTTTAACAAGGGCACCGTCACCGAGAAGCGCGCACTCACCGGCGTCGACCTTACCCTGAATGATGGCGACTTTGTAACCGTGATTGGCGGCAACGGCGCCGGCAAGTCCACGCTGCTCAATATGATCGCCGGCGTGTATCCGCTTGATTCGGGTGTTATTGAGCTCGACGGCACCGACATCTCGCGTCTGAGCGAGTCGCAGCGCGCCAAGTACCTGGGCCGTGTGTTCCAGGACCCCATGCGCGGCACCGCAGCCGACATGCAAATTGCCGAAAACCTGGCCCTCGCCAAGCGCCGCGGCCAGCGTCGCGGCCTTTCGTGGGGCGTCACCAAGGCCGAGAAGGACGAGTACGTTGAGCTGCTCAAGCGTCTGGACCTTGGTCTGGATACACGCCTCAACGCTAAGGTCGGCCTGCTCTCGGGTGGCCAGCGCCAGGCACTCACGCTGCTCATGGCCACGCTCACCAAGCCGCGCTTGCTGCTGCTCGACGAGCACACCGCGGCACTCGACCCCAAGACCGCCTCTAAGGTGCTCAATCTGACCGAGGAGATTGTCGACGAGAACCACCTGACCACGCTCATGGTCACGCACAACATGAATGACGCCATCCGTCTGGGCAATCGCCTGATCATGATGCACGAGGGCCATGTGATCTACGACGTGGCCGGCGACGAGAAGAAGTCGCTCACCGTAGCCGACCTGCTGCAGAAGTTCGAGGAGGTCTCGGGCGGCGAGCTCGCCAACGACCGCATGCTGCTGAGCTAAACCTACCAAAAAGGGACAGGTTTATTTTGGCAGGTTTTATCTGCGCAAACGTCAAAACCGCCGCAAAGGGACAGACGCCCTTGCGGCGGTTTTCGCATATGATGTCGATAATCCAGCGTCAGCAGGAACCACTGGTTAAGAACTAAGGAAACTGCCATGAGAAGACTCCTTCCCCGTCTTGCTTGACCGCCGCACTCCTTGCCGGCGTGCTCGCCGGCGGCCCAGCTTACGCCACCGCGGCCACCCCATCTCAAGTTATCGGCCCGTCCGATGTGATCGGACGGGCTTTTTGGTGGGTATCATGGTTGAATGATCATTAGGAGGTTTTCCCTACATGGAATTGTTTGAACCGATTCTTCATTTCTTTGAGCAGCGCTGGGTCCACAACATCATCTGGGCCGTCATCTTGGTAATAGTCACCGCCATCGCCGCCAAGGTGGCATCCAAGACCCTGCGCCACCTACTCAACCGAGACGACAACCCGCTTCCCGCATCGAGCATCTTCATCAACATCGCGCGTGCCGTCATTTGGATGATCGGCGGCAGCTTTATCCTCGACAACTGCTTTGGCATTAACGCAAACGCGCTCGTCGCCGCTCTTGGCGTCGGCGGCATCGCCATCTCGCTCGGCTTTCAGGACACGCTATCAAACCTTATCGGCGGCATGCAAGTGACCTTTATGGGCATCATCAAGCCCGGCGACAATATCGAGGTCGGCGGCGTGTCGGGCGTGGTCCAGGACATCACTTGGCGCCACACGACCATCGAGGACGCCTGCGGACAGACCATCATCGTCCCCAACTCCAACATCTCCAAGAACACACTCGTGCACCTCATGCCCTTTGGACGCGTTGTCGTTCCCGTCGCGGTGAAGGACACGTCAAAGTGGGACTCGCTCGATGCGCTGGCAGACGAGCTCGCCTGTGCCACCAAGGTCGCCGTTTCACCCATCTCGGGCTTTGACAAGGAACCCTACGTGCTCTTTAGCGAGATCGGCGACTTTGGCATTAAGGGTAAGATCATCTTTATCGTCAGTGACGACAGCACCACCTTTACGGCAGCCGACGCCTGCATCCGCGCCATCGCCCCCATCATCGCCTAAAACCACCGCAAAGGGGACAGGCACCTTTGTGGTGGTTTCGCATCGTGGTACCATGGTTCATATCGTTGTTTAAACGACTAAGGGAGTAGACACCATGGAAGAGGCCTATCGTCAAGCGCGCAAGCGCGGCGAACAGGGACGCCGTCGCGCCATCAGCCAAAGCGAGCATCCATATCTTGCGGACCTCGACAGCTTGGTCGCCCAGCTTCCCTGCGGGCAGCGCGAGAACATCGGCCTGCGGGACATTCCGCTCGAAATGGTCGTCGGCACGGTTACCAAAGGTCGCCAGTCCGCCTTTTCGTGTAACTTTATGCCGCTGCTCCCCTGGAATACCGAATTCGCCCGCAAATGGTCCAACCTCTACGATATCCAAATCTCCGAGGGCTACCGCGACCCCATCATCGTCACCGAGTTCATGCACCGCTTTTACGTCCAAGAGGGCAACAAGCGTGTCAGCGTCCTCAAATTCCTTGACGCTCCGACGGTTTCGGCCAAGGTGACGCGTCTGTACCCCGGTAAGTGGGATTCCGTCGAGAGCCGCCTGTACGGTGAGTTTTGCGCCTTTTGGTACGTATGCCCCCTGTACGAGATTGAGTTTTCGCGCGAGGGCAGCTACGAGATGCTTGCCAAAATGCTCGGCCAAGATCTTGTCGAAAAATGGCCTCAAAAGAAGGTCGACTACCTACGTCACACCTTCCTGCTCTTTAAGCGCGCCTATCTTCGCGCGGGCGGCGACCACTTGGACATTACGCCTGCCGATGCCATGCTCGTCTACCTCAACGTCTACAACCAGGACCGTCTGCTGGATACGCCGACGGATATCGTCGTCAACCGTCTGTGCAAGATTTGGCGCGAGCTTGTCATTGCCGGCAAAAGCGACGAGGACAAAGTCGATCTTGTCGAAGCGCCGCAGCCCAACGAGAAAGAGGGCGCACCGACAAAAGCTACCTCGGGCGTGCTCAACTTCTTTATGAGCAAGACCGTCTGCTCCACTGCCAATCCCATGCGAATCGCCTTTATCCACGAGTTTCCCTGTGCCACGTCGAGCTGGGACAGCCTACACGACCAGGGCCGCCGGTATCTTGATGAGCACTTTGGCGGCATCGTGCGCACCGAGGCGTTCGAGGACTGCCACGATTCGGACGTGTTCTACGCCGCCGTCGAGACAGCCGTAAAGCACGGGGCGAACGTCATCTTCTCGACCTCACACCGGCTCATGGAATACACGCTCAGGGCGTCAGTCGAGTATCCCCAGGTGCGGTTCCTTAACTGCTCAATCGGCCTTCCCCACCAAAGCGTCCGCTCGTACTTTGGAAAGATGTACGAGGCCAAGTTCCTACTGGGCGCCCTTGCCGCCAGCATGGCCGACAACCACCGTATTGGCTACCATGCGTCGGTCTTCGCCTCGGGCGCGCTGAGCGAAATCAACGCCTTCGCTATCGGTGCCTCGCTGCTCGACCCTCGTGCGCAGATTATCCTCACTTGGGGAGATGTTCCCGCCGGCGGTCTTGCCGAAGCCATGTGTCGCGAGGGCGTGAGCGTCATGACCGGCGCCGATATGTCCAAGTCTCTCGAGGACCCCACCGCCTACGGGCTTCACCGTCTGGTAAACGGCAAGGAAGTTACCGGTATTGCTATGCCGGTATGGAACTGGGGCCGTTACTACGAACTCATCGTACGCAGCCTACTGCACGGCACATGGGACGAGACCGCCGATGACCAGCAGGTGCGCGCCGTCAACTACTGGTACGGTATGAGCTCCGGCGTCATCGATATTCGCTACGCTCCGGGCCTACCCTATCAGACGCGTAAACTTGTGCAGCTGCTTCGCAACGGCATTGTCGAGGGCTCCATCAACCCATTTGGCGGCGAGCTCCACAGCCAGGACGGCGTGGTTCAGATTGAGGGCTTCCCTCCCCTGCCGAGTACGCAGATTGTCGAGATGAACTGGCTGGCTGACAACGTTATAGGCTCGATTCCGCAGCTCGATAACGAGCCGGAGGTCCGTGCCCTATGAATATCCTAGCCATTGCCGATGTAGAGGAGCGCTGCCTGTGGGAATGTTTTCGCAAGGAGCGCTTTGAGGACGTTGACCTGATTCTATCCGCAGGCGACCTGGATC
Source organism: uncultured bacterium (assembly GCA_905214435.1). GTDB lineage: Bacteria > Actinomycetota > Coriobacteriia > Coriobacteriales > Coriobacteriaceae > Collinsella. Next base: position 14,672 of record CAJMMA010000009.1, read on the forward strand.
CGGACTATCTTGAGTTTTTGGTCACTGTCATCAACAAACCGCTTGTGTACGTTCGTGGCAACCACGACGACCGCTACGCGCGCCATGCACCGGGCGGGTGCATTTGTGTTGAGGACAGCGTATATGTGTACCGAGGTATTCGCATTGCGGGTCTGGGCGGTTCCATGCGCTACCGCGACGGCGCGAACATGTATACCGAGCGCGAGATGGCAAAACGCATGCGCAAGCTATCGCGAAAAATCGCACTGGTAGACGGATGCGATATTCTACTTACCCATGCACCCGTCGCAGGCATGGGCGACCTGGACGACCTGCCGCATCGAGGATTCGAGTGCTTTAATGCGGCTCTTGAGTCTTGGGGTCCCGACTATATGATTCACGGGCATGTGCACCAAAGCTACGGCCCCAACTTTCAACGCGAGCGCCAACACCCATGCGGAACGAAGATTGTCAACGCCTGCGGCTATACCAAGATCGAAATTGACGAGGCGCGCTACCCCACGCGCGGTTGGAAGGCCGCTTGGCTCAACTCGCAAACCATGCGCCGCGAGCTCAAACGCCACGAAGCAATCGAGTCTTCAACCGCCAGAACCCCCTGGTAACTGCCAACAACCACCACGAAGGGGATAGGCACCTTTATGGTGGTTTTGCTGACTCGTCCGACCTGTCCATCACGGTGCTTGTGTAATTAACGAGAACACTCATTGTTTTGTAAGGACGGCGCTCACGTGCCGTCTTTTTTTGTCAACTTATGCAGTCTCGACCGTGTTGTATGTAGAGGGACCTCGCGAGACGCCTTCCCTATATCCACCACGACCAATTGGAGGTGACACTATGCCTGCACGCCGTAACCGCAATAGCACGCTCCGATGCGATGCCGATCAGATCGAGCGGGAAGCAAAGCGCTTGGTCGACACGTATTCCGACCTCATCCTTCGATTGTGCTATTCGGCCCTTGGATCCGCTGACGACGCTCAAGACATCTGCCAGGACACGCTGATCAAGATTCTCCAACGCACTCAACCGTTCGACTCGCTCGAACACGAACGTGCTTGGGTGATCCGAGTCGCACTGAACGCATGTCGCGATATCGGCCGTACGCACGCGAATCACCCGGTTGTCGACCTCGATTCGCTCCCCGATTTCTGCGCACCCGTAACACATACCGAGCAAGAATTCGCGCAACGCGACTGCGCCATTCTTTCCGCTGTCACGGCCCTGCCTCAAGCACAGCGCATCGCCATCTTTTTGCACTACTACGCAGGCATGAGCATCAGGGAAATCGCAGACGCCGTTCACGCGACGCCAGCTGCAACCGCCCAGCACCTTAGCCGCGGACGTGCGTCACTTCGGCTTTCCTTGAAAGGAGACCACAATGACTACGAATTCGAATGACTATCGCCACGCCCTGGAGCACATTTCGTTTACCGATAATGCGAAGCAGCACATGGCAAACTCGATTGCTCAGTCCGTCGCCTCGAGCGATGCGGCGACCGCTCAAAGCAACTTTAATGGCACGCGACGCAAGCCGCGCATCGCCCGCCATCCCGTAAGAACAGTCGCTCGCATTGCCGCTGTAACGGCAGTCCTCGCTATCGTCATTGGAGGCGCTGGCACGGCTATGGCAACAGGCGTCCTGCCGCTTCCTTCTGACATGCTTTCCGACATCTTTGACGGACCTGCTTCTCAAACCGAGATCATCGACCGTATTGGCCGGCCCGTCGGTGCTAGCTGCTCCAACAACGGAGTCACCGTGACCGCCGACGCCATCATGGGCGACAAGGATATGGTTACCATCGCCTATACGCTTACGTTCGACGATCCCGCTGCCCTGAAAAAGCTTTCCGAGCCGGGCGAGAACGGAACTATCGCCGGAAGTGTCGATGGAAACGTATACGTTGATGGCGAGCATGGCGGCCAAGGCCAATCATGGCTCATTGACAAGAACCCCAATGACTCCAGCATTCAATACTTTGCACAGTTCAGCGTTGAATCACCCGGCCTTATGGGCAGGACCGTCCGCACGCATATCAACTCTCTCGTTGTGCCACGTGCTGGCAAAGAGCTTCCCGAGTATAAGAAAATACTTACGGGCCCATGGGATCTTAAGTTCCAGCTGAATTACGAAGATACATCCGTTACGATTCCCGCGCCCAAATCGGTCAACTTTAACGGCACCAAGGCGACGATTCAAGAGGCCACCGTATCCTGCGTTGGCGTTTCAGTCCGCTACAACATAGATCGTTCCATCGAACACGACAACAACAGCGGCAAGATGTCTCAAAACATGGAGGAGTCTATGGATGCCGTTGGCAACATACCCCTCATCGTGACGTTCAAAGACGGTCATGTTGAGGACGCAACCAGCCACAGCGGCTATTTCGCAAATAAACTGGATAACGGCACCACTGATGTCCACAAGACCTGGCCGTTCTCGCAAGTTTGTGACACAGACAAGATTGCAAGCGTACAAATTGGCGATACGGTCATTCCCATGAATTCGTAACGCTACGCGGCTCGTATATGCACCCGGTTCCGCACTTCGCGTCTAAAGATGCGCTGTCATCGAGCAGCATGAGCGCAAGGCCGCCCGTATGGTCGGCTGGGAACACCTCGTTGCGCTAAAAACCACCACGAAGGGGACCGGCACCTTTGTGGTGGTTTTGCTGACTCGTCCGACCTGTCCCAACGGTCTGTCTCAATCTGTAACAGGTAGGGCCCAAATAACCGGTTAGCTGTTACAGATCGAGACAGACCACGGATGCTCAGCCGAAAATCTCAATCTGTAACAGGTAGGAACGATTTTGCCCCTTAGATGTTACAGATTGAGATATTTGACAGCTTGAATCGGCATCGCCTACAGCGCGGCGACGACCTTGTCGCCCATCGTCGTGGTGCCGAGGATCTTATCTGCCGGGGTGTTGACATCGGCGATGTCACGGGTGCGCCAGCCCTCGTCGAGCACGCGCGCCACGGCGCTCTCGATCCACGCGGCTTGCTCGCCCATGTCGAGCGCGTAGGTCAGCAGCATCGCCACCGACAAGATTTGAGCCAGCGGATTGGCCACGCCGAGCCCCGCGATGTCAGGAGCGCTGCCAGCGCTCGGCCCAAACAGCGATACGCCATCATCCAGCGAGGCAGAGGCAAGCATACCGAGCGATCCGGTAATCTGAGCCGCCTCATCGGACAGGATGTCGCCGAACATGTTCTCCGTCACCACGACGTCAAAGTCTGCCGGTCGACTGATGAGCTGCATGGCGGCGTTGTCGACGAGCAGGTCCTCAAGCTCCACGTCGGAGTACTCCTCGTCTTGCACGCGATGCACGATCTCGCGCCACATGCGGCTCGTCTCCAGCACGTTGCGCTTATCAACGCTCGTCACCTTGCCGCGACGTTTGCGCGCCGCCTCAAATGCCTGGCGCGCAATGCGCTCAATCTCGTACTCGCGATACTCCATCACGTCGACCGCACGCTGACCGGCCGCACCCGCAGCGCCCGAGCAGGTCACGGATGCGGGCGCCAAAGTCCCACGGCATGTTGTAGCCCATCGTATCGGGGATGTTCACGACCGTGGCACCGGCCTTTACGGCCGCCTCGATAATGCGCACCAGAAACTCCTGATCGGAGCGGCCGGCATCCTCGGCATAAAACTCAACATCGTCAACGAACTTGCGAGCATGTTTGACGGCATGGATCGCTCACTCAATTGCCCTTTCCTCAGTCATATGGAGCTTGTCGCGCAGGTGACTGGTGCTCACACCCAGCCCTGTATGGATACGGGGCCTCTGGGCCGTTTTGAGCGCCTCTGCAGCCACTTCGATATCCCTGTCGACAGCGCGCGTCAGGCCGCATACCGTGCATCGGTCGCCCGCAATCTTGCCAATCTCCTGTACGGAGCGAAAGTCACCAGGACTCGAGATGGGAAAGCCCGCCTCGATAACGTCCACGTTCATGCGCACCAGCTGGCGGGCGATGAAGAGCTTTTCCTCGGTATTCATGCTGGCGCCCGGCGACTGCTCACCGTCGCACAGGGTGGCGTCAAAGATTGTGATTTTGCGGCTTATATGTTCCTCCTGATTGACCGTTTTATGACAGATGGCTTTCAGGAGAGAGAGAAGGCCTAGAGATAGAAAAATACCCGTGTCGCTCATCACGCCTGAAAGCGGCAGACGATAGCGCACCCGGGTACAACAAATCGTTATAGCGAGATTACAACCCTAGCGCGCTATCCAATCTAGTAGCGCTAGGCCTAGGAGCTGTTGCGTGTTCTTAAACATGTTGGGCTCCCTTCGGCCTCGGGTAGTACTACATCGCGCTAAAGTACAACACAAGTAAAACCACCACAAGGGTGCCTGTCCCCTTCGTGGTGGTTTCGTTGACTCAAAAGCAAGAGACCCGGTCCTGCACGAGGCAGAACCGGGTCTCTTTAGCAATGCTTGCTTTGCTCAGGCAGTAACTAAAAGTTACTCAGCCAGGAAGTCGCGCTGGACAGCGGGATCGACCTTGACGCCAGGACCCATGGTGGAAGACACGGAGATGGACTTGACGTACTTACCCTTAGCAGAAGAGGGCTTGACGCGCAGGATCTCGGTGTACAGGGCGGCGTAGTTCTCGACGAGCTGCTGCTCAGAGAAGGACTTCTTGCCCAGGGGCACGTGGCAGATGCCGTAGCGGTCGGCGCGGTACTCAACGCGGCCAGCCTTGAGCTCGGAGACCATCTTGGCGACGTCCATGGTCACGGTGCCGAGCTTGGGGTTCGGCATGAGGCCACGGGGACCAAGGATCTTACCGATGCGGCCAACCTTGGCCATCATGTTCGGCGTAGCGATAGCGGCGTCGAAGTTGATCTCGCCCTTCTGAATCTGGGCGACAAGCTCGTCGGAACCGATGATGTCGGCGCCGGCAGCCTCGGCCTCGCGGGCCTTCTCGCCCTCGGCGAAGACGGCAACACGAACGGTCTTGCCGGTGCCGTGGGGCAGGGAGATGGAACCACGGATGTTCTGGTCAGCCTTACGAGTATCGATGCCCAGACGGAAGTGGGCCTCGACGGTCTCGTCGAACTTGGCGGTGTCGAGCTCCTTAATGAGCTTGGCAGCCTGAAGGGGGGTGTAGAGCGTGGCGCGATCGATCTTCTCGGCAGCGGCGTTATAGCTCTTACCATGCTTAGCCATGTGCATTACCTCCTGTGGTTAAACGGGCGTGAGCCCTCCCACATCGTATCGTGTGCCCTATTGCACACATTTAACGGGCGCCCAGGTCGGAGCACCCGTCGTTACCATAAGAAATCGCTACTCAGCGATGGTGACGCCCATGGAACGGGCGGTACCGGCGATGATCTTCTTGGCGGCGTCAATGTCGTTGGCATTGAGGTCCGGCATCTTGATCTCGGCGATCTTGGTGAGCTGCTCCTGGGAGAGCTGACCAACCTTGTCGGCCTGGGGCTTAGCGGAACCAGACTTGAGGTTCAGCTCCTTCTTGATGAGGTGAGCCGCCGGCGGGGTCTTGGTGATGAAGGAGAAGGACTTATCCTCGTAGACAGAGATCTCAACGGGGATGATGTCGCCCTTCTTGTCCTGCGTCTCGGCGTTAAAGGCCTGGCAGAACTGCATGATGTTCACGCCAGCAGCGCCCAGAGCGGGGCCGACGGGAGGAGCGGGGTTAGCTGCACCAGCAGGAATCTGGAGCTTAATGACGTTGGCAACCTTCTTCTCAGCCATGGTCATTCCTTTCGAATCACGAGTGTGAAGTACTTGCTATATCGTAAGCACGCACGTGTTAGAAGCACTCCTGAGATGAGCAGTCACAGAAGAAGCACGCTCGCGCGAACGGACGAAAACTTAAGCGATGACAGCGACCTGGTTAAAGTCGAGCTCAACCGGCGTCTCGCGGCCAAAGATCATCAGCGTGACCTTAAGCTTGCCAGCCTCGGTGTTAACCTCGGAGACCTTGCCATCAAAGTCGGTAAGCGGGCCATCGGTGACGCGGACGGACGTGCCGACCTGAATATCAACCGAGGTGCGCTTGGGCGAATCGCCCTTACCGGGACGACGAGTCATCTTGTTGTACTCGTCGCGGGAAAGCGGAGCGGGCTTGCCGTTGCCGCCCAGGAAACCGGTGACGCCAGGCGTGTTACGAACGCACGTCCAAGCATCGTCATCCATCTCCATGCGGACCAGGACATAACCCGGGAAGATCTTGGAATCCTTGGTCTCACGCTTGCCACCCTCTTTAATCTCGGTGACGCGCTCCATAGGAATCTCGATATCAAAGATACGGTCCTGCATGCCCATAGTCTCGATGCGATGCTCGAGATCGGACTTAACGCGGTTCTCGTATCCAGAGTAAGTGTGAACGACGTACCAACGCTTAGACATGGTTTAGCCCCTCAATCCAGAGAACAGAGCAAGAGCCTCGCCAAAGCCAGCATCGAGCAGAGCGATGACGACGCCGACGACGATCAGAGAAGCGCAAACGACGACCGAGTAGTTCACGAGCTCCTTCTTATCGGGCCACGTGACACGCTTCATCTCGGACTTCACCGAAGCGAAATACTTCTTGGTGCGGGCGAAGAAACCAGGCTTCTCGTTCTTCTTGGACTTCGCAGCCTTCTCGCTCTTCTTGGCAACGGCCTTCTTGGCCTCAACCTTGGAGTTGGCGGCAGCGTTGTTGGCAGGCGCCTGCTGCTGTGCCTTCTTCTTGTTCTTCTTGTTGGCCATTTGGGTTACCTCCGCGCAATGCGCTTATACATGAGTAAACCGTAAGCCCCCAAGTGGGAGCTTACGGAATAATGACTGGCACGCCAGGAAGGACTCGAACCCTCAACACTCGGTTTTGGAGACCGATGCTCTACCAATTGAACTACTGGCGTATATGACTAGAGACTAGCGAGTCTCTTTGTGCAGCGTGTGGTGACGGCACCAGGGGCAATACTTCTTGATCTCCATACGATCAGGCATGGTCGACTTGTTCTTGGTGGTCGTATAGTTGCGGCGCTTGCACTCAGTGCACGCAAGAGTAACTAGAGTACGCATGTATCCTGAACCTTTCATTTCCGCCCCGTACGGGCACGAGTTGTTACTTTATCAGCTCCACGTAAGTGCTGTCAATGAAAACCTCGAGTCAATTGGTTCTCGGTGGATCCATTCATATTTGGAACACATCAATGAAGCCATCGAGATCTAATCGACGGTGCATCCAGGACCATTATCGATCCTCTCGACACCAGCAACGGCTCAATATCCATTGCAGAAAAGAACCCGGCACCCAAATAAGTGCCGGGTTCTCTAAGTCAGCTATATCAAAGAGCTAATTTACTCAATGATCGTGGAGACGATGCCCGAACCGACGGTGTGGCCACCCTCGCGGATAGCGAAGCGCAGGCCCTCCTCCATGGCGATCGGGTGGATGAGGTCGCCCTCGATGGTGATGTGGTCACCAGGCATAGCCATCTCGGTGCCCTCGGGGAGCTTGACCGTACCGGTAACGTCGGTGGTACGGAAGTAGAACTGAGGACGATAACCATCGAAGAACGGGGTATGACGGCCGCCCTCCTCCTTGGTCAGAACGTAGATCTCACCGGTGAACTTGGTGTGCGGGGTAACCGAACCGGGCTTGCAGAGAACCTGGCCGCGCTCGATGTCCTCACGCTTGATGCCGCGGAGCAGCAGACCGACGTTGTCGCCAGCCTCGCAGAAGTCCATGGACTTACGGAACATCTCGATACCGGTAACAACGGTGTTCTGGGTATCCTTGATGCCGACGATCTCGACGGGCTCGTTGAGCTTGAGCTCACCGCGCTCGACACGGCCGGTAGCAACGGTACCACGGCCGGAGATGGTCATAACGTCCTCAACGGCCATCAGGAACGGGAGGTCGTTGTTACGAGCAGGCGTCGGGATGTACTCGTCGACGGCGTTCATGAGCTCGCGGATAGCGTCCATCCACTTGGCGTCGCCCTCGAGAGCGCCCAGAGCGGAACCACGGATGACGGGAATGTCGTCGCCGGGGAAATCGTACTCGGAGAGGAGCTCACGGGTCTCCATCTCGACGAGGTCGATGAGCTCGTCATCGTCGACCATATCGCACTTGTTCAGGAAGACGACGATGTAGGGAACACCGACCTGACGGGCGAGCAGGATGTGCTCGCGGGTCTGAGCCATGGGGCCGTCGGTAGCGGCGATGACCAGGATAGCGCCGTCCATCTGAGCAGCACCGGAGATCATGTTCTTGACGTAGTCAGCGTGGCCCGGGCAGTCAACGTGAGCGTAGTGACGGGAAGCGGTCTCGTACTCGACGTGGGAGACGGAGATCGTAATGCCGCGCTCACGCTCCTCGGGAGCCTTGTCGATGTTCTCGAACGCAGTGAAGTCAGCCTTGCAGCCCTCGGTCTCGGAGAGAACCTTGGTGATGGCAGCGGTCAGCGTGGTCTTGCCGTGGTCGACGTGACCAATGGTGCCGATGTTAACATGCGGCTTAGTGCGCTCAAACTTCTCTTTGGCCATAAAGCCCTCCTCTAAACAGGTCGTCCCCGGACGGGACTTTGCCTTTATACCATAGTGGCCTCTCAACATACTATTGAGAAGCCACCGTGTTACCTATGGTAGCGGTGACTGGATTCGAACCAGTGACGCCACGGGTATGAACCGTGTGCTCTAACCAACTGAGCTACACCGCCGGATGGAGCCTGCAACCAGACTTGAACTGGTGACCTCTTCGTTACCAACGAAGTGCTCTACCGACTGAGCTATACAGGCACTTGACGGGTGGGAGCTATAGGATTCGAACCTATGTAGGCAGAGCCAACGGGTTTACAGCCCGTCCCCATTAACCACTCGGGCAAACTCCCAATCGTTCAAGTATCCGCAGGTCCTTTGGTCTTTTGGACCGCCGCCCCCGCGAACGAAAAAGATAATACGATGCAACCTTGGGGGCTGTCAACGAAAACCTCTAGATACACGGTTCCGGGCGTATCTATATAGCCGTGACCTGCGGTTTTGTTGAGTTTGGATGTGAAGGACAGTGGTTTTGGATACAGAGGTGACATTTCCCAAGGTAACACTTTGGCGTAGTGGAGTACACCTTCAGGATCGAACTTCGATAACAGCCTATTTGCACCTATATATAGGTCGAGATCGGGCTTCCGTGGCAGATTCGAGCGTGGATTTTCTTCCGTTTGAAATCGAGCGTGGACAATCTCCCACTATTGGCGTGCCCCCAAGGCCAAAGTGGCAGATTATCCACGATCATTCACTAAGCGGGAGATTTTCCACTCTCGTGTGTCCGAAAATCCTCGCTCGATGCCGATGACTAACCTCGCCCCAGTTTCAGTCTCGATCTGTAACAGTAAGAGGGTTATTCCTCCCCTATCTGTTACAGATCAAGATGTTTCCCTGGCGGCCTGTCTGTTTATCTAAATCTATAACAGCAAGAACGGCTTTCAGCCTCTTCGTGTTACAGATCGAGATGTTATCGACCATCCCTTGGCATTGTCTCGATCTGTAACTATAAGGAGGGTTTTCAGCCTCTTCGTGTTACAGATCGAGACAAACCTGAAGTTTGGTTGGCGCCAAACCCGCTGACTTATCGACATAAATAGAAACGGGCCCTGTTCCACAAGGGAACAGAGCCCGAAACTCTCATGGAGCCAGTGACAGGAATCGAACCTGCAACCCACTGATTACAAATCAGTTGCGCTACCTTTGCGCCACACTGGCACACTTGGCGCTTTCGCGCGAAGCCAGTTAAGAATAAAGGAATTGCGGACGAGGCGCAACAGGCCCTTCACCCGACCACATCTCAAAACTATTCGCCAGAACGAATAGTTTTATCCGTTCGCCAAAACCAAAAACTATTCGTTTTGGCGACGGCAACCCACAGTCCATTGATTACAAATCAACGGGCCGGCCAATTGGAAAACGGGTCTCTATGGATAATCCCCTACCTCCCGCGCAGGGCCTTCAGCTTTGCCAGGGCCTCGGGGCTCAGGCGGCTGCCCAGGGTCATCTTAATCTGTGGGGCTTCTTCGGCCTCGTGCACGTCGTTGTCGATCTGCTTGATCTCGTCCACCAGCATGCGGCTCGAGATGCGCGTAACGCCCTTGCCCATGACGACGGCCTGGATCGTGCCGTCGCTCGATACCACGGAGCACGCGCGACCTTCCTCGCGTGCCTCGATGCAGAGCTTCTGCACCACGGTATCGGCCGAAACACCTGTCGGCGAAAACTCGATACGCACGCCGCGGGCCGGTAGGTTGGGGCGCTCGCTGGAGATATTGCCCGCGCCGTCAAATACGATCACAGCCTCGTAGCGGCCCTGGGCAAACGCGGCTACGTCATTAATGAGCGCCGTGCGCGCCATATCGTGAACGTCGCTGGAATACGGATCGTCAGAATGGTCGTACACGAGCTTTTCGTAGCGCGGCGTACAGTGGATCACATTGTAGCCGTCGACCACCAACAGCTCGGGTTTGTTGGAATGCACTGTCGAGACTGGATCGGCGATAGCCTGCGCAAACGCATTGCCGCCCACGCCATAGGTCGCGGCCGAAACAATCGGCTTGGCCGAGCCCTCGCCAAAGCGCTTGGCCTTGGACTTGGCGCGGTTCTTCTTGGACATGCGCTACTCCTCCCCCATGAGCTCGCCGACGTTGCGGCGCAACCACTCAAAGCACAGTGCGGTGGTCGCCTGGGCCACGTTGAGACTCTCGGTCATGCCGCGCTGGGGAAGCTTGGTCAAAAAGTCGCATTTCTCAAGCACCAGGCGCGAAATGCCATCGCCCTCGGAACCCATGACGAGCGCCACGCGACCCTCGAAGGGAGCATCCCAACAACTGCCCTCGGCATGCTCGGAGGCACCGCCCACCCAAAAGCCAGCGGCCTTAAGATCGTCGAGTGCACGGGCAATGTTGGGCACCTGCGCGATAGGCAGATGCATGACGGCGCCGGCTGAAGTCTTGTAGCTGCCCACGGTCACGCCGGCGGCACGCTTGTTGGCGATGATGACGCCGGCCGCGCCCACAACCTCGGCGGAGCGCACGATGGCGCCAAAGTTGCCGTCGTCAGTCACGTGGTCGAGCACCACGACAAGTGCCGGGCCCTCGCCTGCGCGGTCGAGAATATCGGCGACATCGGCATAGGGGAAGTTGCCAACCTCGAGCGCAATGCCCTGGTGAGCGCCGTGGCTCGACAGGGCATCGAGCTGCGCGCGCGGCACATACTTAATGCGGACACCCGCGGCGTTGAGGTCGTCGACCAGGCGCAACAAGGCGGCGTCGCGCTCCCCGCCCTCGGCAATGAGCGCGCACTTGATGGGAAAACCGGTGCGTAGCGCCTCGGCGGCAGCACGACGACCCTCGATGAACTCACCCTTGGGAGCCTGGGCAGCGTCGCGGTTGCGATCGCGCTGCGGACGTGCGGCCTGGGTGCGATCGCGCTGGCCCTTGGGAGCGGCAGTGCGGTCATTGCGGCGAATCGGACGCGAGCCAGAAGCAGCCTGCTTGCCGCCACGAGGCGCACGCTTGCGATTGTCGGCCATAAAACGGCCTCCTTAAATAGATAACGAACAAGAATCGACCGTCCGAGCCACGGCACCTTGCCTTTCAATCGTCGGGCATGACCACTAGGTCTATGCCCTCCTCTTTCAAGGCAATCTGCCGCACCTCGAACGGTCGACAAATACTAGAGACTCTTAATACGAGTGCCGGCGGCGGTATCTTCAATCGTCAGGCCCAGGTCCTTGAGCTGATCGCGGATGGCATCTGCCAGATCCCAGTTCTTGGCGGCGCGGGCCTCGGCGCGGGCCTCGAGAATCTTGGCAGCGGCCTCGTCCACGTCGTCGCCCGTGTAGGCGACCAGGCCGGCGGCAACGCCCAGCAGGCCCAGCGGCAGCTCGACCTTGGGCTCGGGAAGCTCAACGCCAAATGTGTCGAGCAGCTCAACCAGCGTATCGGCGGCAGCAAGCGCAGCGGCCTTGTCGGCAGCGTCACCGGCCTGCTCCAGGTACTGGTTGCACTCGGTGACAAAGCCAAAGACAGCACCCATAGCGCCGGCGGTGTTAAAGTCGTCGTCCATGCACTCCTTAAAGGTGACACGGGTCTCGGCGGCCTTGGCGGCAAACGCCTCGGATGCTGCCTCATCGGCATCGGCCGTCGCATGGTTCGCAGCCCAGCGCAGGTTCTCGACCGTACCGGCGATACGCGTGAGCGAGTTCTCGGCACCCTCCAGGCGCTCCCAGGAGAAGTCAAGCGGCGAGCGATAGCTCGTCTGCAGCATCAGCAGGCGCAGGGCAGCAGCGGAGTGCTGCTCGAGGACCTCGGCCAGCGTAAAGAAGTTTCCGAGCGACTTGGACATCTTCTCGCCGTCGACCAGCAGCATGCCCGTGTGCATCCAGGTGTTGGAGAAGCCCTGGTGCCAGGCGCAGGTGGCCTGGGCGCACTCGTTCTCGTGATGCGGGAAGGCAAGGTCGGAGCCGCCGCCGTGGATGTCGATCGGGGTGCCCAGGTAGCGATGCACCATGGCGGCGCACTCGGTGTGCCAACCGGGACGGCCTTCGCCCCAGGGGCTCGGCCAGCTGGGTTCGCCGGGCTTAGCGGCCTTCCACAGGGCAAAGTCGAGCGGGTCGTTCTTGTCCTCGTTCTCCTCGATGCGCGCGCCAACCATAAGGTCGTCGATGTTGCGGCCCGAGACCTGACCATAGTTGGGATCGCTGCGCACGGCAAAGTACACATCGCCGTTATCGGCTGCGTAAGCGTGGCCCTGCTCGATAAGCGTCTTGATCATGGCGATCATGGGGCCGATCTCCTTGGTGGCGCGGGGGCGCACATCGGGATCGAGCACGTTGGCGGCGCGCATGACGCCGATGAACTTGTCCGAGAACTCCGTCGCGACCTCGGCGGCAGTGCGGCCCTGCTCGTTGGCGCGCTTGATGATCTTGTCATCGACATCGGTGAGGTTCTGGGCAAACGTGACCTCGTAGCCGCTCGCGATGAGCCAGCGACGAATCACGTCAAAGCTGATGAACGTACGGGCATTGCCGATGTGGATGTTGTCGTAGACCGTGGGGCCGCACACGTACATGCGGACCTTGCCGGACTCGATGGGCTGAAACTCTTCCTTTTTATGGGTAGCGCTGTTGTAGATACGCATTCGTTACTCCTTAACGGTTTTCTGTAGCAGGCAGACGGCCCAGGCGCCGATTCCCTCGCCCTGGCCTTCCCAACCGAGCTTTTCGGTCGTAGTGGCGGCGACGCCCACGTTTTCGACGTCAACGCCCAGGGCATGGGCAAGGTTGGCGCGCATGGCATCGCGGTGCGGGGTGATCTTGGGTTGCTGACAGGCAATGGTGCAATCGGCATCGACAAACTCGAAGCCCAGCTCGCGCGCGTAGTCCATCACGCGAGCGAGCAGCACCATCGAATCGGCACCCTCATAGGCGGGGTCGGTATCGGGGAATAGCTTGCCGATGTCTCCCCCGCGGCAGGCGCCCAGAATGGCGTCGGCCAAGGCGTGCGCGAGCACATCGGCATCCGAGTGGCCCAGCAGGCCGCGCTCGTAGGGAATGTCAACACCGCCGATGATACATCGACGCCCCTCCACCAGACGGTGGACGTCGTAGCCATGGCCAATGCGCAGGTTACTGAACATGGGGAAGGTCCTCTCCCTCGGCCATGCGGCCAAGCAGAATCGCGGTTACGGGACGCAGGTCCTCGGGCACCGTCACCTTAAGGTTATCGCGCGGGCTCTGGACGCAGCGGACGCGCCCACCCATGCGCTCGACCAGTGACGAATCGTCCGTGCCGATAAAGCCCTCGGCAATCGCCGCGGCATGGGCGCGCTTCATGGCGTCGACACTAAAAATCTGCGGCGTCTGCGCGGCCCAGTACAGCTCGCGCGGCGGCGTCTCGACGATGTTGTCGCCATCGACGATTTTGAGTGTGTCGATGGCAGGCTGGCCGCACACGACACCGTCGAGGGCACGGTCGCTCACGAGCACGTCGATAGCGTGGTCGATAGCCTCGGTCGTAATGAGCGGACGGGCGCCATCGTGGATGGCGACATATTCGAAACCCGCCGGCACCGCGTGCACGCCGGCGCGGGTGGAATCCTGGCGGGTCTCGCCGGCATCGGCAAAGCTGATGGGCGTGCTATACGAATACGGGCTGATGGCCAGGCGGCGCATCTCGGCACGACGCTCGGCAGGGCACACCACGACGATGTGGCCGACCTTATTGCTACGGTCAAATGCGCGGATGGACCAGCTCATAAGCGGACGGCCCGCTACATTGACGAGCTGCTTACCACCGGGGTTACCAAAGCGCTGGCCGCTGCCACCGGCAACGACCACGGCGCATACGGGCGCCATTATGCGTTCCCCTGTTTGGTGCCCTTCATGCGGTACAGGGAGTCCGCAAGAATGGCAGGGTTGTTGACGCCAAAGTCGCCCAGGCGCTCCGGATCTTCGCTGATGTCGTCCATGAGCTCCTGCAGCGATCCATACTCGTCGACGATCTTCTCGGCCACGCCGTCGCGCACGACGGACACGCGCGAAAGCGTGCGCAGGCCCAGCGGTGTCATGACGGAGTCCTCGTCCAGGTCGTCGTAACCCAGAACCGCCGCCACATGCTGCGGGTCGGACAAGTCCTTGGGCGTCATACGGCTCAGGTTGGCGCGGATCTTTTCGGCATTGGCCTCGGAGGAATCGCTCGCATAGTCGCGAATCATCAGGTCGTACTCGGTATCCATGCTGGAGCCGGCGAGCTGCTCGAGCTGCATCTGCACGAGCTTGCCCTGGTTGCCCAGCTTGACAATGCAATCCTTAAGTTCGGTCTTTGCCTGCTGCATGATCTCGAAGCTCGAGAAAATCCCGGTAATGTCGGCGAGCGTAACGTAGTCGTCGAGCTCGAGGGCCGTCAGGCGCAGCAGGGAGCGGTCGAGCGACTGACGGGTAGTCTGGAGCGTGGCGACGAGCTGGTTGACCGAGCTCATGATGGTGGTGACGGGCTGGATCTCGTAGCTCTTGCCGTGAACGTACACGTTGACGACGGCACGACGGGCCGAGACCGAGATCACGATGGCATCCGTGAGCACCGACATGCGGGCGGCGGTGCGGTGACGCATGCCCGTCTCGCTCGTGGCAAGCGAGGGATCGGGATTGAGGTGGAAGTTGGCGCGCAGGATCTGGGTGAGGTCGCCGTCGATGACGATGGCGCCGTCCATCTTGGAAAGCTCGAACAGGCGGTTCGAGGTAAACGAAATGTTGAGCGGGAAGCCGTCGTTACCAGCAGCGAGCACGTTTTCGGTGTCGCCGACGCAAATAAGAGCGCCCAGGTGACCAGCAATGATCATGTCGAGGGCGGTGCGGATCGGCTGGCCAGGTGCCGTCAGGCGGATGGCCTGTTCCATACGCTTTTGCAGCTCGTTCTTATCCAAGGCATCGCTCCCATCGTATACGCTCCATAAACGTCAATAAGTTTCTCACGGTTTGCCTCTGTGACGCCCGCAAAATCCGATGCTTACAGAATGAGCGAACACAGCTGAGAGCCCCAATCCAAATGAGCTGCTTATGTGGTAGCATCGGGATTCGCATAAATGAGGGAGTAGTCGCGTGATCGGGTTCGCCTCCGGTGGCGCGGCAAGTCAACACACTGGCCGATGCGGCCTGGCTTGCCTTAATGAACGAGACTCGTGGCTGTGCGCGCAACGCGTACGCCACGGGTCTTTTTTGTTACTCCCCCAAGAGGTACACGCGGGCCCGCCCGCAGAGAGGGAGCCAGACTATGGGACTCGCAGAGCTCGTGCTGCTCGCCGTTGGCCTTTCGATGGATGCCTTTGCCGTATCCATCTGCAAGGGCCTTGGCATGAAGAAGATCAACCTTAAAGTCGCCGTGGTGCTCGGCCTGTTCTTTGGCGGCTTTCAGGCCGGCATGCCCGTAATCGGATGGGCGCTTGGCAGCCAATTCATGGGCATCATCGGACCCATCGACCATTGGATCGCCTTTATCCTTTTGGCCTTTATCGGCGGCAAAATGCTGTGGGAAGCCTTTACCGAGGACGAGAATGAAGGCGACGGCAAGGATGCCGAAAAGATTGACCTGGGCGAGTACCTGATCCTCGCCATCGCCACCTCAATCGACGCCCTAGCCATAGGCATCTCATTTGCGGCGCTCTCGGTTGACATCGTTCCCGCTGTATCGCTTATCGGCGTCACAACGTTTATCTTCTCCGTCGCCGGCGTAGCGATCGGCCACACCTTTGGCGCGCGCTACGAAAAACCTGCCACCATCGTGGGCGGCATCGTGCTCATCCTCATCGGACTTAAGATCTTGCTTGAGCACCTTGGGATCCTCGCACTGTAACGCCAAACACAATCGCTCAAAACTCAACGCCAGTACAAGGCCTCATGCAAAGTTTTGCATGAGGCCTTTTCGTGCAGACTTTTGCATGTCATACTGATATGCAAAAGTCTGCATGTTGGAGATCGCCATGGATACCCTTCCCATCACCACACCACGCCAAGCTGGCATCTATGTGCGTCAGGCACGCGAGTCGCAGGAAATCACCCGTGCGGCCCTCGCTAAAAAAGCCGGCGTTTCGGAGCGCCTGCTCGCATCGCTCGAGCTAGGAGACGCCACGGGTATTCGGCTCGACAAGTTGTTGGCGATTTTCGACGCTCTTGGACTGGCGCTCGCAGCACAAGGGGATATAGGCGAAACGAAAAATGAGCAGCCAGTCGACGCCCCGCATGCCGATCAACCTTGCAGCACCTCCAGACGCCATCACGCTCAACGTCTTCATCATCGCAACCGTCGCAGCACAACTATTCCGGCTCTTGCAGATACCCCCCTTACGTCCGAGCTCTACGACAGGGCCTTCGCCGATTTCGCCATGTCCAATCTCGGAGTCTCGATTGCCGCTAACGCACCCGCCCAAGCCAAGTCTGAAGGGAAATAGTCTATGGTCAGAAAAACGCTTCGGACTATTATTTGCGGCGTACCTGCGGGAACGCTCGCACAGGATGAGAAAGGTCTTATCAGCTTTTCCTACGACCAAGACTACGACGGGCCAGCCCTATCGACCAACATACCCGTATCAAATCGCACATACGGCCAACAGGTCATGAATCCGTACCTGTTTGGCCTTCTACCCGACAGCGAAGACCAACGAAAAGCGATTGCCGCCGAATTCGACGTTAGGCCCAACAATCCCGTTGCGTTGCTCAGCCATATCGGACTCGACTGTCCGGGCGGAGTGCAGTTTTGTGCCGAAGAAGATGCCGACGCCGTCCTGCATCGCGTTGGCGAATACCGCCCTATAGACGACCACGAAATTGCTCTCCGTCTCAAGTCGATCAGAGATGACCGCGATGCATCGTGGATGGGTCTAGATGAAAGTTGGTCACTTGGAGGCAACCAGGGCAAGTTCGCGCTCGCGTTCATAAACGGCCGCTGGTGCGAATGCATGGGCTCCTCGCCCACGACGCATATTTTAAAAAATGGCGTTATCGGATTTAAACTCGAGGCTCTCAATGAGTTTGTCTGCATGAAAAGCGCCCAGCGCGCCGGTATCGCAACGGCAAACGTCGAATATCGAATGTTTGAGGACGAACCTGCCCTCATTGTTGAGCGCTATGACCGCGTGAAAGTCAAAGACGGAACGATCAAGCGTCTACATCAAGAAGACCTCTGTCAGGCACTTGGGGTGATGCCCGCCCAAAAGTACACGGCAGACGGCGGCCCGACCACCCGCGATATTCAGGAGCTCCTCGTAAATACGAGCCACCATCAACTTAACCTGTATCTGTTTACGCAGATACTGTTCTTCAACGCCATTATCGGCGCACCGGATGCGCACGCGAAAAACTATTCCCTGCTCCTTGGAAACGACGGCGCAGCCATGATGGCTCGTATGTACGATGTCGCGTCGGGTTTGGCGTATGAGCGCATGCGCCGCCGGGCGCGCCTCGCCATGAGCGTTGGCGGCGAAAATCGTGTGGGGCGCATCGGTCCAGGCGCTATCCGCCGATACCACGGTATGGGCGACCCCGCGCTGGAGGCGGCGCTTACCGATGCCGGGCTATCCGAGAAGTTTTGCTTTGCAACCATGATGGACCTCGCCTACGAGGTACCCATTTGCATGGAAGAGGTCATGGACGAATACGCCGACCTGCCCGGCATGGCGGACCTGCGCGAGCATATGCTCGGCCCCGTCCGCGAAAACTGCCAGCGCACCCTCGACCTCATCAAGGCGGATATGGGCTAGACGCCAATCAATTTCCCATTTCTTAAAAGAAGAGAGGGGGCACCCGTCGCAAAAGCTCGGATGCCCCCTCTCGTAATGTCATTTGCAATCCGCTAGCACGTAGCTCAGACTGCTGCTAGCGCAACCTTTACGCAGCGAGGCGCTTGAGGACGTCGATGAGCAGCTCGTAGAAGCGCTCGGCAGAAGCGAGCTCCATGCTCTCGTCCGGGGTGTGGACATCGGAGAGCGTCGGGCCCACGGCGATGGCGTCCAGGCCGTGCAGGGCCTCGGCAAACAGGCCGCACTCAAGGCCGGCGTGAATGGACTCGATGCGCAGCTCGGAGCCAAATAGCTCGCGATAGCTCTCGACAAAGACGTCGCGGACCGGCGAATGCTCGGCATAGCTCCAGCCGGGATACTCGAACTCAAACTTGGCGTCGAAGCCCAGGACATCGGCAAGCGTCTGCAGGCGGTCCTTGAACTCGTTCTGCAGCGAGGTGATCGAGGAGCGCGGGGACAGCATAATCTTGACCTGATCATCGGAAGTGGCGACCACGCCGATGTTGGAGGAAACCTCGACTGAGCCGTCGGTGGCGACGTTGCGGCGAATCACACCATTGGGGGCAAGACGCAGAGCGCGGATGAGGGCAAGCGCGGACTTCTCGTCCATGGCCTCGACCTCGGCGTTGTCGGCGATCTCGACAGTGCAGGTAAAGCCGGGGTCGAAGACCTCGAGCTCGGCGGTAACGTCGGCGATGATGCCACGGGCGATCTCGGCCGCGGCCTCGGCGGCAGCGTGGTCGGCGTAGACCAGAACAGCCTTGCACTCACGATTGATGGCGTTGTCCTTGGTGCCGCCGTTGAAGCTGACGATGGCGGGCTCACCGGCAACCATCAGGCGGTCGATGATGCGGGCCATGATAAGGTTGCCGTTGCCGCGCTCCAGGTTGATATCGCTGCCGGAGTGACCGCCCAGCAGGCCGGAGATGTCGAGCGTGAGGGCGCTACCGGTCTTGTGCTCGCGCGCGATCGGGCAGGTGTAGGTAACGACGACGCCGCCGGCGCAGCTGACGGTGGCAACGCCCTCTTCCTCGGAGTCAAGGTTAATCATGGTGCGGGCGCTAATCTGGGACTTGTCGAGTGTCTCGGCGCCGACCAGGCCAGTCTCCTCGTCGGTGGTGAATACGCACTCGAGGGCCGGATGGACAATCGAATCATCGTTGAGCACGGTAAGCATAAGCGCGACGGCGATACCGTTGTCGGCGCCCAGGGTGGTGCCGTTAGCGGTGAGGACGCCGTCCTTGACGACCAGGTCGATACCGTCGGTCGTAAAGTCGTGCTCAACGGAGCCCAACTTGTCGCACACCATATCGATGTGGCCCTGCAGCATCACGGTCGGGGCATTCTCGGCACCGGCAGATGCGGGCTTGCGAATGATGACGTTGTAGACCTCGTCCTGATACACGTCGAGGCCGCGCTCCTTGGCAAACGCAACCAGGAAATCGCTGATGCCCTTCTCGTTGCCAGACCCACGGGGGATCGCGCTGACCTCCTCAAAGAAATGGAACAGCTGAGCGGGCTCGTAGCCGGTAATCTTGTAGTCCATGGTGCCTCCTTGGCGCAACTGGTTAGACAGTAAGATATGCGACTTGTATATTCCCAGACTTTGCGTGCATAAACCAGTCGAAAACGCCGAGCGCCCCCGCATCATCGGCTAACGGCGGGGAAACACCACTTTATCAAGATAAAGCATGTTAGACGGGCCGCGCCGAAGGGACGTTGGACCCCCCAACCAACCTCAACGCCTGTTGAACATTAATGCATACACCATTGGTATGTTTAATAAGATTCTTGTCCTCCGTCACGACGTAATCGGCATCAATGCGATTGGCGACGCCCAGCATCAGGTCGTCCTCAAAGTCATTGTGGTGGTACTTGAACACAAAGGAGTCGAAGACCTCGTCTGCACCGACCGGGGCGATGAGGGCTAGCTCGCGCATCTGTCGAACGCATGCCCAGGCCGTTTCGTCTGCCGCCGCAATGGCGTTATCGCTCAGTGAGCCAGTCTTTCTTCGGCACTCCTGCTTGATTGCCGCCGAGACAAGATATGAAACGTCTTTGACCGAAAGCGACGAGGCAAACAGGGCAATCCGCTCCGAGGCGTCGGCAATCTCGATCAGATGGACGACATTTGCCGTACGGTCGGACCTGCCAGAAAAATAATCCATCCATACGTTGGTATCGATTAACAGCTTGAGGACGCCTTCTGTGCTCATAGTTCCACCCACTCGGGATAGCGCTCCGCCATGGCCTCCTCATAGAGGTCGTCATAGTCTCCCGAGAACTCAGGGATGGGGATGCCGTATTTGAGGCACGAATCGCGAACGATATGGCTGCCTTGCGCGGCCCTTGACTCCATGCGCCGGGGCTCCACTCCGTCAGAAACCGGAGCCGCCGCATCTCCCTTCGAGGGCATGCGTCCGTTAACGACCAGATACTCCCAAAGTGTCCGAACGGCTTGTGACGGCGTCATGCCAATATGAGTCAGGACGGCGTCTCCCGCCTCTTTGAGCTGGCGATCTATACGCACGTTCATCTGAACTGGCCGCGTGTCGAGTATTGACGTAGGCATATCAGCTCCTTTGCTATACTATATCTCGATTTTAGTATAGCACGGCAGATTGAAGCGCATTTCAATAGAAATGAGGGCGCTTCCTTATCGGAAACGCCCCCGTTATACAAGGTATGTTCAATCCCTACAGCGCACCAGAGCCGGCTTGCATCATGCCGCCGGGACCCGAGCTCACGCCACTGCTCACAGGCGCGGCGTTTCCGGTGTGCGGCGCCGCCGGAGCGGTATCGCCACCGAGCGTGCCCGCCGGACGCGGTGCCGGGATCTCGCCCGTGCCGTGGCTAAAGACAAACTTGCCATCGGCCACGTCGCACAGGACGGTATCGCCCTCGCCCCACTCGCCGGCCAGAAGCTCCTCGGACAGCGGGTCCTCGATGAGCTTTTGAATAGCACGACGCAGCGGACGTGCGCCATTGGTAAGATCGGTACCCTCGGCCACAATCTTGTCGTAGGCCGCATCGGTGAGCTTGATGTTCATGCCGTTTGCGATCAGGCGCTGGCGCAGATCGTCCACCAGCAGGTGCGCGATCTTGGTGAGATTCTCGCCCGAGAGCTTCTGGAACACCACAATGTCGTCGATACGGTTGAGCAGCTCGGGGCGGAACAGGCGCTTGAGCTCGCCCATCGCGCGGCCCTTGATTTCACTCGACGTGAGACCCTGCTCGCCGGTGGTGCCAAAGCCAACGCTCGCATCCTGTGCGATCTCGCGGGCGCCCACGTTGGACGTCATGATGATCACGGTGTTGCGGAAGTCGATCGTCTTGCCCTGGCTATCGGTCAGGCGGCCCTCCTCCAGCACCTGCAGCAGGATGTTGAAGATGTCGGGGTGCGCCTTCTCGATCTCGTCGAACAGCACGACCGAATACGGGTGACGACGAACGGCCTTGGTAAGCTGACCGCCCTCGTCGTGACCCACGTAACCCGGAGGGCTACCGATGAGCTTGGAGACCTCGAACTCGCTGCCGAACTCCGACATGTCGAAGCTGATGAGCGCGTCCTTGCTGCCAAAGAGGTACTCGGCGAGCGTCTTGGCGAGCTCGGTCTTGCCTGTGCCGGTGGGACCCAGGAAGATAAAGCTGCCGCCGGGGCGACGCGGGTCCTTGAGCGGCGAACGGCTGCGGCGCACGGCCTTGGCGACGGCCTCGACTGCCTCGTCCTGACCGATGATGCGCGTCTTGAGCACGCTTTCGGTCTGCAGCAGGCGCCGGCTCTCGCTCTCGGTGAGCGAGGAAACCGGCACGCCAGAGGTCACGGACACGATGTCGGCAATCTGACTCACGTCGATGGTGAGCGGGCTGGCGTCGAGCTCGGCGGTCCAGGCGGCCTTGGCTTCGGCGAGTTCAATCTCGGCGGCCTTCTGCTGCTCGGTGATCTCGGCGGCCTTGTTCATGTCATCGCTCTCGGTGGCCTCCTGCGCGGCGGCCTTGAGCTCCTCTATACGATGCTCGGCCTCGCGCACCGGCTCGGGCGCGCGGTTGGCGGCGATGCGAGCGCGGGCGCCGGCCTCGTCGATGAGGTCGATGGCCTTATCGGGCAGGAAGCGATCCTGAATGTAGCGGTTGGAAAGGTTCGCGGCGGCCTCGATAGCACCCTGCGTATAGCGCACATGGTGGTGCTCCTCGTAGCGCGGCTTGAGCGCGGTCAGGATCTTGACCGTGTCCTCGACGCTCGGCTCCTCGACATCGATGGTCTGGAAGCGACGCTCGAAGGCCGGGTCCTTGGTGAGGTACTTGCGGAATTCCTCGGCCGTGGTGGCGCCGATAATCTGGAAGGCACCGCGCGCGAGTACGGGCTTGAGCATGGAGCTCGCATCGATGGAGCCCTCGGCAGAACCGGCACCAATGATGGTATGCATCTCGTCGATAAACAGGATGACGTCGTCCGCTTCGGTGGCCTCCTGGATCACGTTCTTGAGGCGCTCCTCAAACTCGCCGCGATACTTGGCACCCGCCACGAGACCCGGCAGGTCGAGCGTCCAGATATTCTGGTTCATGAGGTTCTCGGGCACGTTGCCGGCAGCAATCTGCTGCGCCAGGCCCTCGACGATGGCCGTCTTGCCCACGCCGGGATCGCCCAGGATAAGCGGATTGTTCTTGGTGCGGCGCGAAAGAATTTCCATCATACGCTGGACTTCCTTTTCGCGACCGATCACAGGGTCGAGCTCGCCGTCGCGCGCCTTCTGCGTGAGGTTGGTCGCGAACTGCTTGAGCGTGTCGGTGCCACTCCCCTTTTGCTGAGAGGCATCCGAGCCGCTAAAGAACGGCAGGCCCGCACCGGGACGCCCGGCACCGGCGCCGGCGAGCGGGCGCTTCTTGTCCTGGTCCTTGGCGGTAAGCTTCTCGATGGCCTTCTTGATGGAAGCAGACGACACACCCAAGCGCATGAGGATGTCCATGGCCATGCCGTTGCCCTCTTCGACGATGCCGATCAGCAAGTGCTCGGTCGACACGTAGGTCTGGTTGTTTTCACGCGCCACGCGGAATGAACGCTCCATCACGCTAATGACGAGCGGCGTAAAGGCGAGCTTGGCCGCCTCGGTCTCCTCGCTGGGCTCGGGCACCGTGGTCTGGACCTCCTTGAGGGTGTCCATGATATCGTCGTAGGAGATATCGAGCGAGCGCAGCGCCTCGGCAGCGATGCCCTCGTCCTCCTTGGCGAGTGCGAGCAGCAGGTGCTCGGTACCCACCTTATTTGAATGTAGATCGAGCGCCTCTTGCTTGGCCATGGACATGACCTTGCGCGCGCGATCGGTAAAACGGTCTAACATGCTAGTTCCTCTTAGACGAGCTAGTTTTTCAAACGCAAAGCGCCACCCCGCGGCAGCGCTTTGGTCTCTTTACCCATATGGAGTATATGTTAACCGTTGGGACCTTTCCTGCCCGTAGCCGCTCGACAACGTCTACAAAAAAGGAATTGCCAGGTGCGTCTGCATCGGCCCAACGAGCGTGGATTTTCGGACACCCATTCCACGAGCGTGGATAATCTCCCGTTTTGAGCCCGTAAACAGGCCAAAAACGGGAGATTATCCACGTTCATGTTTTGCGGATCAGTTTCATTTGCACCAATTAGCTGGTGTGGCGCCAGCGAGAGTCGGTGAGGGTTCTCGCCACGCCCAGGCCAACGGGCAGAAACGCCACGATGAGCACTGCACGCACAAACCAGCCGAGCATATTGACCGTGTCGAAGGTGCACATGTAATACATCGAGCGATACAGATACAAGCCCGGCACCATAATGACAATCGATGGCACCGTGAGGGCGATACGTGGGTAGGTGAGCTTGATTTCGGCTAAGCTCGCGAGCAGCCCCGATACCAGCGCGCCAATAAACGCTGCCGCCTCGGGAGGCATACCTACGCTCAGGCCCAGGAAGGGAAACAGCGCCGGCGCATCGACGAGCGTAAGGCGCAAGGTATTGGACACGGCGCCGATCAGCCCAGCTGCCGCGGCCATCTTTACCGGGCTGTTGAACATCACCGAGAAGCCGAATACGCCAACGAAGCTCATCACCACGCGCAGGAGCGTAAGGGCAAGCGGCGAAAGGCCGAGCGGGGCAAAATCATCCGGTGCCAGCCCCACACACTCGGCAACCATCCAGCCTACGAGGGTCGCCATCACAATAATCGACACGGCATACGAAAGACGCTCAATGCCGCTTCGCATATCGAGCTTAGCGATGTCGAGGCCTGCCGTAATGAGGGGAAAGCCGGGAATCACAAAGAGCATGGCGCCGATATAGCCTTCTTGGTGCGACATTGCCCCCGGTACGACCTGGCCAAGGCCGAGCAATGCCAGCAGATACGAAACGCAAGCGAGCGCAACGCCAATCGTCAGCGCGCTAAACTGGCCAAGACCCTGCTTGAGAATATGAGAGCGAGCAAAGTTGCCAACACCAGCGCCTACGAATGCGCAGGCCATCTCGATAGGGCCGCCGCCGAGCAAAAAGACGAAGGCGCCGCAAGCACAAGCTGCCGCAAGGCCCTGTTGCCAGGGAGAGTAATCGGGTTTTGAACTCTCAACGGTCTTGAGCATCTCGTGGTATTCGTGCACGGTAAACCGGCGCCCATACGTCTCGATTTCCTTTAGGAAGCTCTCCATCATCCAAATGCGATGGGTATTGACTCCCGTTGTGGGCAGGCTGACAACCTCGTTAAAGCAGTGGCCATCTTCGATGCAGGTGCACTCAAACGACAGAAGACTTAAGTCAACGTGGACGGTGACACCGAGTACGGCGGCGACGCGATTCATGGTATCGCGTACACGCCAGGCACCCGTTCCGCTCGCGAGCATAAGCATACCGGTGCGGCAGATGATGGATGACTTATCGGTGAGCGGCGCATCGACGGCAAGCTCATCGCCTGCCGTCACGATCTGGTGCCAGTCAGTTTTCATATGGAGTGCGCCGGCACGAACACCGTGGTGCATGGGGGCTCTCGAAAGCAGCGAGTCAAGGCGCGAAGACTGTGGGGACTCCGTTGATTCGTCCTCAACCTCATCAGTCTCTTCATCGACCAGATCAAATGAGTCAAGCGATGCCGGCTCGCGACGATCGATTAGCTCCTCATCCTCATCGTCAAAGTAATTGAACTGATCGAGCATGTCCTCTTCGATTGCACGCTCGCTCGCGTCGTCCATATAGACGCTCCCTTCCTACCGACTAACCCCCATCCTAGGCAGCAACGGCTAAAGGAAACATAAAAGAGACGGCTGCCATGCGAGCCATGTGCTCAATAGCCGTTGGGTAGTCGTTTAAGAACGTCCCCAATGACTATTGACGGCCAAGGCAACGCCGATGTATTGGCAACGTCAGCGAGCGGGCCGCATTTGAGACAAGGTGACGTGAAACGAAAGGGCGCTGACCTTCTGGTCGCGCCCTTGAAGTTGAACGTCAGATTGTCCAAATGCGGCCCGCGCAGCGTCGAGCCGTTACGCGGTTCGTAGAACCGCGTAACTAGTTAGTACATCTTTGCGCCGGCGGGGATGGAAGCGTCGAGCTGGATCAGATTGAGACGCTCCTCGCCCTCCTCCTCGTGGATAGCGCTGATGAGCATGCCGCAGCTGGGAATGCCCATCATCTTGCGCGGCGGCAGATTGGTGATGGCGAGCAAGGTCTTGCCGACCAGGTCCTCGGGCTCATAATAACCGTGAATGCCGGAGAGGATGGTACGGTCGGTGCCGGTGCCGTCGTCGAGCGTAAAGTTCAGCAGCTTCTTGGACTTCTTGACGGCCTCGCATGCCTTGACCTTCACGGCGCGGAAGTCGCTCTTGGAGAAGGTATCAAAGTCGACGAACTCCTCAAACAGCGGCTCGACGGCAATCTTGGAATAATCAACCGTGGGCTTGAGCGGCTTGACGAAGGGGCTCGCGGCGTTGCCGGCCTCGGCAGCCTTGGCGGCAGCGGCACCGGACTGGAAACCCTTCTCGGGCTTCATGTGCGGGAACAGCAGCACGTCGCGGATGGAAGCCTGGTTGGTGAGCAGCATGACCACGCGGTCGATGCCGATGCCGATGCCGCCCGCGGGAGGCATACCGTACTCGAGGGCGCGCACGTAGTCCTCGTCATACTCCATGGCCTCGTCGTCGCCGCCGGCCTTCTCGGCCATCTGGGCAGCAAAGCGCTCAGCCTGGTCGACCGGGTCGTTGAGCTCGGAGAACGCGTTGGCGTACTCGTGACCGGCAATAACCAGCTCAAAGCGGTGCGTCAGACGCGGGTCGTCCTCAAAGCGCTTGGCAAGCGGGCTGACCTCGATGGGGTAATCGCACACGAACGTGGGGTTGACGATGGTGTCCTCGCCCAGCTCATCGTAAATCTCGGCGATAATCTTGCCGGCGGTCCACTCGGGCTTAATCTCCAGGCCCTTCTCGCGCGCGGCGGCAGCAAGCTCCTCGACCGGCGTGTCAATGGTGACCTGCTTGCCGAGCACGTCGGAGACGATGTCGGTCATGGGACGGCTGGCCCACTCACCAGAAAGGTCGATGGTCTGGCCCTGGTACTCGATGACCTCGGGGTTGCCGATGGCCTTGTTAGCCGCCTTAATGACACCCTGGGCGAGCGCCTTCATACCCTCGAGGTCGGAGAAGGCACGGTAGGCCTCCATCGTGGTGAACTCGGGATTGTGGGTAAGGTCCATGCCCTCGTTACGGAAGATACGGCCGATCTCGAACACGCGCTCAAAACCGCCGACGATGCAGCGCTTGAGGTGCAACTCGGTAGCAATACGCAGGTAGCACTCCTGATCGAGCGCGTTGAAGTGCGTGATGAACGGCTTGGCAGTAGCGCCGCCCTGGATGGTCTGCAGGATGGGGGTTTCGACCTCCATGTAGCCGTCGGACTCCATAAAGCGACGGAAGGTGGAAAGAATCTGCGAACGCTTACGGAAGGTCTCGCGAACGTCGTCGTTGGCGATCAGGTCGACATAGCGCTGGCGATAGCGGGTCTCCTTGTCGGAAAGACCATGGAACTTCTCGGGCAGCGGACGAACGGCCTTGGCAAGCAGGGTCGCGCTCTTAGGGGCAACGGAAAGCTGGCCGCGCTGGGTGCGCACGACCACGCCGGTCACGCCCAGGATGTCGCCCAGGTCGAGGGACTTGAGCGTATTCCAGGCAGCCTCGTCCATGTCATTGATGCGGCAGAACAGCTGAATCTCGCCGGTCGCATCGCGTACGACGATGAACATGATCTTGCCCTGACCGCGCTTGGCGACCACACGGCCGGCGATCTTCACGACGTCCTCGGTGTCCTCGCCATCGGCAAGCTCGGCGTACTTAGCCTCGATATCGGCAACGTAGTCCTCAAGCTCAGAGTGCTCGGGATAGGGGTTCTGGCCCGCCTCGAACAGGGCGGCGCGCTTGGCCAGGCGGGTGGCGCGCTCGTCGTTGAGCGTCGATGCCTGATCTGCGGCGTTCTGGTTCTCTGCCATAAGTTAGCTCCTCAAACTAAAACGCTCCCCAGGATTCGGTCCCAGGGAGCGAAAACATACCTTTACGCGGGACCGTGGTCTAGCGTGCAATCTTGGCGATGGTGTAGACGCGAGTCTTGCCGGAAGGCGTAACGACCTCGACGGAGTCGCCCTCGCCGTGACCGATGATGGCGTGGCCGACCGGAGACTCGTTGGAAATCTTGTGCTCGAGCGAGTTGGTCTCGGTGGTACCGACAAGCGTGACTTCCATGACCTCACCGTTGGGATCAATCAGAGAAACGGTGGAACCGATGGAGACGGTCAGATCGCCCGTGGTGGCAGCAACCTGAGCGTTGGCGAGGATGGCCTGGATCTCGGCAATACGAGCGGCGTTCTGGGCCTGCTTGTCCTTAGCGGCGTCGTACTCGGAGTTCTCCGAAAGGTCGCCGAACGCGCGGGCTTCCTTGATGTCCTCGACGATCTCCTTGGCGTAATCGCCCTCACGCCAAGCGAGCTCCTCGACGAGCTTCTGGCGGCCCTCAGCGGTCAGTACGATCTGGCTTGCGTCCATACGGATATCTCCCCAACTCTGATCAAACAATCAACTGTCAACAAAACGAAAAAGACCGGCTAGCCTGCGGGCAAGCCGGTCAGGTGCTCACCCCAAAGGGATGGGACTACTCTGCGTCCGCGTCGCTGTCCTCTGCCTGCTTCTTCTTGGCAGCAGCGAGCTTGGCCTCGAGCTCAGCGATCTCCTTGTCCTCCTCGGACTGCTCGACCACGACCTCCTCGGCCTGCTTGGTCTCGGCCTTATCGTCGCCCTCCATACCCTCACGGATATTCTTGACGGTAGAGCCGAGGGACTTGCCGAGCTTCGGCAGGTTCTTGGGCCCGAAGATAATCAGGACAACGACGAGAATAATGATGAGCTCAGGAGCCCTCAGTCCAAACATGTAGACCTCCACAATACAGCGAGACAAGCTCGAATGAGTATACCGCGGGTATCGCGGTATCACAACAATAGCTAAAAAAAGGGACCGCAAGAAGCGGTCCCTCCTCATGCTCTGGTCGGGTTGACTGGATTTGAACCAGCGACCCCTGCGTCCCGAACGCAGTGCTCTACCAAACTGAGCCACAACCCGTTAGCTCGACTATAGTAACAAAGATTTTCGCCGCGTGCTAGATAAATTTTTATTTCTTTGGCGCTTCAATGCGAACCGTGTCGGAAACGAGCTCCGTTGCATAAGCCCACCAGCCGTTTTGTTGAGCCGTCGCCGCAAGATTGGCTGCCGTGGCGGCGCTATCGCAGAGAGCAAACGAGCAGGCACCCGAACCGCACACGTTTGTGGCAATGGTACCGTCCTGTGAACGAAGCCAGTCGAGCACCGTTTGAATCCGCGGCTCCATCTGCGCGGAAATGACACCCAGGTTGTTGTGGACGAGCGCGTAGGCCGCCTCTGCGTCTCCCGAGCGAAGGGCAGATGCGATCGCTCCGGGCTTGTCCGCAGGCGCTGGGGTCTCGTCAAAACGTCGATAGGCTTCAATTGTTGAAACGCTTGCCTCGCGCGGCTTAACCAGCACGACGGGTGTCGCGGGAAGTGCGGGGTACTCGGTTGCCAGCACGTCTCCCCCACCCACGTAAAATGCAGGGCTGGCATGCAAAAAGAAGGGAACGTCGGCGCCAATGCCGCGCGCGATGTTGTCCAGCGCGGGATCGGCACGGTCGATACCCCACAGCTCTGCCAAGGCGACAATGACCGCCGCGGCATCCGTCGAAGGACCGCCCAGGCCGGCACACAACGGGATGCACTTCTCGATCGTGATGCAGACGTTGGCTTCACGACCATAATGCTCGGCCATAGCGAGCGCAGCACGATACGCCGTATTCTTTTGCATGGGAAAGTCGGATGTCGGAATCGTCTGGACGGTCAGCGCCTGTGCCGGCGTAACCGTCACGGTATCGACAAGACCGACGGCTGCCATCAGGGAATCGACCTTATGGTAGCCGCGGTCGTCACGCTCGGTATGAACCCCCAGATAGAGGTTAATCTTTGCCGGCGCGGAAAGAGCCAGGGACCGATCGGTCACCGTTAGTGCTCCTCGAGCTGATTGCCGAGCGGGGTAAAAATGTGCTCACCGCTCTCGGGGTCGAACAGCTCGACCTGCCCGGTGAGGACATCGATATACTGGTAGGACTGACGCGACTTGCGGCCGCGACGTTCGTCAACCTCGACGATAAAGACGGCGGGGTGGACGCTCTTGATGGTGCCCATGCGCTCGACGACGCGGGTGCGGCCCATGTTGGCCTTCACCTTGACGCGATCGCCCACCATATCGGTCAGCTTCTCGTGGATGTCGTCGACGTGATTGACTTCCATCTCTTCCATGAACAGGGCCTCCAGAAGGTGCAATTCAAAAAAGGGGATAATACCCCTAAGATAGACAAAACTCTAATACTATAGCACCCTGCTGCCGCCATACGCAAGTAGCTAAAAAAGCCCCATCCCAAATACGTACCAGACGACAACCTCGCATGACCAGTTGTTACGCGGTTTGGTAAAACCGCGTAACCTAAAGGTTGTCCGTGTCCAAGACGATGGTGAATGGGCCGTCGTTGACCAAGTCGACTTTCATATCGGCGCCAAAGATGCCGTGCGCCACGTGTTCGACATCTTTGCGAACGAGCGTCAGGAAGTACTCGTAGAGCTCGTTGGCAACATCGGGCGCGCCTGCATCGGTAAACGACGGACGGCGACCGTGGCGGCAGTCAGCGAACAGCGTGAACTGCGACACCACGAGCATCTCGCCGTCGACATCGGCAAGTGCCAGGTTGGTCTTGCCGTTCTCGTCCTCGTTAATGCGCAAGCCGCGGAGCTTGCCCCACAGCTTATCGGCCTCGGCGCGCGTGTCGCCGTGGCCCACGCCCAGCAGCACCAGATAGCCGCGCCCAATTTTGCCCACGCACTCGCCGTCGACCGTCACGCCGGCGTTGAGTACGCGCTGCACCACCGCACGCACGGCCTACTCCTCGCCCGTCAGTTTGGCGGACAGATGCTCGAGCGCGTGGAAACGATGGCTGATGGCGTTCTTCTCGTCCGCCGTCAGCTCGGCCATGGTCTTGCCCGGCGTGTCGACCGGCAGGAACAGCGGGTCATAGCCAAAGCCGTGATCGCCGCGGCCCTCGTGTGCGATAACGCCCTCGCAGGCGCCCTCGCCATAGGTGACCAGACCATCCGTGTCGATAAGCGCAACGACGCTCATAAAGCGCGCGGTGCGGTCCTCGTCCGCCACGCCTTCCAGGTTAACGAGAAGCTTGGCGTTGTTGGCGGCATCGTCTCCGTGCACGCCCGCATAGCGCGCGCTATACACGCCCGGCTCGCCGTCAAGCGCGTCGACGACCAAGCCAGAATCGTCGGCGATGGCCATGAGCCCCGTCTCTTCGACGGCAGCCTGCGCCTTGATGATGGCGTTCTCCAAAAACGTCGTGCCGTTTTCCTCGGGGTCCTCAAAATCGCCCAGCTGGCCGAGCGCCACAAAGCGAACCTCGGGCATGACCTTGCCTAAAATGGCCTCGATCTCGGTGAGCTTATGGGCGTTGCCCGTTGCCACGACAATGGTCGCCGCCGGGTCGAGGGTGTCGATGTCGATCTTCTCAAGTGCCATGAGTGGTCTCCTTGTCTCTATAGCAATGCCGCGCCGAGGGCGACGAGGGCCTCCGCCTCTCCCCTCTCAATCAACGGCAGTCTTATACTTCGACGTTTTCCCAGATAAAACCTGCCAAAATAAACCTGTCCCTTTTTGGCAGGTTAGGCGATGGCTTGGCGCTGAAGCTCGATGAGCTCGGCGATGCCTTTGTCGCCCAGGTCGAGCAGGGCGTTGAGGCGCTTACGGTCAAAGGGCGCCTGCTCGCCAGTGCCCTGGAGCTCGATCATCTCACCGGTGTCGGTGGCGACGAGGTTCATGTCGACTTCGGCATGGCTGTCCTCGGAATAATCGAGGTCAAGCAGCGTATTGCCGTCGACAACGCCCATGGAGATTGCAGCCACCTGGCCGGTAAGCGGGATGCGCTCGATCTTGCCCGCCTCGACCCACATGGCGAGGGCGTCGTGCAGCGCCACCCAGGCGCCGGTGATGCTCGCTGTACGCGTGCCGCCATCGGCCTGAATCACATCGCAGTCGACGGTGACGGTGTACTCGCCGAGCGCCTTCATGTTGACGACGGTACGCAGGCTGCGGCCAATGAGGCGCTCGATCTCCATGGAGCGACCCTTGCGGTTGGCGTGCTCGCGCTTGCAGCGCTTGCCGGTCGACGCCGGCAGCATGGCGTATTCCGCGGTCACCCAGCCGACCTTAGCTCCCTTTCGCCAGCCCGGCACGCCCTCCTCGATTGTGGCGGCGCACAACACGCGCGTGTCACCGAACTCGGCAAAACACGAGCCGTGGGCGTGCTTCATGACGCCACGGGTGAGCTTAACGGGGCGCAACTCGTTGGCGGCGCGACCGTTGGCGCGGTTGACCTGCATGTACTCCATAGAAAAATCCTTTCGGCAAAAGGTGTGGCGAAGGCTCTGACGGCGGCCTTACATCTATTTCAGCTCATCGATATCGATATGCTCAATGCTCTTGAGCGGCTGACCAAAGATAAAGCTGCCCGCCACCGCAAACTCGGCAATGTTATCGGCCGTCGTGGCAAAACGATGCTGCGGCTCGGCGGCGACGCCCGCCAGCTGCTCGCGGCGCGTGAGGATATCGGTCAGCTCGCGCGTGGTCTCCTCGGCGGAACTCACGACGCGTACCCCAGGCCCCAGCGCATGGCGGATAGGTCCCACCAACAGCGGAAAATGCGTACAGCCGAGCACCACGGTATCGATACCGTGGTCGCGCAGTGGCTCAACCGTGGCACCCACCAGCGCACGCACGGCAGGCGTATCGAAGATGTCCTCGTTCTCAAGCCACTGCTCTTGCAGATGCGCACCCGAGGCGAGCTCGTGTTCGACAACCTCGACAAAGCTCGAGGCGGGGCAGCCGTATACGTCGACGCCGGCATCTAGGTCCTGAATGGCGCGCGTGTAAGCGCCCGAGCGAATGGTGAGGTTGGTGGCGAGCACGCCCACGCGACGCGTGCGGGTGCTGTTGATTGCCGCACGGGCACCCGGCGCGATCACGCCGATCACGGGAACGTCGAGCACCTGCTGGGCCAGACGCAAGGCCGCAGCTGTCGCCGTGTTGCAGGCGATGACCATAATCTTGACGTCGTGCTTCGACAGCCAACGGCCCGCCTGCAACGCAAACGAGCGCACCTCATCCTCGGTGCGCGTGCCGTAGGGGCAGCGTTTGGTGTCGCCGAAGTAGTAGACGGACTCATGCGGCAGCGCCGTCGCGATGGCGCGCGCAACCGTCAGACCGCCCAAACCAGAATCGAACACGCCAATCGGGCGCGTGTCGCCTGCCGGATTCTCGATATCGGACATTACCTCACCAGTCTCTCTCGAAAAGACATGTCCAAGTGCGGCGACGCCGCGCTACGAACGCGCCGCGACCAGCAGCTCTGCCGTCGCCGCCCAACCGTCGACAATTTTGCCGCGCGTAACGAAAGCGTTCTCGCAAGCAGCCAGGAACTCGGGCGCGCCGGCGCTCGTCAGGCCATTCTCGACCAGGCAGAACGTGCCCACGTGATCGGCCATGTAGAAGTCGGACTCGGAGTCGCCGAGCGCGAGCGTCTCCTCGCGCTCGATCCCCAGGTGCTCGCAGAAGCGCGCAATGGCGACGCCTTTGTTGAGACCCGCGGGGTTGATGTTGAACGCGCGACCGTCCTCGACGCGATCGAGCTCGAGCGTCGTCGGCTTGGACAGATGCGTCAGGTGACCGTTACAGGCCCACACCAGGCCACAGCCGGCCTCGTCGAGAATGGCCTGCGCCTCGTCGTCGGGGATGTCGCCGCGCATGCCGACGGTAACCTCGCGGTACTTGTAGCCGGTCGACATGTCGTTGTGATACTCGATCTTGTGCGGCCAGCGGGCGAGGATCTTCTCGCACACGCCAGTCTGCTCGATCACCTGGTGCGGCGTGAGACCGCAAGATGGGTCGTAGGGCATATCGCCGGTCAGATACTCCCAATCGTTGGCCTTGAGATCGTACATGACCAGGCCACCCATCTCACCAATGTAGGAGTTGAGGCCGAGCACGCGTGCATCCTCGTGGATCATGGTGCGGTTGCGGCCCGAGGTGGGAACCACTTGGATGCCGGCGCGGGCAAGTGCCACGACAGCCTCGACGAGCTTGGTCGAGGGGTTGCCGTCGTTGTCGCGCAGCACGCACGAGCCGGGTGCGAGCATCGTAGCATCCAGGTCGGTAAAGACGTACTTAACCTTGGCCAAGCGCTCGCGCATCTCGCCCGAAAGCTCGGCGATGGTCGGCAGGGTGTTGTGGGACATGGTTACTCCGTTTACGCAGAAGGGTTTGGGCTTGGACGGCATGTTTTGATTGAGGGAACACGTTTATGGCGACAGCGCACTCAGGGCGCCTTCGCCATCATGGTTCATTAGTCAAACTGGGTAACATCGATCAGGCGATTGGCCAACGAAAGGTCGCTCTCGATGGGCACGAACTCGTCGCCCACGTGCATGAGCTCCTCGTCACCCTTTGCCAGCAGCAAGACAATGGTGGGAGCATTGGGGTTGACGTACTCCTCGCGCGCCGCCTTGAACGCCGCATGCACAGCGGCTTCGCGGTCGAGGATGATCTTGTTCGGCGTATCGTCGGGAACATGCTCGGCAAGCTCGCGACAGACCTTCATCGGGTCCTCGTGAGCCGGGTCCTCGTTGGCAAAGATCATCAGGTCGGAATATGGTGCGGCCTCGCGCGGAAGCTGCTCGCGGCGCTCCTGCGCCTTGCCGCCGGCAGCGCCAAACACTGCAATGACTGGACTAGCGGGAAACGCGCGCTTGACCGACGAGAAAAGCGAACGGAACGAAAGCTGGTTGTGCGCATAGTCAACGACGCAGATCACGCGGCCGTCCTTCGACTCCACGACCTCCATACGGCCCGGTACACGCAGTTTGGAGAGGCCCTTCTTGATAGCCTCGATACCGATGCCGATCTCGCGCGCAGCGGCGATAGCGACCAGCGCGTTTTCCACGTTAAAGTCGCCCGCGATGCCCAGCAGGACCTTCTCCCCCGCCTCGGACTCGTCGGCACACAGGCCATGCAGGTTAAACTCGATGTTAAAGCCGACCATGCGCACATCGCTCGCCCACAGGCTTGCCTCGGGATGCTCGACGCCAACGGTCACCAAGCGCTCGGCCGTCGACGCTGCCTCCAACACACGGTCAACCTCTTCGGTGCCCAGATTCACCACGGCGGTCTTTGCCTGGTCAAAGATCCTGAGTTTGCTCTCAAAATAATCCTCAAACGTGGGGTGTTCGATCGGCGAGATGTGGTCACGGCCGATGTTGAGGAAGCACGCCACGTCAAACGGCAGATTCTCGACGCGTTGGTACTTGAGCGCCTGGCTCGAGACCTCCATGACCATGGACTGGCGACCTGACGTGCGGCAGTTGGCGATATGGCGCCAGACCTCTGGGGCCTCGGGCGTAGTATTGGTGCTCTCGTAGCACTCGATGCCATCGTCGGTACTCACCGAGCCGATCATGCCGCAGGACTCGCCCGCCGCTTTAATAATCGACTGGAGCATAAAAGCGGCCGTGGTCTTTCCCTTGGTACCGGTGATGCCCACGATCTTGACGCCGTGGTCGGGACGGTCGTAGACCTCCGGCGGCAACAGGGCCATGGCCGTGCGAACGCTATCAACAACCAGCATCGCAGCACCGCTCTCCTGCGCCAGCGGCTCCAGAGACTCGACCAGCGACTCCTCGCACACAAATGCGACGGCGCCCGCATCGAGCGCCATGCTCAAAAACGCGGGCTTAAAGGCAGCACCTTTGCAAAAGAACACGTCACCTGCCGAGACCGCGCGCGAATCAAACGAGCAGCCGGTCACGGCACGCTCGTCAACCTGCTCTGATGCGCGCAGCTCACCGCACACATCGAGAAGCTTGGCAAGCGTATCGACCGTGGTCACGGTCGCGGAATCCGAATGGTGCATCTTTCACCTTTCTCAGCCATTTGGCAGGGACGGTTTTTATAGTAACTGAAACGCACCCACGCAAAAACGGCTCCCGGAGGAGCCGTTACGCGCAGGCGTTCGTAAGCCGAGGCTAGGCAGCCTGAACAGCGGGCTGGTCCTCGTCGATAAAGAAGCGCTTGTACCACACCAGGAACACGAGCGGCGTATAGATCTTGCGCTGGAAATCGCCCTTGCCCGCAAAGTGCAGATCGAGCAGGTGCATGAGCTCGTCGGTATCGAAGAACTCGCTTGCCCACGGCGCGGTGAAGTACTCCTTGACATAGTCGTACCACTTTTGCTCGCGCAGCCAGTAGACAATCGGCACCGGGAAGCCCACCTTGGGACGGGTGGCCCACTCATCGGGCAGCGACTTGTTGGCAGCGTGGCGGAGTACCTGTTTGTTGCCGTTCTCGTTGATGCGGTAGCGGTCGGGAATATGCTCGGCGAACTCCATGACTTTGCGGTCCAGGAAGGGCACGCGCAGCTCCAGCGAGTGCGCCATGCACATCTTGTCGGCCTTGAGCAGAATGTCGCCCGGGAGCCACATGTTCATGTCCAGGTACTGCTTCTTGACCAGCTCGGGCTGACCTTTCACGCGCGCATAGATGGGAGCGGCAAGCTCGAAGGCGCCATCGCCGGTGTTGTACTCGGGCTTGAGCACGCCGTCGACCTCGCGCTCCGGCCATACCAGAGCCTGTCCCAGGAACGACTTCTCGGGGATCTCGGCACCCTTGACCAGGAAGTTATGTCCCTTGAAGTACGGCATATGCAGCGCCAGGTTACCGAGCGCGCGACGGATGGGCAGCGGCACCATCTTTTTGTACTTGCGGACTGGGACCGTGTCCTCGTAGTAGGCGTAGCCGCCAAAGAGTTCGTCGGCGCCTTCGCCCGAAAGCACGACGGTGACGTCCTTGCGGGCCATCTCGGCCAAGAACCACAGCGGCACGGAAGACAGGTTGGACTGCGGCTCGTCCATGTGATACTGGATGTCCTCGAGCGCACCGAAGAACTCGTCGGCGGTAATCATCTTGCGGACATTCTCGACGCCGAGCTTGTCAGAAAGTTCCTTGGCGTAGTTGGTCTCGTTGAAGTTCTTGTAGTCAAAGCCCACCGAGAAGGTCTTGTCGGGCATGAGGCAAGCGGCGATGTAGCTGGAGTCGACGCCGCCGGAGAGGAACGACGCGACCTTAACATCAGCGATGCGATGGGCCTCGACGCTCTCGTGCACGACCTCGTCCAGCTCGTCGACGTACTCCTCGAACGGCTTCTCGACGGCGGAGTAATCGCAATCCCAATAACGCTCGATGTTCATCTTGCCGGTCGGGATGTCTACGGTAAAGTAATGCGCCGGCGGCAGCTTGTAGACACCCTCGAAGAAGGTCTCCTCGGTTGCCGAATACTGCAGCGTCATGTACGGACGCAGGGCCTTTTTGTTGACCGCCTTGTGGAAGTGCGGGTAGTCCAGGAAACT
The DNA here is from genome assembly GCA_905214435.1 of uncultured bacterium. Taxonomy (GTDB): domain Bacteria; phylum Actinomycetota; class Coriobacteriia; order Coriobacteriales; family Coriobacteriaceae; genus Collinsella. Next base: position 52,031 of record CAJMMA010000009.1, read on the forward strand.
TTTGATCTCGGAGCCAAAGAGCACGCCCGGCGCGCCGTCGCCCGCATCGGCCATGGGATAGTAGTAGAGCGGCTTGATGCCAAAGATGTCGCGGGCGCCAAAAAGCTTGTTCTTCTTCTTGTCCCAGATGACGAAGGCGTACATGCCGCGCAGGCGATCGAGTACGGCCTCGCCCCACTCCTCGTAGCCGTGCAGGAGGCTCTCGGTGTCGGCTCCACAGTGGAACTTATAGCCCTTGGCCTCGAGCTCGGAGCGAAGCTCCTGGAAGTTGTAGATCTCGCCGTTGAAGACGATGACGACGCTGCCGTCCTCATTGGCCATGGGCTGAGCGCCGGCCTCGGTCAGGTCGAGGATCGACAGGCGGCGGAAGCCCAGGGCAACGCGGCCGTCGATAAACTGGCCGCCCATGTCGGGACCACGATGGACGATGCGGTCCATCATCTTGGTGAGCACCTCGGATTGGTTATCCGTCCCACCGACAAAACCGACAAAACCGCACATATACTATCCCCTCTGCTGTTGCTGGGTATCAAATCGAATCAGTAGCTTTTGAGTATACCCGAGGGTGTAAAGAGGGACGGAATGTTCAGGCAATCTCAACTGAATCAGCTCCGCACCGACACGCGCCGGTTACCTTTAATGGATATGAGGTGAATGGGGCGATTGTTTTGCTATACTCTCTCCGCACGGGCGATTGGCGCAACGGTTAGCGCAGGTGCTTTACACGCACAAGGCTGGGGGTTCGAATCCCTCATCGCCCACCACTGAATTGGAAACGGTCCTCGAAAGGGGACCGTTTTTGTTTGGGCCCATCGCAGAGGGATTCGAACCCGCCAGGGTGCGGAGCTGAGGAAACGCGCAAGCGTTTTCCAGCGCAGCACGCGAGGGCCGCAGGCCCGAAGCGGAAGCGGGCGGCGAAGCCGCACGCGACATCCCTCATCGCCCACCACTTGATTGAAAAGGCTCCCAGCGATGGGGGCCTTTCCTTTTTGGGCCCAGTGCAGAGGGATTCGAACCCGCCAGGGTGCGGAGCTGAGGAAACGCGAAGCGTTTTCCAGCGCAGCACGCGAGGAGCGGAGCGACGAAGCGGGGCGCGGGCGGCACCAGCCGCACGCGGACATCCCTCATCGCCCACCACTGAATTGTTAGGCCTCCATCACTGGAGGCCTTTCCTTTTTCAGGCCCAGTGCAGAGGGATTCGAACCCGCCAGGGTGCGGAGCTGAGGAAACGCGAAGCGTTTTCCAGCGCAGCACGCGAGGGCCGCAGGCCCGAAGCGAAAGCGGGCGGCGAAATGGACCCTTGGCGAATACCCGTGTGCAAAAAATGCCAAATATGAGTACTGCCACCTTTTTGATGGCAGCGTTTTCGAAGTCATAAAAGGCAAATCCGACATTAGAACGACGATCAATAGTCCAGTTAAGCCAATTTACTAACTACAAAACTGGACATATGTGGCCCAACTCGTCTTAAAACGCCTATTTTATATGTTACAAGGTTAGTGCCAGTACTCATATTTGCCACTTTTTGCACACGGCCCATCCCAGTCATGGTAAATCGGTAGCAAAACGGGTTCCGGACCGCTGAATCGTGCCGCATATGGCACGCCCGCAGTCCAAAACCCGGTCCAAATTAAGTTATTGCGCCGTGTTAGCCCAAAACGCCCGCCAGGATCTCGATCAGGCCGTCCACGTCGACTTCCTCGCAGACAAGCGGCGGCAGGAAACGCAGCGTGTGGGCACCAGTAGCGTTAATCACAGCGCCGGCGGCAAGCGCGCGGGCAACAATATCATGCGCATCGCCCGCAGCGTCATCCAAGTCGCAGCCGAGCATCAAGCCGCGACCGCGCACCTCGGTAACGTGCGGAAGCTTGGCCAGCGCCTGCTCCATATAGGCGCCCACCTTGGCGGCATGCTCGGCATAATCGCCGCGCACGAGCGCGGAGAGCGTCGCGGCGCACGCCGCGACAGCCAAGCAGCTACCGCCAAAGGTCGAGCCGTGGTCGCCCGGCTTAAACACGTCGGCGATCTCCTTCTTTGCCACCACGGCACCCATGGGCACGCCATCGGCAATGCCCTTGGCAAGGCTCATAATGTCGGGTTCCACGCCATAGGTCTGGAATGCAAACGGCTTGCCGGAGCGGAAGATGCCACACTGGACTTCGTCGGCGATAAGAACGGCGCCTGCCTCGTGTGCCAAGTCACGCGCCGCCGCCATAAACTCCTCGGTCATGGGGTGCACACCGCTCTCGCCCTGAATCGGCTCGAGCATGACAGCGCAGACCTCGCTTCCCAGCTGCTTAAAGATCGAACGCAGCTCATCGACATCGTTGGGCGTGCAGGCCACAAAGCCGCCCGGCAGCGGACGGAAGCTGTCCTGCAGCCAATCCTGCATGGTGGCGGCAATGGTCTCGAGCGTACGGCCGTGGAAGCCGCCGCGCATGCATACGATGGTGTTGCCGCCGTTACCAGCACGCTTGGCGTACAGACGCGCGAGCTTCATCGAGCCCTCGTTGGCTTCGGCACCGGAGTTGGCAAAGAACGTCTCCCATACCTGCTCGTCCGCAGCCGGGGCACCGAGCGCAGCGGCCGTGGTCTCATCGCCGGCGGCAATGGCATCGGCAAGCACACACGCACCATCTACGTCGTCGTTGGCAAGCTTGGACAGCAACGCCGCGACCTCTCCACGCTGCTCGATGTAGAAGTAATTGGAGACATGCATGAGCTTTTTGGTCTGCGCCTCGAGCGCCGAGAGCACTGCAGGGTTGCCGTGACCAAGGCTGCACACACCGATACCAGCAAGAAAGTCAAGATACTCACGGCCGTCATCGCCGGTGAGCTTCATGCCGTGGCCCTCGACAAACTCTACCGGAGAGCGACCAAAGGTATGCATAACGTAATGGGATTCGAGCGATTGTTGAGTTGCAAGTGACATGGGATGCCTTTCGTTGGGCGCCGTACGGCGCAGGGCTATGGGTGCAGGGACGCGATGACCGCGGGTCAGCTAGACCGTCTGGAGCTTCTCGACCTCGTCGAGGTTCTCGGTCAGGCGCGCCGCAAACGTCGAAAGCGGGTGCGGATGCGTATCGAATTCGTAGGCCGTCTCGGTGGAGTGGATCACGGTACCGACGCCAGCATCGGTCAGCAGCTCCAGCAGCAGCGAATGCGGCGTCGTGCCGTTGATGATGTGGGCTCGGAACACACCGGCGGTAAGCGCATCGACGGCGGCGCGCAGCTTGGGAATCATGCCCTTGTCGACCTCGCCGCCGTAGAGCATCTCATTGACCTCGTCGAGTGTCAGGTTGGAGATGAGCGAATCCTTATCGCTAAAGTCCTTGTACAGGCCGTCGACGTCGGTCAAGAAGATCGCCTTGTGCGCATGAAGCGCCGCCGCAACGGCGCCGGCGGCGGTATCGGCGTTGATGTTGAAGAAGCCGCCGTCCTCCCCCGCCGCGACCGTGGCGATAACGGGAATGTACTCGCTGTCGAGCAAACGCTCGATATAGTCGGTGTTGACGTGCGTGACCTTGCCCACGCGACCGAGCTCGGGATCGAGCGGCTCGGCGATAAGGGTACCGGCGTCGCTGCCGGACACGCCCACGGCCAGGTTGCCGTGGTGGTTGAGCGCAGCGACCAGCTCCTGATTGACCTTGCCGCCCAGTACCTCGCGCACGATATCCATGGTGTCCGGCGTGGTCACGCGCTGGCCGTTCTTAAACTCGACGGGGATGTCGTAGTGGCTGAGCGCCTCGTTGATGGCCTTGCCGCCACCGTGCACGATAACAGGGCGCATGCCGATAATCTTGAGCAGGACGATGTCGCTCATCACGTCACGGCGCAGCTGCTCGTCGACCATGGCGGCACCGCCGTACTTGATAACGACCGTCTTACCGGTCAGGTTCTTAATCCACGGCAGCGCCTCGAACAGCAGCTGCGCGGTAACTTCGTTGGATTCGCTCGAGCGACAATCGCGTGCGAACTTCATAGTCTGCCTCGTCTTTCGTGTGGCCATCGCGCCGCACCTCGTTGCCCGCGATTGCAGCGGGACGCGCGGCACATCGGGAGTCTAGGAACGGTAATCGCCGTTAATGGAGATGTACTCGTGCGTGAGGTCGCAGGTCCACACGGTCGTTGCCGCGTCGCCTGCACCCAGGTCGGCCGAGATCACGATCTCGGACGCCTCAAAACGTCGCAGAGCCTCGTCCTCGTCAAAGGGAACAGTCAGACCGTCGCGACAGACAGGCATGCCCATCATGTCGATGGAAACGTCTTCCTGGTTAAACTTCACGCCGCACTTGCCGAGCGCCATGGCGACGCGGCCCCAGTTGCAGTCGTGACCGGCGATGCAGGTCTTGACGAGCGGCGAGTTGGCGACGGCACGGGCGGCGATATCGGCTTCCTCGTCGTTGGCGGCGCCGGTAATGTTAACCGTCACGAGCTTTGAAGCACCCTCGCCATCGGCCGCGATGTTGCGCGCCAGGCTCTCGCACACCTCGTGCACGGCAAAGGCCAACTCGTCAAAGGCGTCAGTGCCCTCGACGATAGCCTCGGCATCTGCAGCAGCAGCGCCAGAAGCAAGTATGATACAGGTGTCGTTGGTCGAGGTATCGGAATCGACCGTCACCTTATTGAAGGTCTGCTTAACGGTCGAGAGCAACAGGGCGTGGAGCGCCGACGGCTCGACGGGGACATCGGTAGTAATGACCGCGATCATGGTGGCCATATTGGGCATGATCATGCCCGAGCCCTTGCACATGCCGCCCACCGTATAAGCGTTGCCCGCATGACCCGCAGCCTCACTGCGGTAGCGAACGGCATACTCCTTGGAGTGCGTATCGGTCGTCATGATGGCACGGGCCGCATCGGCACCGCCATGGGCAGAGAGTGCCTCGTAGGCAGCAGGAATGGCGGTCTCAAACGTGTCGATCGGCAGAATCTGTCCAATCACGCCTGTGGATGCAACTAGGATCTGCTGGGGTTCACAGCCGATGACCTGCGACGCGATATTGCATGTCTCTCGCGCGCAGGCAAGGCCGGTCTCGCCCGTGGCGGCATTCGCGTTGCCGGAGTTGATTGAAACGCCGGCGATGATGCCATAGCCCTTGTCCGCACCGCCCAGGTTGGCACGGCTCACCTGCACGGGCGCCGCGCAAAAGCGGTTGGTCGTAAACACGCCGGCGCCTGGACAGGGCTTATCGGGCACGACGAGCGCATAGTCCAAGCGCTCGGGATTCTTCCGGAATCCTGCATGGATGCCTGCGGCCTTAAAGCCAGCCGCTGCCGTAACGCCACCCTCGACGGCGCGTATCTTGATATCAATCAGGTCGGTATTCATCGTCCCTACGGCTCCTTATATCAGACAAAAAAGCGGGCATCGGCTGGCACGCCATACCGGTCGCAACTACTAGACCAGCTTGAAAGCGGCGCCCAACTCGATACCCGACCACCAAATCGTTAACAATCGAATGTGCTACACCGGGCACGCCACTGTGGGCAAGCCTCGTCGCTCGTCAAAGCCAAAAACGATGTTGGCGCACTGGACCGCCTGGCCCGCAGCACCCTTGCACAAATTGTCGATAGCACCCGTCGCCACCAGCACGCCCGCACGCTTGTTGAGCGCAAGGCCAATCTGGGCAGCGTTGGTGCCGACGACCGAAGCCGTCTTGGGCTGCTGGCCGGCATCGAGCACGCGCACAAAGGTGCGACCGGCGTAGAACTTCTTGTAATGGTCGACGACGTCCTCAAGGGCCAACGTGTCGAGAGTCTGCGGCGCGAGCGGCATCGTCACCGTGGAAAGCAGGCCGCGCCTGAGCGGTGCCAAGTGCGGAGTAAAGACGACGCGATCGGTCAGGCCCAGAATCTGCTCGATCTCTGGTGTGTGACGATGTTTGCCTACGCCATAGGCCTCTAAGTTCTCGTCTGCGCTACAAAAATGGGTGCGAGCGTTGCAGGACTTACCGGCGCCCGTCACGCCACTAATGGCATCGACGATTACGGGGCCGTTCTCTGCCACCCAGCCCGCACGCACGGCAGGAGCGGCAGCGAGGCTCGTTGCGGTGGGATAGCAGCCGGCGCAAGCGACCAAAACGGGCTTTCCGGCGGCATGGCTGGAAGCAGCGGTCTCTAAGTCCCGGCAGAACAGCTCGGGCAGGCCAAAAGCGCGGGTCTTGAGCAGCTCGGGGCTCGTGTGCTCGGCGGCATACCATGCCTCAAAGACGGACGGGTCGCTCAGACGGTAATCGGCCGAAAGATCAAAGCAGGAAACGCCCGCGGCAAGGAGCGCGGGCACCTGCGCCATGGCAGCCGTGTGCGGCACGGCAAGAAAAACCGCATCGCAGCTTTTGAGCTCGGGGGCGTCATGCGTGGTGAAAACCAGATCGCTCACGCCAGCAAAGCTCGGATACACTGCGGACAGCGGCTGGCCGGCATCGGCGTTGGACGTAATGGCCACAAGTTCAAACTCGGGATGGCCGAACACGAGGCGAATGAGCTCGGCTCCGGCATATCCAGCCGCGCCGACGATTCCAACCTTCAAAGACATATCAGACTCCTTGTCTGCGATTTATGCACCGATGCGCATTTCGCAGCGGTCGTTATGAAGTGGTTTGAAACTTTAGCACCAAAAGATGCATGAATACGTAAATGGCTTGCGTGTTCATGCATTGAAACATTCCCGACACATTCGCTTGAAGGAATTGACAAATGGAGCGGGCCCCGTATTGCCCGGCACCCATAACGGCGCCGGGCAATACGGGGCCCGCCCATGCGAAAATTAAGTTGTTAGGAAGAGCCAGCTGGCTAGAGCTCGACCGGCACCCATTTGTCGTGATTGCAGATAAAAGCCTCAGGATCCTCGACGCTAAAGAAGACGAGCGTGGGGTCGTTAGGTCCCTCATAGTGCTCGCTCAAGCGCTCAAGATGCTTCCATCCGGCCTCGCGCATTTCGCTCGAAGCCCGGTCGTCCAGCCCCGCACGTCCGCGCAGGATCAACCAACCATGGCCCGGCCACCAACTCGTGGCCTCAAAGCGCTGGTTTTGCAGAAGCTCCTGCCACACGTCTTTGGTGCGCGCCGTCACAAACCACAGCTTGCCGTCCTGAATCTGTGCAAACGAGAACGGACGCACATGCGGCTGCCCGTCCACACTCGTCGCCAGATACCACGCCGGCACCGACGTCAGATACTCCAGCACTGTATTCAATCCGTCCACGTTTCCTCCTGTCACCTGACCAGTCTTTTTGGAATGGGTAGTCAATTTGGGAAATTAGAGCTCGAGGAGCTCTTCGCTGCCGTCGATATCGCAGAACCGCGCAGCGATGTTGCGGACCGAGAAGAATGCAAGGCGGCCGTCGTTGGCACTATCGTGTTGCTCGCCAATGCCCACCATGTGCTTAAAGCCCGCTTGGCGCACCTTGTCGCTCACGAATGCATCGTCCTCGAGCGCGGCCTCGCCAGTTAACACGATCCAGCACTCCCCCGGCTTCCAGCCCGATACCTCAAACTTGGGATTCGCGCTCAACTCCGCCCACACGTCCTTGTCGCGCGACGTGCAAAACCACAGCTTGCCGTCATCGACCATGGCAAACGAAAACGGCCTCACGCGGGGCTGATACCCGTCGCTCGCATCGGTCGTGGCAAGATACCACGCCGGAATGCGCCTGAGATACGAGCAGGCGCGCTCGAGCTGAGCCGTGCGATCGATGTCGGTCATAGAGACCCCTTTCTTGCGCTCGAATCGAGCTTAGACAAGTTGAAGATTGATAACGACAACGCATGTCACCAGCAGCGCCATCGCCACCGCGGCCAGTGCATCCCCCCGGCCAAACGTAAGCGCATGCAGACGCGTGCGTCCCTGTTCGCCGTGATAGCAGCGCGCATCCATGGCGGCCGAAAGCGTCTCGGCATGACGGAACACGCCGGTGAACAGCGGAATCGCCACACTGCCGAGCATGCGCACACCGCCGAGCGGACCGCCCGTCACGCGCGCGCCGCGGCTTGCCTGTGCATCGGCCGTCTGTTTCATCTCGGTGGCAAATTGCGGCATAAACCGCAGCGCGATACCCATAATCATGCCGAGTTCGTGCGCCGGAAGCCCCACGCGCGCAAATGGTGCGAGCAGACGTTCAAAACCCGTGGTGAGGTCGAGCGTCGGCGTGGTGAGTGTAATGGCGCTCATGCCGGCCATCATCAACGTCAGGCGGCACGCCACAAACGCAGCAGAACGCAGCGAGCCCTCGCTCACCTGCAAAAAGCCAAGCTGCCACAGGATGCGGCCGCTCTGATCGGAAAACAGGTTGAGCACCGCGACCACCACGACAATCGCCAGTAGCGGCGCCATCGATGATAGGACCCGGCGCAACGGCACCCGGGCCATGACATAGACCAGCGCGACAAACATTGCGACCGGCACCAGCCCGCGGAAGCTGCCAACGGTGAGCACGGTGATCAGAAATGCGAACCCTAGGAGCAACTTGGTGCGCGGGTCCAGTCGATGGACCGCGCTATCTCCAGGATAGTAGCTACCAAACGAAAACGCCTCCATTAGCAGCCCTCCTCTCGCGCGGGCATCTTGGAATCGACCTGGCACAGGGCGTCCGCGGGCTTGCCCGCACGGCCCATCAGCACGCCGGCCAGCTCATCGGCCAGCGACTCAACCGTATAGAGTTTGTCGAAGCGCAGCGGCACGCCAGTCCCAGCAAGTGCCAACGCCATACGCTGAGCGGCAGGAACACCTAGACCGATCGACTTGAGCTCGTTCGCGCGCGCAAACACCTGCGCGGGCGTTCCCTCGGCAAAAACGGCGCCCTCGTTCATCACAACGATACGGTCACAACAATTTGCCAGGTCATCCATGCTGTGCGAAACCATGACAACGGTCAGGCCCTCGCGATGGAGCCGATCGATGAGCCCCAGGAAATCCCTGCGCGCAGCCGGATCGAGCCCCGCCATGGGCTCGTCGAGTACCAGGACCTCGGGCTCCATGGCGAGCACGCCGGCAAACGCCACGCGGCGCTGCTGGCCGCCCGAAAGCTCAAAGGGGTTCTTGTCGCCTATCGCGGCAAGGTCGAGACCCACGCGCGCAAGCGATGATGCGACACGGCGCGCAACCTCGTCTTGCGGCAGGCCAAGGTTGCGCGGGCCAAACGCCACGTCCTGCGCCACGGTCTCGGCAAATAGCTGGCGCTCGGGATACTGAAACACCACGCCGACCTTGGCCTTAACCGCGGCGGCGTCTTTCTTGCTTGATAGGTCGAGCCCCAGCGCGCAAACGCTTCCCTCCTGCGGACGAATCAACCCGTTGAGATGCTGAACCAGCGTCGATTTACCCGAGCCGGTATGACCCGCCAGGCCCAGAAACTCGCCGCGGCGCACCGTCAGCGAAACATCACGTAGCGCCCAGGGGCTGTTTGGATCGTTACCCCAAAGAGCCTGTTTGCTCGATGCGTCCGCAGTGGTCGAGCGCTTGTGCCATCGACGGCGCTCGCGGGCGCTCAGCGAGTAACTATGCGAGAGATGCGAAATCTCGATAACGGGCTCCGACGCGGCCATCCCATCGGCCGCAGAGGATCCATTGTCAAGCATACGAGAATCGGATGCGGAAGGCTGTGCTGCGACGTCCGCCCCGCTCCGCTCGGCATAAACCTGTGCAATCTCGGCGACCATATCCGCCTCACGCACCTGCGCGCAAACGGGCACGCCCTTCGCACGAAGCGACCTGCCCAGACAGCACGACGCCGGCATATCCAGGTTGAGCTGCGCAAGTTCGTCTGCCCGCGTCAAGATTTCCTCGGGCGTACCGAGCATGGCAACGCGCCCCGCCCGAAACACCGCGACACGAT
>CAJMMA010000010.1 GCA_905214435.1 uncultured bacterium
TTCGATTGCAGAGTAAAATAGCTGTCCAACAAAGCCCCTCAACAAAATAAAGCGCGGCAACAAACAGCCTCAATAATACGATAACCCTGGTAAAAAGAGTGGCAACGCCGATGATTCCGTCAACGAAAGCGAGAACCCGTCAGCGCGAGCAAGGTGCCTTGAAAGACGAGATTGCAGCAAAAATTGGGCCGCCGATGACCAGGCAAAAACAGCGAGACGGCGTCAGCTGAGTCGATTTGGCCCGAAAGAGGAGGGAGCACGCCTTATGGCGGCGACCGACGAATGAGCGCCAAATCGGCCAGCTGACGCCGACGCAGCGTCAACAAGAAAGCTGAGTGGGCCTATAAGCCGGGTTCTGTCGTGAACGGTCATTTATCTTGTCTGCACGTTACCGTGCAGCTCCACGCACGCTACCCGAACGCGGACCGGGCCGGCCCATAGCGTTCCTATTCGCGCTTGCTCCGGATGGGGCTTGCCAAGCCGCCATGTTGCCACGACGCTGGTGGTCTCTTACACCACCGTTTCAGCTTTTCCCTTTACGCCTTGCGGCGCAGGTGGGAGTCTTCTTTTCTGCGGCGCTTTCCGTCGGATCACTCCGCCCGGCCGTTAGCCGGCATCCCGCCCTCTGGAGCCCGGACTTTCCTCACGCGTACTGCAAGCAGCACATCGCGCGACCGTCTGGCCCACTCAGCAGTGCAAGAGTGTAACACACCGTTACCGCAGGCAATGGCACAACGCAAACGCTCGACACGATAAACCAAGAACCGCCATGCGTTACAATGATCCTGTCGATGGGCAACGTCGTCAGTCGAGACGCGACCGCGCTCCGCACCCCTCCGTCTACTCGGTGTGTTCCCGCCTCCTCCCCGAGGCGGGATGTCGGCTTTTTTCATGCACCGACAATCCAATAGCCTGTGGACAGCCCGGCAGCATTGCGCATCTCGGTGCCAAATGCAAAAAGGGACCCGTCCATTACGGACGGATCCCTTAAAACAAGTGATCGTCAAACCGATTTACTCGGCGTCGGTCTCCTCGTCCTTCTTCTCGGAAGGCAGCGGGGTAACCTCGATCTCGACGCCCAGAGTCTCAGCAGCAGACTTCATGGACAGGGAGATACGACGACGGTCGAGGTCGATCTCCATGACCTTGACCTGAACCTTGTCGCCAACGTGGGTGACCTGAGAAGGCTGGTCCACGTGCTTGTTGGCCATCTCGGAGATGTGCACCAGGCCCTCGATGCCCTCGCCCAGGTCGACGAAAGCGCCGAACGGGACAAGCTTGGTCACAGTGCCCTCGACGATAGCGCCGACGGGGTACTTCTTGACCAGTGCGCGCCACGGATCCTCGGTGGTCTGCTTGAGACCCAGGGAGATGCGCTCGCGGTTGAGGTCGACGTCGAGAACCTCGACCTCGACCTCCTGGCCGACCTTGACAACCTCGGAAGGATGGTTGACGTGGTTCCAGGAGAGCTCGGAGATGTGGATGAGGCCGTCGATACCGCCGAGGTCGACGAAGGCGCCGAAGTCGACGATGGAGGAAACGGTGCCCTGGAGACGCATGCCAGACTTGAGCTTGGACAGGATCTCGGAGCGCTCGGCCTTACGGGACTCCTCGAGCACGACGCGACGGGAGAGGACAACGTTGTTGCGGTTGCGGTCCATCTCGATGACGCGGGCCTCGATGCGGGTGCCCATGTAGGAGGTGAGGTCCTTGACGCGACGGAGGTCGACGAGGGAAGCGGGCAGGAAGCCACGCAGGCCGATGTCGAGGATCAGGCCGCCCTTGACAACCTCGATAACCTCGCCCTCGACGTTCTCGCCGGAGTTGAACTTCTCCTCGATGCGGTTCCAAGCACGCTCGTACTCGGCACGCTTCTTGGACAGGACCAGACGACCGTCCTTGTCCTCCTTCTGGAGAACGAGGGCCTCGATGGGATCACCGAGTGCAACGATGTCTGCAGGGTTAGCGTCCTTGCGGATGGACAGCTCGCGGACCGGGATAACGCCCTCGGACTTAAATCCGATGTCAACGAGCACCTCGTCATGCTCGATCTTAACGACAGTGCCGTTAACGAGATCGCCCTCATCAAAGTCGGTAATCGTACCGTCGATGAGGTTGTTCATCTCCTCCTCGTTGACATCGTCAAGAGAGAAAATGGACGAGTTCTGAATCTCACTCAAAGGTGGACCCCTTTCGAACTACGGGGCCCCGATTGCTAGGACCTACAGAAGGGTGCGACAAGCACACAACGTTTAGGAACACTCGGGAGCCGACAGATACTGATGTGACGCTTATGCAATCACGTCCGTATAGATTACGGGGAAATCACTTCGATTTCAAGCGTGAACTGCGATTTTTTACTCGTATGGAGACTTTTTCGCAATCTTGTGAACGACTGTCTCCACAAGTTGACGATAAGCAGTGAAGCATACTGCTTTGGGGTAAAGTATCCCAGACATACGATTCTGGAACGATTTTTCGAGAAAGGTGCCCGCGTGCTCAAAGCAGTCGTTTTCGATATGGACGAGACGCTTCTTAGCATTAACCTCAATGCGTTCATCCTTCGCTATTTTAAGGATGTCTCATCGATGCTCGCGGATATCGGACGTCGCAGCCGCGGGGGCACGATGGCACGCCTCGGCACCATCCTGGTCGACCTCAACGCCAATCGCCGCAGCGGCACGGACAACCGCACCAATCTTGAGTTTTACCAAGAAGAGGTCAAGCGCCGATGCGGGATTTGCCTCTCCGATCCCCTCATCTACGAGGCGTTTACCTACTACGACCGCGAAGTTCTTCCGTACAAGAATGACGAACTCATCAACGCCCATGCCATGCCGGGCGCACACGCCGCGCTCCAGGCCGTACAGGACGCAGGGCTGCGCTGCGCGCTCTTTACCAACCCCAGCTTTCCGCAGGGGGCCATCGAGTGCCGCATGGGTTGGGGCGACCTGGCCGACGCCCCCTTTGAGCTCGTCACGCACATGGGAAACGCCACCCGCTGCAAGCCTGATGCCACCTACTATCTAGAGCAGCTTCAGGTGATGGGGCTCGAACCGCACGAGGTCCTTATGGTGGGCAACGATCCCAAACGCGACTTCCCTAGCCCCGCCTGCGGCATTCAGACTGCCTATGTAGGCCAGGGCAAGCCCAACCGAGTCACCTGGCGCGGAACCATGGAAGGCTTCGCCCGCGACTTTAACGCCGTAGTAGAAGCCTTCTACGAACACCAAGTAGCGGAAGAGTTGTCCTAACAGACTCGAGTCTTGCCGATCATGATGTTGAGGATCTCGACGTCGGTGTCCTTCATGCCCACGCGGCCTACGTAGCCCATGCTAGCGATCGTCTGTTCAACGGTATCTTGGATCAGACCCTCGCCGGCGCGGAAGCCGCGACCCTGCATAGCCATATCGTGACCCAGAATCGCAGCGTCCACGGCTGCCGAAATCTTAGCCGCGCAACTTGCCTTGGCGCCATCGCACACGATGCCGCCCACGTTGCCGAGCGTGTTCGAGACCGTCGCGCCAATCTGCTCGCGCGTGCCACCGCACAGCCAGGTAATCGCGGCGCCGGCACCGCACGCAGCGCAAATAGCACCGCAAAACGCCGAGAGCGCACCAATATAGCTCTTGATATGCACGGCGATAAGATCGGACAGCATCACGGCGCGCACCAGACGCTCGTGGTCACAGCGCAGGTACTCGGCATACTCCATGACGGGCAATGCGCAGGTAATGCCCTGATTGCCCGAGCCGCACACAATGGCGACCGGCAGCGCGCAGCCGTTCATGCGGGCGTCGGACCCGGCGGCTGCACGGGCACGGGCACGGCAGGCGACGTCATCGGCACGAGCGCCCAGCAGCGTACGGCCCACCTCGGCACCCCAAGCGTGCGCGAGGCCCTCGGCACTGATCGCGCCGTTCAGCTCAATCTGACGCTCAACGGCAGCGCGGGCGCCCTCAATGTCGCCGTCCTCGATAAAGTCGACAATGGACTCAATTGACATGGGCGTGTCGGCCTTATCCGCCGCCCGCTCGGCCACCACGCGCTCGGCGCAGGCGGCACACTCCCCCGCCGACTTGCCGCATACCGGAATACCGTCGAGCGTATGGCACGTGACATTGGTGTGGTGATCGGTAATCTCGACAACCGCGGTATGGCCCCCGGCCGTGGCAGTCACCTTGATGTAGAGGTTGGGCACGCCCTCGACGAGCGACACATCGCAGTAGCCGGCATCGGCGAGGAGCTCGGTCACGCGAGCACGGTCTTTATCGTCAACGCTCTCGAGCACCTCGAGCGCGCTCTTGGCGTCGCCGCCCACGGCACCCAGCACGGCCGCCGCCTCAATACCGTGCATGCCGCCCGAGTTGGGCACGGTCACGCTCTTAACGTTCTTGATGATATTGCCCGAGCAGGCAACATCCATATGATCGGGTTCGCAACCGAGCGTCTGGCTCGCCAGCGCCGCTGCATAGGCAACGGCAATGGGCTCGGTGCAGCCGAGCGCACAGACAAGCTCGCGGTTCAAAACATCGCAAAACGAGTTATCACGAAGGGAATCGGCAGGCATAGGTATCTCCTACTTGTATAACGGGCTGGGCTCTCAAAAATAGCTAGCTCTTTTATTTGATAACAATGCATCAAAAACCGCAACCATGGTTCCGGCGGACGGCGCTCAAACGCAAACCGGAGGAATTATTCATGAGAAGCTGGTCTTGTTGCATGCTAAAGCGTTTGACCAAAAAACGCCCGAGCGTTTACACAAAAGTCGCGCTATCATGCAGTCGAACGCGGTAAAACCTTTAGCATTTGCGCCGCACAGACCAGAGAGGAACCATCCATGAAGATCGGTATCGGTAACGACCACGCCGCCGTCGAGCTCAAGAACATCATCTCCGAGCACCTGAAGGAGCGCGGCTGCGAGGTCGTGAACTTTGGCACCGACACCTCCGAGAGCTTTGACTACCCCATCGCCGGCTACAAGGTGGGTAAGGCCGTTGCCAACGGTGACGTCGACCTGGGTATCCTGATCTGCGGTACCGGCGTCGGCATCAGCCTGGCCGCCAATAAGGTCGAGGGCGTTCGCGCCGTCGTGTGCTCCGAGCCCTTCAGCGCCAAGCTCTCCCGCATGCACAACAATACCAACGTGCTCGCCTTTGGCGCTCGCGTCGTGGGCTCCGAGCTCGCCAAGATGATTGTCGACGAATGGCTCGACGCCGAGTTTGAGGGCGGCCGCCACGAGCGTCGCGTCAATCTCCTCAACGAGATCGACCACACGCGCGGACTCAAGGTCGTCGACGAGGCTTAAAGACCTACAAAGCCATACGCTAACGCCAGCCCCCGCCCGGAAGAAACATCCGGACGGGGGCTCTTTAGTAGATTTCTAGGCGTTTACCAACAATCTACTGGAATAAAAAGGGCGCCGCGGCTGGAATTCCGCGGCGCCAAAGCCACACGCTAACAGCTTTAAGGAGTCAAAGCTGGTTTAGCCAAAGAAGCGCTTAATCTCGATCTCGGCGTTCTCCAGGCAGTCGGAGCCGTGGATAACGTTGGCGTTGACATCGACAGCGAAGTCGCCGCGAATGGTGCCGGGGGCAGCATCAAGCGGGTTGGTAGCGCCCATAAGGCTGCGCATCTTGGAGACAGCGGAGAGACCGGAAACGACCATCTTGACGACCGGACCGCTCGTCATAAAGTCGCAGAGACCGCCAAAGAAGGGCTTATCGGCCAGATGGGCGTAGTGCTCCTCGACGGTAGCGCGCTCGAGCGTGGTCATCTCCATGCACTCGATGACAAGGCCGCTGCGCTCAATGCGAGCAACAATCTCGCCGATTTTGCGATCGCGCACCGCGTCGGGCTTAATCATGATGAAGGTCTTCTCGATAGCCATAAGGTAGCCTTTCAAGTAGGTTCGCGCGTGCCCAAGTCCCATTCCGGCACCCGCCTGGACTGCATCGTAACAGAGTTTTAGCTGCAGTTAAACAAAAAGCTGTTTCTTGAAACGCTACAATTTATTAAAGCGCTCCATATGTGTCACTTCTGTTTCGAAGCTCGATTAGAGTACCATCCGACTGCCCATCAACTGCATCGAGCAGAGCAGACGGTCGGTTGCCGCCCGCGAACGTACCCCCTTCACAACCTGCCCAAAGGTCCTACAGAACTTCTCGACAAGCCCCTCCCCCATAGCAACAAAATACGGACGCCCACATCAGCAGACGCCCGTAAAGCAAAAAACGATTCCTCAATAAATGGCAAAAACGGCTTCGGCCAAACCCTTACTTTACCCCGTGGCCCATCTCGACGACCTTGGTCAGCGATCCAAACACGCCCTCGTCGGCCACGAGCTGTGCCTCGGCGCGCTCAAGCTGCACGGCGACGGCGGCAGGGGCGGTACCGCCCTCGGTCGTACGCGCGGCGACAATTGAGGGGATGTCGAGCGCCTCGGTAATATCGCGCTCAAAGAGCGGGCTTGCCTCCTGGAACACCTCAAACGGCAGGTCCTCAAGATTGCAGCCACGCTTCTCGCACATCAGGACCAGATGGCCCACCACGGCATGCGCCTCGCGGAACGGCAGACCACGCTTGGCCAGGTAATCGGCAACATCGGTGGCGGCAAGGTGCCCCACGCCGCACTCGCGCGCCATGGCATCCTCGTTAACGGTCCAGGTCGAAATCATACCGGCCATAACAGACAGGCACTGCATGAGCGTATGGGCAGTATCGAGCGCGCCCTCCTTGTCCTCCTGCAAGTCCTTGTTATAAGCGAGCGGCAAGCCCTTCATGGTCACGAGCAGCTGCACCAGGTTGCCATAGACTCGGCCGCTCTTGCCGCGGATAAGCTCGGCAAAGTCGGGGTTCTTCTTCTGCGGCATGATGGACGAGCCGGTGGAGTAGGAGTCGGAAAGCGTAATGAAGCCAAATTCGGAGCTCGACCACAGCACGATCTCCTCGGAAAGACGCGACAGGTGCATAGCCATAACGGAGCCGGCGTAATGCAGATCGAGCAGGAAATCGCGATCGGAAACAGCGTCGAGCGAATTAGGGATCACACCCGCAAAGCCAAGTTCGGCAGCCGTCATCTGGCGATCGAGCGGATAGCTCGTGCCGGCAAGCGCGGCAGCACCCAGCGGGCAGTTGTCGGCGGCATCAAAGGCGGCCTTCAGGCGCGTAAAGTCGCGCGCGAACATCCAGGAATACGCCAGCAGATGATGCGACAGCAGTACGGGCTGAGCATGCTGCATGTGCGTGTAGCCCGGCAGAATCACCTTGTCGTACTTCTTAGCCGCATCCACCAGCACATGGCGCAGCTCAAGATTGGCCTCCATGAGCTCCTTGGCCAGCGCCTTGACGCCCAGGCGTGTGTCGGTCGCCACCTGGTCGTTGCGCGAACGTCCGGTATGCAAGCGCTTACCGGCCTCGCCGATGCGACGCGTCAGCTCGCTCTCGATAGACATATGAATGTCTTCGTCGTTGATGTCGAAGGTGAAGTTGCCGGCATCGATATCCTGTTCGATTCCAGTCAGGCCCTTGGCAATCGCTTGCTCGTCCTCGGCACTGATGATGCCCTGGGCCGCCAGCATTTTGGCATGCGCCTTAGAGCCGGCGATATCCTGCTTATAGAGATGTTTGTCGACCGGCAGCGACGCGCCAAACTCCTGCGTGACCTCGGCCACGCCTGCCTCAAAACGACCGCCCCAAAGAGCCATGGAACCGTCCCCTTTCTCCAAATACCAAAACAAGCGCCCAAAGCAATGCGCCCTGTCGCTAAAGCGATTTTTCAACCGCTAGTTTTACACATTCCCCACCGTGTGCGGAGCCATGTAGCTAATTTGTAAAGAAGTGACGCGCCATGCACTTGGCGCCCAACGTCTCCCTCCGGATGTTGCCCTGCGAACTATCGATCCAGGCCTTCAGGCTCATAGGGACGTCCTCGACCCTTGCAGCATCGAACTCGGGCGCGAGGGCAAGTAAAGCATGCGCGATAGCATTGAACATAATGGATACTCCTCATATATATAGGCGCAGAGCCGCCAAATTGATAGAAGGAGCCCCGCCGGACAACCCCGGCGGGGCTCGGACTCAGCCGCAGACGCGGCATCATATATGCGGGCGGAACGTAGGGGCCACCGATGTTAAGAAGTGTCAGCAAGCATAACGAAAGGTAGGGACCCCGTGCGCCCGTTATGTATCATGCGGATGGGCCGCGCGGATACCAAGGGAAGGAGGCGCTAGGCCTGGGCGGCAGCAGAGCTGGGGCCCTGGACCTTTGCCCACGTCTTAAGCGACAGCGTATCGATCTCGATAAAGCCGGCGCTGGCCTTCTCGTCAAACGTGGTGTCGCGGTCGTAGGTAGCCAGACCGTAGTCGTAGAGGCTGAAGGGGCTCTTGCGGCCGACGACATGGCAGTTGCCCTTAAAGAACTTCAGACGGACAGTGCCGGTCACGAACTTCTGGGTATCGGCCATAAAGGCATCGAGAGCGTTTTTGAGCGGGCTGTACCACTGGCCGTTGTACACGGCGGTGGCCCAATCCTGCTCGAGCTTGATCTTGGTCTTGAGCAGGTCGCCCTCGACGCAGATGTCCTCGAGCGCCTTGTGGGCGGTGATGAGCGTCAGGGCTCCGGGAACCTCGTAGCACTCGCGGCTCTTAAGGCCCACCAGGCGATCCTCGACCAGATCGAGGCGGCCAAAGCCATTGTCGCCGGAGATCTTGTTGAGGGCGATGACGATCTCGGAGAGCTTCATCTTCTTGCCGTCGACGGCGACGGGCTTGCCGGCCTCAAACTCAATCTCGGTGTAGGTCGGAGTGTCGGGCGTGTCCTCGGGGTTCTTGGTCATAACCCAAGCGTCGTCGAGCGGCTCGTTCCAGGGATCCTCCAGGTGACCGCACTCAATGGCACGACCCCACAGGTTGTCGTCGATGGAGTAGGGGTTGTCGTTGGCACCCTCGGGAACCGGCACGTTGTGGGCGTGGGCATAGGCGACCTCGTCGGGACGGCACTTCAGGTCCCACTCGCGAACCGGGGCGATAACCTTGAGCTCGGGGTCGAGGGCCTTGACGGCGGCCTCAAAACGGACCTGGTCGTTACCCTTGCCGGTGCAGCCGTGGGCGACGTAGGTCGCGCCAAACTCGTGGGCGACCTCAACAAGCTTCTTGGCAAGCAGCGGGCGAGACAGGGCGGAGAGCAGCGGGTACTTGTTCTCGTACATGGAGTTTGCTGCGATGGCTTTGGTCAGGAACTCATCGGAGAACTCGTCGCGCAGGTCGAGCACCTGGCAATCGAGAACGCCCAGGTCGAGCGCCTTCTGCTTCTTGGCATCCAGTCCGGTCTCTTCCTGGCCCACGTTGCCGCAGACACAAACGACATCGAGATTCTTCTCGTCCTGGAGCCACTTGACACATACGGATGTATCAAGACCACCGGAATATGCGAGAACGACTTTTTCCTTGCTCATGGCTGTTTCCTTTCGCCCTTGGTAGCTAGTTAGAACATCGGTCAGTTGCAAGTCACCTTGAGGTCAAAAACCGTGCAATATCAGGTTATTCAGCAGAATGCATCACAGGCATGCCCTAGAAACATGCGGTTAAGTCGTGCTTAAACCCAACGACCTCAAAATGACTCTGTTGAGGCATTGCGCCCCATGCAGACAGAGACGATTGTTATCGTCGTCGGGAAATTGCGCGCTGGCGTCGGATGGCATTGTCTGCAGTGGTGATGATCTTTACGAACTGCATCTGCCTCTCCTTTCACGTATCGCCGGGCGCAATTCAAATATCGCAAACGGTACCTTTTCCTCGGTAAACGGCTCTTCTGCCGTCTCCGTTTTCGATGTTCGCTATATTACGATAAAGTGCACGCTGCGCAAGCGACAAATTCAAATTTCTGAAAAGTTTTTTCATTAGTTTGTGAATTGCAGTGCAAATACGCACCATTCCTGCGAAAATACGCTCGACTACTAGTTGATGGTTATAACGTCTGAAACAATCTCGAAACGAAAGGCGCATTTTTATGCAAACTTACGAATCGGACGCCAACATCGGCAACATTAAGCTTCTCGCCGTCGATATGGACAAGACGCTGCTGACCGACGAGCGTGTGCTGCCCCAGGGTCTTGATGAGCGCCTGGACAAGCTAGCCGACGCAGGCATCGTATTCTGCCCCGCCAGCGGACGTCCCGCCCCCAAGCTCGAGGAAATGTTCGAGGGCATTAAGAACCGCCTCGCTTTTTGTCCCGATAACGGAGCGTGCGTGATCTATCGCGGTAGCTATATCTATAAGAGCAATATTGACGTGGAGCTGTATCAGCAGGTCTTGAGCCGTGCCTCGGAGGATCCTCGCGCTGTCCCCGTCCTGTGCTGCTTCGACGAGTTCTACGTACTTGCCCGCGACCATCAATACCACGACGAGATCAGCGTCTACTACAACACAATCAACTACGTCGACAGCTTTGAGGGCATTGATCTCGAGTCCAACAAGATTTCGATCTTCTTCCCCGGCTACGACGCCGAGCCCGCTTTCCGCGAGACCTATAGCCCCGAGTTCTCGGACAAGCTCTACGTCACCAACGCCGGGCGCGAGTGGATCGACTTTATGAACCTGGGCGTCGACAAGGGCGCCGGCGTCGCGCACCTGTGCGAGCACCTGGGCATCGATATTGCCGATGCTGCCGCCGTGGGCGATACCTACAACGACATCCCCATGCTTGAGCGCGTCGGTCACAGCTTTATCGTGGACAATGCCGAGGAGCACATGAACGCGCACGCCAAGTGGCGCATTCCGAGCAACAACGACGGGGGCGTACTGACGCTCATCGACGCCATCCTGGCGGCTCGGTAGCCGTCCCATCGGGCCTGGCCGGGCGGCACGGGATAACTTTTCGCTCGGTCAGGTCCTGCGCAAGACGAAAGCCACATTAAGTGGCTTTCTTTGCGTGCAGAATCTACGAAAAGTTAACCCGTGCCGCCCGGCCAGGCCCTAGGTTTACTTTCCTGCCGCCAAGATGGCGTCTTGAGTGTCTAGATACTTAGCTGAAATGATTTGAGCAGAGGGGAGCTCCTTGTTGGAAGGGGCTCCCCTCTGTTTTGGTTACTGTGGGACAAATTAATCAGTAGTGTTTGTCCCAAATCTTAAGTATGTGGGGGCTTGCGTCTTGGGCGAGCTTGCCTTACGGAGCGCTTTCCTATTTGGCGTCGGCCCAGGTTATGCCGGTGCTGGCTTCGGCGATCAACGGTACGCGGAGGTCTACGACGTGTTCCATGACGTCGCGGACCATGGTGGTTAGGCGCTCGACTTCGTTGACGGGGCACTCAAAGTCCAGTTCGTCGTGTACCTGCAAGATCATGTGGGCGGCAAAACCCTCTTCTTCCAGGCGGCGGCTTACGCGGGCCATGGCGATCTTGATGATGTCGGCGGCGGTGCCCTGCATGGGGTGGTTCATGGCCGTGCGCTCACCAAAGCCGCGGAGCTGTGGGTTTTTGGCCTTGAGCTCGGGAATATGGCGTCTGCGGCCATACATGGTCTCGGCATAGCCCGTCTGCTTGGCTCGCGCCACCACATTGTCGAGGAACGTGCGCACGCCCGGGTAGGCCTCGTAGTAGCGATCGATCATATCGCGCGCCTCGGCCATCGAGATGTGCAGCGACTGCGACAGACCATAGGCCTGCTGACCGTACACGATGCCAAAGTTCACGGCCTTGGCGCGGCTACGCAGGTCGGGTGTCACCTCGGACACCGGCACGCCAAATACGCGCGCGGCCGTCTCGGCATGGAAGTCCTCGCCCTCGTTAAAGGCGCGCACCAGATGCTCGTCGCCCGAAAGATGCGCGAGCAGGCGCAGCTCGATCTGTGAGTAGTCCACCGCCAAAAAGACGCTGCCCTCGCCCGCCGAGAACGCCGTCTTGACGGTACGCCCCAGCTCCGAGCGCGTCGGAATGTTTTGCAGATTGGGGTCGCTCGAAGACAAACGCCCCGTCGCGGTGATGGTCTGGTTGTACGTGGTGTGCACACGCCCGTCACCACGGCGCAGCGGGCCCAGCGTGTCCAGATAGGTCGACTTAATCTTGGACTTCTCACGCCAGTCCAAAATCAGGCGCACGATCTCGTGGTCGCGGGCAAGGTCGCTCAGCACCTTGGCGTTGGTCGAATAGTAGCCGCGCTTGGTCTTTTTGAGGCCCTTGGTCGGAAGTCCCATAACATCAAACAGCACGTGCGAGAGTTGCATGGGGCTGCCGATGTTAAAGGTCTCGTCGCCGGCCAGGTCGCGAATGCTGCGCTCGACCTCGGCAATCTGGGTCGCCAGGCCCTCGGACAGACTGTGCAGGCGGTCGGGGTCCACGAGCATGCCCGCGCGCTCCATCTTGGCAAGCACCGGCACGAGCGGCATCTCGATCCCATCGAACACGTTGGCGGCGTTCTCGCGGGCCATGCGGTCACGCAGCGGTGCAACCAGCGCCAGCGTCAAGGCCGCCGTGCGAGCGGCGGGCGCAGGAGCGTCCTCGCCAGCACCCTCTGCGCCGCGCGCCGCAGGCAGTGCCATCTGCAGATACGTATCGGCAAGATACGCCTCATCGAACTCGGAGCGGTCGGAATCCAACAGGTAGGCGGCAACCACGGTATCGAAGATACGCGTGGAATCGGCAGCGAGCGGATCCATGAGCTCGGGCTCAGAGGAATCGATGGGCGAAAGCTCATGCAGAAGCGCCTTCATATCCGGGCTCGCCGCACGGCCTTCCATAAACAGACGCGCGAGCACGCCGGCAATCACGCCGTGGGCGAAGTTGAAGCCCTCAACCTCAGCCGCCGCACCGCTGTCGCCCTCCTCGAGCGCAAACAGGCCCTTGGACGTCGCCAACCACAACGTGCGCGTCAGCCCAAAGAGCGCGCCCTCTTCCTTGTCATCGTCCACCACGGCGGCGACCCACTCGCCGGCATCAATCACGCGGGAGACCTCAGCCGCAACGGCACCAAGCGCGCCAGCATCGCCGGCGGCTGCGCGCAAAACGGCGGGAATCTCAAACGTGCTGGCAGCTGCCCCGCCCTCGCCGCCGATCAGCGCCAAGAAACGGTTCTGCATGGCGGTGATACCAAGCGTGCCCAGCGCCGCGGAAACCTCATCGGCGGAAAACGCCGGGAAGGACGTCGCCTCAAAATCGAGCTCAACGGGTGCATCGGTGCGGATGGTCGCCACCTTACGGCTCAGCAGCGCGTCGTCGATGTGTGCGCGCAGGTTTTCTCCCATCTTGCCCTTGACCTCGTCAGCATGCGCGATGACCTCGTCAAGGCTGCCGTACTGCGCGATGAGCGCACTCGCCTTTTTGGGGCCGATGCCCGGTACGCCGGGAATGTTGTCCGACGTATCGCCCTTCAGACCATAAAAGTCGGGCACGAGCGCCGGCGTGATGCCGTGATACAGATCGTCCACGCTCTCGGGCGTCATGATCGCCACGTCGGACAGGCCCTTGCGGGTCGAGACCACGTTAACGTGCTCGGTCACGAGCTGATACATATCGCGATCACCGGTCACCAGCAGCATGTCGCAGCCGGCCTCCTCACCCAAGCGCGCCATGGTTCCCAGGATATCGTCGCCTTCCCAGCCCTCGGACTGCAGAATCGGCACGTTGAGCGCGGCGAGCAGCTCCTTGATCATGGGGAACTGCGCGTGCAGGTCGGGATCCATGGGCGGGCGCTGCGCCTTGTACTGCGGCAGCATCTCCATACGCACGCGCGGCTTGCCCTTGTCAAACGCCACGACAACGCCGTCGGGATTAAAGGCATCGATCATCTTGAGGAACATGTTCAGAAAACCAAAGATCGCGTTGGTGGGGCGACCGTCCGGCGCGTTCATGGTCGGCGGCACGGCGTGGAAGGCGCGATGCATGAGCGAGTTGCCGTCGATGACGGCAAAGGTACGGCGCTTTTCAGACATATTGAATACCTCGCTTTGGGCTGGGCACGGTTTGCTCACACCAGTTTACACGCTCCCCGCCCCGCGGCCACCGCACATCAGGCTTCCCTGCCGCCGCGGGCCCGCGCGTGATACGATGGCTCACGGTACATCAACCAGCACGATCGATCCGAAAGGAGCCTGCGTCATGGAGCGTCCCAGCGCATGGAAAAAGTACACGCCACAGCAGATCGAGGAGCTCGAGGAGCTTTGCCGCGGCTATAAGCAGTTTTTGAGTGAGAACAAGACCGAGCGCCTGTGCGTCAAGGCCGGTATCAAGATGGCCGAGGAGGCGGGCTACGTCAATCTGGAGACCGTGATCGCCGAGGGCCGCGCGCTCAAGGCCGGCGACAAGGTGTACGCCGCCAACCACGGCAAGGACCTTATGCTCGTCAACCTGGGCACCGCCCCGCTCGAGCAGGGCTTTAACATCCTGGGCGCCCACGTGGACTCGCCGCGCCTGGACCTCAAGCAGAACCCCGCCTTCGAGGCCGGCGACATGGCTTATCTCGACACGCACTACTATGGCGGCGTCAAGAGCTACCACTGGGTCGCTTCCCCGCTCGCACTCGTGGGCGTCATCTGCAAAAAGGACGGCACCACCGTCGACATCAACATCGGTGACAAGGCCGACGACCCGGTCTTTACCATCTCCGACCTGCTGATCCACCTCTCGAGCGAGCAGATGGCCAAGCCCGCCAAGGACGCCGTCGACGCCGAGATCCTCGACGTGATCGTGGGCGGCCGCCCCGTCAAGTTTGACGAGGACGACAAGGACGCTCCCAAGGAGCCCGTCAAGCAGATGTTCCTGGATATCCTCAAGGAGCAGTACGACGTCGAGGAGGAGGACTTCCTCTCCGCCGAGATCGAGGTCGTGCCCGCCGGCCCCGCCCGTGACATGGGCCTCGACCGCTCCATGATTCTGGGCTATGGCCACGACGACCGTATCTGCGCCTATCCGTCCATGCTCGCCCAGATCAACGTCGCCAACGTGGAGCGCACGAGCATCACACTCATCGTAGACAAGGAGGAGATCGGTTCCGTGGGTGCCACCGGCATGACGAGCCGCTTCTTCGAGAACACCGTCGCCGAGATCATGACGCTCGCCGGCGAGGATAGCCCGCTGGCCCTGCGCCGCGCGCTCGCCCGCAGCCGCATGCTCTCCTCCGACGTGTCCGCCGGCTTCGACCCGGGCTACGCCGGCAAGTTCGAAACCAAGAACGCAGCCTTTATGGGTCGCGGCCTGTGCTTTAACAAGTACACGGGCAGCCGCGGCAAGGGCGGCTCTAACGACGCCGACGCCGAGTATGTGGCCCTCATCCGCGACATCATGGACGAGGCCGGCGTGGACTTCCAGACCTGCGAGCTCGGTCGCGTCAACGCGGGCGGCGGCGGCACCATCGCATACATCATGGCTAAGTACGGCATGAACGTCATCGACTCTGGCGTTGCCGTCCTGTCCATGCACGCCCTGTGGGAGGTCGCTAACAAGGCCGATATCTACGAGGCCTATCGCGGCTACAAGGCCTTCATCGAGCGCGCGTAACCAACCCTTCGTCAGTTGCGGTGAAATACAGACTAAACTGGCCCATAAACGGCCAAAACAGACCGTATTCCACCGCAACTTCCTTTTTGGCAGAGGAGAGTCCATGCTGCAGGTCGTCATTTCGCCCGCCAAGCAGATGCGCGCGGCCCAAGATGCTTTTGAAGTCCTGGGCATTCCACCCTTTGCGCGCGAGACGGCTCGCCTCCACCGCGCACTGCTAGATATCGAGCGGAATGAAGGCAGCGACAGCCTGCAGGCGCTATGGAACGTGAGTGACAAACTGCTGGGGCCTTGCCTCAACACCCTGCATGAGTTCGGGCCCATCCTGAAAAACGGCGATCTCGACAATCCCGCACTCGCCTGTCACCTCTCCCCTGCCGTCATGTCCTACCACGGCATTCAATACCAGAGCATGGCGCCCGAGGTGATGGATTCCGCGCAGCTCGCATGGCTGCAAAGCCACCTGTGGATCCTCTCTGGCCTCTACGGGTGCGTTCGCCCCTTTCATGCCGTCGAACCATATCGGCTGGAGATGGGCGCGAAGCTCGCCGTTGACGATGCCCGAGACCTCTATGCGTTTTGGAGCGACAAGCTCGCGCGGGCTATCGCCCCGGCAGGCTCAAACACCACGATCGTCAACCTCGCCAGCGTAGAGTACGCCAAAGCCGTTCTGCCCCATCTCGCGGGCGACGCCACGGTCGTCACGTGCCTCTTTGGCGAAGGCATCCGCAACGGCAAGCCCATCCAGCGCTCGACCGCCAGCAAAAAGGCACGTGGTTCCATGGTGCGCTGGATGGCAGAAAACAAGCTCGAGGATGTAAGCGGGCTCACCGCGTTTGACGTTGGTTATCGTCACTTTCCCGAGCTTTCAAATAAGAACACTTTGGTCTTCCTGAACGAACAGACCTTGTAGGACCACCGCTACTTTTGAATGTGCTGCCTAGGCACGGCGTCTATTCCGCCAAGCCGTCGGCTTTGGCAACTTCGTTTGTCGAGCCATCTTGGTAGGTAATCTTAACGTGCTCTACCTCGGACACCGCAACACCCGATGGGGGCTCCAAGCGCCATTCCGTCAGCGCGATATCCATAGTCGTAGGCACGTCGCCCTGATTCTTGAGCTTCACCGTCAGCGTTTTGAGCGCCGCATCATACGTCACGCGTTCGATTTCCTCACCAGGAATAGACCCACCGCTCAGCTGAAGCTGGACAAATCCATCGCGCGAATACCAATAGTCGCCCGGCGCGGCAACGGTATTGCCGCCCGTAACCTTCACTGTCATGATCGGCAGGGCATCGTCGGCCTCGAACTCCCATGCAGCGCCGCCGTGACCGCCAAACGTCCAGATACAAAAGGCAATCACCAGCACGGCAAGCACCGCAAAACCAATCGCGACAAGGCCATGGTGCGCACGGCTTTCCTCGGTCGATACATCCCATTGCGTCTCTCGATATAGATGCTTGTCTTCCATGTTCGCCTCCCCACAGGCACGCTCGTTAGGCCAATCGTACCCATTCGAGCTATACTTGAGCCCATTACATAAACGGGGAGCTTGCAGGACAAGACGGCAGGCTGAGACTGGGCGCGCCCGCCCTGACCCGCAAACCTGATATGGGTAATGCCAACGAAGGGAGCCGTGCCAATGAGCACACAGACCGAGCCCAAGCTCGTCACGCAAATCGACTTCGCCCGCGCCGGGCAGATCACGCCGCAGATGAAGGAAGTCGCCGAGCGCGAGCATCGCGACCCCGAGTACATCCGCGAGCGCGTGGCCGACGGCCGCATCGCCATTCCCGCCAACATCGTGCACATCAAAAAAGGCATGCGCGCCTTTGGTGTCGGCGAGGGCCTGTCTACTAAGGTCAACGTCAACCTGGGCATCTCGGGCGATAAAGCCGATGCCGCCGAGGAATGGAAGAAGGTCAAGATCGCCGAGGACTTTGGCGCCGACGCCATCATGGACCTTTCCAACTCGGGCAAGACGCGCCAGTTCCGCCAGCAGCTCATCGACGAGACGCCGCTCATGGTGGGCACCGTCCCCATGTACGACGCCATCGGCTACATGGAAAAGCCGCTGGTCAAGCTTACCAAGGATGACCTGTTCGAGGTCGTGCGCGCGCACGCCGAGGACGGCGTGGACTTTATGACCATCCACTGCGGCATCAACAAGTCGGTCACCAAGACCTTTAAGGAGACCGGCCGCTTGATGAACATCGTGAGCCGCGGCGGCTCGCTGCTGTTTGGCTGGATGGAGGTCACCGGCAACGAAAACCCCTTCTACGAGTACTTTGACGAGCTGCTCGAGATTTGCCACGAGTACGACGTGACGATTTCGCTCGGCGACTCCTGCCGCCCGGGCTGCCTCTACGACTCCAACGACGCCACCGAGACCGCCGAGATGATCGAGCTGGGCAAGCTGTGCAAGCGCGCTTGGGCCGCCGGCGTCCAAGTCATGGTCGAGGGCCCGGGTCACATGGCGCTCGACGAGATCGCCGCCAACATGAAACTGCAGAAGCGCCTGTGCCACAACGCCCCGTTCTATGTGCTCGGGCCGCTGGTGACCGATATCGGCGTGGGTTACGACCACATCACCGCCGCCATCGGCGGCGCTATCTCCGCCAGCTCCGGCGCCGACTTCCTGTGCTACGTGACGCCGGCCGAGCACTTGTGCCTGCCCAACGCCCAAGACGTGCTCGATGGCCTCATGGCCACCAAGATCGCCGCGCACGCCGCCGATATCGCCAAGAAGGTGCCGCACGCCCGCTACATGGACGACAAGATGGGCCAGGCACGCCGCAAGCTCGACTGGGACTCCATGTGGAAGTGCGCGCTCGACCCGGTCACCGGCAAGAAGCGCTACGAGGAGTCCCCCGCCGCCACCGAGGGCACCTGCACCATGTGTGGCAAGATGTGCGCCGTCCGCACCGTCAACAAGGTGTTCGAGGGTACGACGATCGATCTCGGCATGGAGGACTAACTCGTCACCGGAGCCACAATCAGTAACATGGTGTTCGTCAATTGTTGACGTGTGAACATTTGCTTACATTTGCGTAAAGATTACATCGCCCGCCCGGGTTCGACATAGAGTCGGCCCGGGCATCTTTATAATGCTGGCTTAAAGACCCATTTGATTCCGACCGAACAAGGGAGCAAACATGGATCGCAGTAAGGTACCTGCCGTTCTATCCATCGCAGGATCCGATTCCAGCGGTGGCGCCGGCATTCAGGCCGACATCAAGACCATCACGGCGCACCGCCTGTATGCCGAGACGGCCATCACCGCCATCACCGCACAAAACACGCTCGGTGTCACCGCCGTGCAGAATATCTCCCCTGATATCGTCGCTGCGCAGATCGACGCCGTATTTGACGATATCCGCCCCAGCGCCGTCAAGATCGGCATGGTTTCCTCTGCCGAGATTATCGAGGTTATCGCCGACCGCCTGAGCGCCTGGAACGCGACAAACGTGGTCGTCGACCCCGTCATGGTAGCCACCTCGGGCGCACGGCTGATTGCCGAAGATGCCGCCGAGGCGCTCACCCGCCGCCTGTTCCCACTAGCAACCGTCATCACGCCCAATATTCCCGAGGCCATGGCCCTGCTTGACTACGAGGTCGACTCCGAGCGCACACAGCAAAATGCTGCCATGCTCCTCACCCGCCGCTTTGGTTGCGCATCCCTCGTTAAGGGTGGGCATCTTGTCAACGAGGCCAACGATGTATTGGCCGAACCCGCGCCACTCGATGACGAGGGCAACCATCTGGGCGATCCGCTCACCACGTGGTTCCGCCACAAGCGCATCGAGACCGACAACACACACGGCACCGGCTGCACGCTTTCGTCCGCCATCGCCTGCGCGCTGGCCCAGGGCATGGATCTTGCCGACGCCGTCAACGCCGGCAAGGCCTACCTAACGGGCGCTCTCGCCGCCGGCTTTGACATGGGCAAAGGCTCCGGCCCCGTTAACCACATGTGGCAGTATTAAGATTCGCAGCCCAAAACCACCGCAAAGGGGACAGGCACCTTTTGCGGTGGTTCCCACAAATATCTCGATCTGTAACAGTAACTCGGCAAAATCGAACCTAGATGTTACAGATCGAGACAAACAATCGGTATCGACCTAAATAATCTCAATCTGTAACATCTAACCCGTTTTCGGCCTTAGAACTGTTACAGATCAAGACAAGCAAACAAAACAAGCCCCCCGCAAGGGGAACTTTTGTGGTGGCTTGGGGTCGCGCTACTCACCGAGCATCTCTTGGAGCTTGGCTGCCACGGCATGTCCCAAGCTCTCGTGGCTTTCGGGCATCATATGCAGATAGTCGATATCGCCCGGCTCGGCAAACTCGGCGGCATTCAAAAAGTCGCAGCCAAACTGCTCAGCTACGTGCGCATAGTATTCAGCAAAATGCTCCGAGGCCTCGACGGAACGCTCGTCAAAATCGGTCATATATACATCGGCGATTTGGGGCTTGATCTTGATAGGTGCCATCAGCAGAATACGCGGGCAGGGTGCGGCATTGGTCCAGGGAAATGCACGCACCGCGCGAATCAGCGCCATGGTGCCACGGGCAATATCGGAGGCCGTCACACCAAAGACCGTCTTGCAATCGTTAGTTCCCAGCATAATAACGATCGCATCCAGCGGCTTATGAGCCTCGAGCAGCATCGGCAGCGCGCGGATGCCGTTAAGATTGGTGTCCAGATGGCACATATCGTCGCGTACCGTCGTGCGGCCGTTGAGGCCTTCTTCAATTACATGCCAGCCCTCGCCTAAATCACGTTGGGCCACGCCACACCAGCGCACATCCTGCGCATAGCGCACCGAAATGCCATCGCGCATACCAGCCGGATCATAGCCATAGGTGTTGCTGTCACCAAAGCACAGAACGTTTTTCATCGTAAGCTCCCCACTCAATAAAAAGCCGACGGGAGCAGCCCCCGTCGGCTCGGCATGTCGCATCACGTGCACCGTTTACAGGTACTTGCGCCAGTCGTCGTCATCCTCATCGTCCTCGGCAGCGGCCTGAGCCTGCTCGGCGGCACGGGCGGCTGCGGCGCGGGCGGCAACCTGAGCATAGGACTCCTCGTTTCGCTCGGGGAAGTTTGCCAGCACGTGCTCGAATTTGGCGAAGTCCTCGTCCCAGCGCGTAGAGGGCACGGCAAAGAAGACCTGCTTGACCTTGAAGTCGCCCGATGCGAGCTCCTTGCGGAAGAGCTCGGCCACGGCCTCGGCATCAAAGCCGTTGTTGTCGCAGCCCCATGCGCCCAGCACGAGCTTCTCGCGACCCAACTCGTCGCAGATGGCGAGCACAAAGCGGATGCGGTCGCGCAGGGCATCCAGCAGAGCATCGTCGCTCACGCGATACTCCTGGCGGGCACGCTTGACGTTGGGCGCGGCGGCCACGATCACGTCGGCATAGGCGTGCACATGCTTGCGCTCGAAGCGCACCGCGGGCACCACCAGCGCACGGTTGCGGTACAGCTCACAGTTGATGTTGCGGCGACGGTTCTCACCGTACCATTTACGCTGCTTATCGAGGACGTTGTACAGATACGAATCGGCGCACAGCGTGGCCTCCTGGCCCAGATAACCCTGAATATATCCACCGCCCGGATTGGTAAACGAGGCAAAGGCGAGCACGGCCATGTCGCAGAACTGCGCATAGCCGCGACCGTTATCGAGGATTGTCTGCGTGGCGGAGGCATCGAGCACAGTGACCTCGGGCAGAACCGGAGCGGGCTCCTCAGCAGGCGCGGACTCAGCTTCGGCGATTTCCTCGGCAGGCTCCTCGACGGGCTCGGGCGCTGCCTCGGTCTCGGGCGCTGCCTCGACCTCGGCAGTCTCCGCGTCCTCGACGTCCTCGGCGACCTGCTCTTCGGGGGCCACAGCAGTCTGAACCTTGGCCTTCATCGCCGCGACAAAGCCGGCGGGCATGCCGTCAAACTCGCGAACACCGGCAAGCGAACGCTCGATATCCTTGGCGCACGCTTCGGACACAGTCGCCACATGGCGCTCGGCGGCCTTGGCACGCGCCTCACGCTTGGGATTGGGCTGTCCCGCGCGGTTGGGCCTGCGGTTACGGTTCCTGTTGTCGACGTCTGCCATAAGTGGTCACCTTTCCTGTCGCTGCCGCTGTCGGCTTTTTCCCATCCATGATACCCCGCCGTGCACAAAAAAGACGGCCCCGCAGGACCGCCTTTCACATCGTTTTACCGCGTCCGACAAGAAACGCTGCAATCCCCGCGCTAGTCGCGACGACCGAGGATGTTCAGGATGCGCAGGAACACGTTGATAATGTCCACGAACAGATTGGACGCCATGAGCACCGCATTGGGCAGCGTGGGCGGCACCGTCGTGGCAACATAGGTGTCGTAGCCAATAAAGCCGGCGAACACCACGATCACGATCAGGTCGGTGATGGTCTGCGAGACGCCCATGAACACCAGCACGATCTCAACCAGAATAGTGGCGAGCAGAATGCCAAAGCCGATGCCATATACGCGCTGGAAAAACTTGGGGAACGTCACGCCCAAGGCGCCAAAGACAAAGGTGATGGCGGCCGTGGCGATAAAGGCAGTGTTGATGGTGGGCAGGTCGTAGTTGGCAAGGCCAAACGACGCGGTCAGGCCAAAGGTACTCGCAAAGATTACGTAGCCCACAAGGGACAGACCCACGGACTGCTTGCCCGCAGCAGCCGACATCATGACCATGCCGACGATGGTTAAAATAAACGAGCCAAAGACCAGTGGCAGGGCGGCGCCGCTCATCATCATGCGCGCAAACGACATGGTGCTCGTAAAGTAGGCGCCGGCACCCATGACGCAAAAGCCCAAGAAGATCAGGGCAGATATGGCGAGATTGTACGCGCGCGGCGACATCTCCTTGGCGCGACTTGCGCCGGTCTCGACGGGGCCGTTCTGATAGCCCTGAATATCGTTCATGCTTCGTCCTTTCAAAAAGCGCCACGACAGCGCAGCAGGTGACAAGATTCCTGTCATTGTACCCGAACGCCGTGCGTCCTTACCTGCGGCGCTCGCTCTCGAGTGTTCGGTCGAACGCCCACACCCACCAACGCATCAGATGAGTCTGCGAGCCATCCGGTCGCTCGCGTGCCTGTTCTTCCAGATACAGTTCGGTCGCATGTCCGCCAAAACGAACCTTATAAGTCGCCGTACGAATGCCGTGAACCGTCAGGCCAAAACCGGTGGACGAGACAATCTCGTCAATCGTAAAGCAGCGACCGTCAACCCAGCAGACGGTAACCGGCACAACCTGTCCGCCCGCGAGAATGCGAGCCACGACGTCCACATACTGCTTGTGCACGCGCCGAGTTTTGCCGTCTGTCTGTCGATATTCCATGCCTCCTATTATCGAACGCATGTTTGCATGTTGTAAAGCGAACAGGCTGTGGTTTTGGGGTGTCGGAGCGATCGCATGTGTCCGCATGGCGTGTTAGCAAAAAGAACACCCGCGGTCAACAGGGATAATATTCAATTTTAGTGCCAAAAAATTCACTGCTCCCATCAGAACTCGGTAAAGAAACCCGCAGGAGGTGATACGATTTATCATGTTTCTGTAACGTGCCTGCAAACTTCGAGAAAGCCCATATATGGACGTAACGTTCTCAACCTTCCTCGGCCAACTTGTGTCGAACCCAGTCCTTGCCGTCACCGTGATCCTCGCGCTCGGCGCCATCTTCGTCAATGGATGGACCGACGCACCCAACGCCATCGCGACCTGCGTCACTACGCGTTGCATGCCCGCCCGCGCCGCCATTCTCATGAGTGCCGCATTCAACTTCCTCGGCGTGCTCATCATGACGCACTTTAACGCGAGCGTCGCCAACACCATCTCCCATATTGTCGACTTTGGCGGAAACAGTACCATGGCGCTCGCCTGCCTGTGCGCGGCGCTGTTCTCCATCGTCGTCTACGGCGCCACAGCGTCGCGTTTTGGCATCCCCACCTCGCAAAGCCACAGCCTTATCGCCGGCCTGACCGGTGCCGCCATCGCCCTCGGCGGTGCGAGCAGCGTCAACGTCCACGAGTGGATGAAGGTCATCTACGGCCTGGCGCTCTCCATCGGGCTGGGCTTTGTCATGGGCTGGGTCCTGTGCAAGCTCGTCTCGATTCTTTTCGCCGCCGCCAACAGGCGACGTGCCAATGTCTTCTTTAAATACGCTCAGATCGCGAGCGCTGCGGCCATGAGCTTTATGCACGGCGCGCAGGATGGACAGAAGTTCATCGGCGTGCTCTTTTTAGGCGTGGCCTTTGCCAGCGGCCAGACGAGCGTCGGCGATGCCGGCATCCCCATCTGGATTATGCTGCTATGCTCGGCCACCATGGGCATCGGCACCAGCGTGGGCGGCGAGCGCATCATCAAGTCCGTTGGCCAGAGCATGGTCAAGCTCGAAAAGTACCAGGGCTTCTCCGCCGACCTGGCGGGCGCCGCGAACCTGCTGCTTGCCACCCTTACCGGCATCCCCGTGTCCTCCACGCACATCAAGACCTGCGCCATCATGGGCGTCGGTGCCGTCAAACGCCTCTCGGCCATCAACTTCGGCGTCGTCAAGGACATGATGTTCACCTGGTTCTTCACCTTCCCCGCCTGCGGACTCATCAGCTTTGTCATGGCCAAGCTGTTCATGATGTTCATCTAGTCAAACCGAACGTCCATCCGGACCGTAACACCTCGCCCACCCGTCTTCGCCTCGAAAGGACCCACTCATGGCAAAGAAACCCGATTCGTTCTACTTTGACAACTACGTCGCTTGCGCCGACCTCGCCGTCCAGGCCGCCGAGCTGCTTACCAAGATTTTCGAGAACTTCGATCCCGCAAAGATTCACGATATGCTCGACAAGATGCATGCGATCGAGCATGCGGCCGACAAGAAGCACCATGAGCTTGAGGACGCCCTGCTCACCGCCTTTATCACCCCGCTTGAGCGCGAGGATCTGGACCTGATGAGCTGCTCGCTCGACACCGTGCTCGACCGCATCGAGGGCGTCGTGCAGCGCGTCTACTTCACCAACATCCAGAGCATCCACCCCGATGCCATCGTCATCGCTCACAAGGTGACCGACGCCTGCCGCGCCATGAAAGACCTGATGGTCGAGCTGCCTAACTACCGCAAGTCCAAAACGCTGCGCGAGCTCGTCATCCAGATCAACACCATCGAGTCCGAGGCCGACGAGCTCTATATCAACGCCATGCGAAACCTGCACGTTAACGGCAAGGACCCGCTCGAGGTCATCGCTTGGCGTGACGTGTACGCCTTCCTGGAGTACTGCGCCGACTGCTGCGAGAATGTGGCCGATGTCGTGGATTCGATTGTCATGAAGAACAGTTAATTGGGGGTACATGTCCCACCGGTCGCGGGCCCGGCCACTAATAACCTTTTTCACTCCGGCTGCAAGCAGAGTCGTTCAAAAGGTTATTAGTGGCCGGGCCCGCTCCCTTATGCACCACCATTGGGAACTTTGGCTGATAGATTTAGCGCGACGGGGGTTTGGCTGAAGGGACCTTTGGTATCCGTTCGGACACTTTGGCCCTTGATGAGCGTTTGGCTGATTGCTGCTTTGGGTACTCTTTGGGTTACTTTTGGTTTGTTTGATTTTTAATTTTAGGAGGGCTTGTATGTCTTATTTGGATCTGGCTCGTGGTCGGTATTCTTGTCGTTCTTTTGAGGACCATCCTGTTGAGCAGTCGGTAGTGGATGCCATTGTTGAGGCGGGGCGGATTGCTCCTTCTGCTTGTAATAATCATCCAGCCCGTGTGATGGTGCTGGATACGCCTGAGCTGTTGGAGAAGGCTGCTGCTTGTCAGCCTCGGTTTGCTCGTGATGGGTCCATCTTTGGGGCTCCGCTTGTCTTCCTTATTTGCAGCGTTACCGATGATGCTTGGGTACGCCCGTATGACCAGATGAATTCCAGTGAAATCGATACGTCCATCGTGTGCGACCAGATGATGATGGAGGCCACCGAGCAGGGCCTGGGAACGTGCTGGGTATGCCATTTTAAGCCTGAGGTGGCACAGGAGCAGTTCAACCTGCCCAAGGGCGTCTATCCCTATCACATGCTCGTCTGTGGCTATCCTGCCGACCACATCGCCGATCCCGAGCATCGCGAGGCCCGCACCATTCCCCTCTCCGACTTCCTCCTCAAGTAGATTTTTGGAACATGCCTTAAAACCTACCCTTGACCGCTCACCCGTTCGCCGAGTTCTGCGCCACTATGTGCAGGGCTCGGTTTTTTTATGTTACGCACCCCGGCACAGTCATAAAAAAGGACCCGCAAGCTGCGGGTCCTTTCTAGGCACTAAATTGTAGGCCGAATGTTAGTCCAGGTCGTCGGCGGCAAAGTTGTCGATCGGGGCGAAAGGGTCGGCCACGGGGACAACCGGGTCAGCGACGGGCAGCGGCTCGGCGGGAACAGTCACCGCAGGAGAAGCGGCAGAACCGACCGGCGTGGAGGCCATGAGGTCGGCCGGGAAGGAGTTCTGGGCATCGTCCATAAAATGCTGGATGAGCTTGAGGTACTCGGCCTTGAACTCCTCGCGGGAAGCCTTCAGACGGTCGATTTCCTCGAGCTCGGCCTGCTTTTCGGTCAGAGCCTGGCGGATAACCTCGCGGGCTTTGGCGTCAGCCTCGTTGCGGATACGCTCAGCGTTCTCGTTGGCATCGTTGACGATGGTCTCAGCGGTCTGCTGGGCAGCGATCAGGGCAGCGGAAATCTGGCGCTCCTGAGCGGAGAAGTCAGGGGCGGGAGCAGCCACGGGGGCGGCGGGAACGGCCTGGGCGGTGGCATCCTGAGCCTGGGCAAGCTGAGCCTGTGCATCGGCAAGCTGCTGCTCGGTAGCAGTCAGACGACCCTTAAGGTCGACGATCTTAGCGAGCATAGCGTCAACCTCGGAGGACAGCGTCTCCAAGAAGACGTCGACCTCGGCAGGATCGTAGCCACGCTTGGCCTCAGAGAAAGTCTGAGCCTGGATGTCTGCAGGGGTAATAGCCATAACAAGTCTCCTTTTTCATCGCCTCGGCGCTACACGCCCGACGTAAGTTACAAAGTCAGTTCTATACGAGTATACCTATAAGAAGCTGCAGAACCAGCCTCTGCACCAACTGCAACGCAATAATCGCAACGACCGGCGAAAAATCGATACCGCCCATCGGCGGAATGAAACGACGAAAGAGGTTGAGCCACGGGCCGCAGACGCTATCGAGCACTGCAGCGATATCCTGCAGCAGGCCGCCCTGCTTCATGGGAATCCACGTCATAAAGCAATAGACCACGATGAGCGTGGAGTAGAAGTTGAACAGCGTGTTGACCAGCTGGACAATGGTGTAGATGTTGATGAGAATCTCCTCGTCTTGGGTTTACTTAAGGTAGCCGTCGGCACGAAGCTTCTTGAGGTCCGAATCCTTAACCTCGCAGCCGGCGGGCAGCACCATGAATACGCGATCGCCCACTTCTTTGACCGTGGCGCCCAGGCCACAGGCAAAGCCATAGCTAAAGTCCAGGACGCGCTTGGCGACCTCGGTGCGAACGCCAACAAAAATCAGTGCGACAGGCTGCTTGGTGCGAACGCGGCGCACCACGGTCTCCACGTCGTCATAGCTCTCGGGGCGCAGGACATAGGCCGGCAGCTGCGGCGTGGCGTTGATGATATTGCTCGCATAGGCCGAGGCATCGCTCGGTGCAGGCGCGGGCGCAGCGGCGGCACGGGCGCGGGTGTTCTCGGCGTAGCTCGACGGCGTGTCATAGGCACCAGGACGATAACCGCTCGCAACGCTGTCCTGCGAGCGCGAAGGCGGGTTATACGTCGTGGCATGGCGGGAGTCATCGCCGACCAGCTGACCGGAGCGCGTATACACGGCAACCGACTCAGCTTCACCGCGGCGCGTCTGACCAAGCAGGCCGTTGCTCGGCTCGTCTTGGGTGTAGAAGCCCTCGCCCGAAGCACCGCTGTAGCCGTTGCCCTGATAACTATCGTCATAGCCGTCATCGTAGCCGTAGTCGTCGTCCTGGCCATAACCCTGGTCGTAACCCTGCTGGCCGCCCAGGTGCATCTTATTTTTAATCTCGTCAAGGAAGCCCATGGTTGTGTCCTCTCGCGGTTTAGTGCAGGCGCCCCGATAATCAGTGCGCACTTCAGAGCCTTATTTTACTGCAAACTCCGGGCTAAATACTACCCTGCCCAGGCGAACGAGCGTAGAGCCCTCCTCAAGGGCAGGCTCAAAGTCCTCGCTCATGCCGCAGGAAAGCTCAGGCAGGTTCAAATCGGGATGCGCCGCCTCCAGCTCATCCCTCAGCTCACGAAGCCCCGCAAAGGTGCGGCGTGCCACATCCTTATTCCCCCGGGGCGCCATAGTCATAAGCCCCTGTACGCAAATTCCCTCAAGTTCCGCAAGCTCACCCGCGGCGGCGCGAATCTCATCGGGCGAAAAGCCTCCCTTCGACTCCTCACCACTCACATTGACCTCGATGAGCACACGCTGGGGGCCGGCGAGCTCGCCTGCCTCAATCTTGCGGACAGCACGGCTCGAGATCGCCTGTGCCAGATGCAGCGAACCCACCGAGTGAATCAGCTCGGCTGAGCCCAGCACCGCATTGATCTTATTGGTCTGCAGGTTGCCGATCATATCGAAGCGCACCTCGGGCAGCTCCTGATGCTCCGCCAGACCCGTGAGCTTGCGAACCAGCTCCTGCGGGCGGTTCTCGGCAAAATGGCGATACCCCGCCTGGATGGCAGCAACAGTCTCATCGACACCAACGGTCTTGGACACGGCAATGAGGCGCGCGGCGTCGTGGGGGCGGCCCGCGCGATCGAGCGCCGCATAAAAACGTTCCAGAATCTGCTCGCGGCGAGCGCGCATCAAATCCAAATAGTTATCCATTGCCAATCGCCTCCGCTGACAGCCAAACAAGTAGTCCCATGCTAACGCAAGAGCGCGGCCCCGCATGTGCAAGGCCGCGCTCACTTAGGTATTTACAATCTTTCGACGAACGGGGCTACTTACTCCTCGTCGTCCTCGCCATCGTCCTCGTCCTCAAGATGATCGAGCAGGTAGCGAAGACCCTCGCTGACCTCGTTGGCGGGCACCTTGGCAACGTAACGCGCGTCGACGGCGGGCCTCATGATAACACCCTCGCCCGAAGGCACGCGCATGCTCTCGAGCTCATCCTCGTCCACACGGGCGATATCGCCGGCGTTCATACGCTGACCAGTCAACAGGAAGGTCAGACGGCAAGCGGCATCGATGGAAATGGAAGCGATGCGATCGAGGTAGCGCGAAACCATGATGGCGCGGCGCAGGTCGTCATAGTTGCTGTCGTCGTCCATAAAGTCGCCCGTATCCATACGGTTAAAGGTGCGGAAGAACTTCTCGTAGGCAGCGTGCACTGGCTCGTCCTCGACGGCCAGGTTGCAGATGATGGACATATCATTGGTGACGAGCGCAGAAAGCGAAGAGCCCAGCACCTGGTAGACGGCCTCAGCCTCGGCCTCAACCGTGCCGACAAGCTCCTTGGGCAGCGAGATGTCGGCCTTGATCATATGACGCGTGGCACGGCAGATCTGACGGACCTTATCGGTCATGCGCTGCAGGTTAAAGTCGACGTAGATGATCGTCTGAAGCAGGCGGAAGTCGGAGGCGACCGGTGACTGCGTGGCGATCAGGTTGTAGCAGACGGCCTCCAGGTTGGCGCAGCGCGCGTCAATCGAAAGCGTGCGCTTCTTGGTCTTGGTGGCGAGCTTGCGGTCGTCGGTCACATAGGCCTTCACGGCATCGTGGAGGGCCAGATCGACGGCCTCATAGA
Organism: uncultured bacterium; assembly: GCA_905214435.1. Classification (GTDB taxonomy): domain Bacteria; phylum Actinomycetota; class Coriobacteriia; order Coriobacteriales; family Coriobacteriaceae; genus Collinsella. The sequence goes on from CAJMMA010000010.1 coordinate 29,310, forward strand.
TGCTCAGCATCTCGTGACGGGCCTCGACGAGCTGACGGGAAAACAGTTTGCGCATGGTTCACTCCAATCAGTTGGGTGCGGTCATGCCGCCCGCACAGTGAATACGCACCGGACTAGGTCCGATCGGCTTGGGACTAGTCGCACCGATCAGCCAAAGCGGCCGGTGATATAGTCTTCCGTCCGCGAGTCCACCGGGCTGGTGAAGATCGCGTCGGTTTGACCATACTCGATGAGCGTGGCGGGCTCGCCGGCAACTTCCTGCAAGAAGAATGCGGTGTAGTCGCTGATACGAGCTGCCTGCTGCATTGAATGCGTGACGATGATGATCGTCATCTCGGGCGCCAGCTCGGCCATCAGATCCTCGACCTTAGAGACGGACGTGGGGTCGATGGCGGAGCAGGGCTCGTCCATCAGAAGGACATCGGGTTGCACCGCAAGCACGCGCGCGATGCACAGACGCTGCTGCTGACCGCCCGAGAGCGCCAAACCATCCTTGTTGAGCTGATTGGATACCTCTTTCCAGAGGTTGGCGCGCTTGAGCGATTCTTCCACGATGTCATCGAGGTCGCTTTTGCTAGTCACGCCCTGCAGACGAGGGCCAAAGGCGACATTCTCGTAGATGGATTTGGGAAACGGGTTGGGCTGCTGAAAAATCATGCCCACGCGGCGACGGAGGTCGACCGGGTCGACGCCCTCGGCATAGATATCGTTGCCGTCGAGCGTCATGGTGCCCTCGACGCGCGTACCCTCGATCAGATCATTCATGCGGTTGATGCAGCGCAAAAACGTCGACTTGCCGCAGCCCGAAGGGCCAATGAAGGCGGTGATGGCGTTTTTGGCGATGTTGAGGTCAAGCCCCGTCAGCGCATGAAAGTCACCGTACCAAAAGTTGAAATCCTTGGCCGTAATGGCCGCTTGCTCCAGCGTGGGAGCGGACTGATAAACGGACATGGGACTCCTTAACTAGCGACGCTTGCGCGACAGGAAGCGCGCAAACAGGTTGAAGGCCAGAATGATCACCATCAGCAAGAGCGCGGTGCCGTAGGCTGCGTTCATGTTGATGCCGTCGTTGGCAAGCAGGTACAGGTGAACCGTCATGGGGCGGCCGGAATCGAGCGGCGAAATAGGCAGATTGATGGCTTGGCCCATGGTGTAGAGCACCACCGCGGTCTCGCCAATGGCGCGGCCGATGGCGAGGACGATGCCCGTGGCAATACGGCCAAAGGCAGAAGGAAGCACAATCTTGGAGACAACCTGCCACTTGGTGGCGCCCAGGCCGTACGCGCCCCAACGGATATAGCGCGGGACGGCGCGAATGGCCTCTTCGGTGGTGCGCATGACAATGGGAAGCATCAAGAGCGCGAGCGCCAGAGCGGCCGAGACCATCGAAAGGCCCAGGCCCATGGCCTCGACAAACAAGGCGTAGCCAAACAGGCCCATAACGATGGAGGGCACCGAGGCCAAAGCGTCAGCAGCGTAGCGAATGAGCTCGACGACCTTGCCCTGCTTGGCGTACTCGGCCAGATAGACGGCTGCCAGCACAGCAATCGGCGTGCAGATAAGCATGGCGAGCGCCGTCACATAGACGGTCGAGACGATCGTGGGCCAAATTCCGCCCTCGGCGTTGACGCCCTGGGGCCAACCGAAGATAAAGTCGAGCGAGATATGCGGCAGGCCGTTAATGACCACATAGGCAATGATAGCGACAAGCACCAGCGTGGTGATGTATGCCGCGGCACGGAACACGCCAAGCATGATCTTGTTGGACAGGTCCTTGTTGATGCGGCCCTTCTTGCCATGGGAAAGGGCACGCTTGATGCGCTCGCGCGACGAGGTCGTATCGACCGTCGTGTCAACGGAATCGGACATAGCCTACCCCCTCTTCTTCTTGGAAATCAGACGGACGATGCCCACCAGCGTGGCGGAGATGATAAACAGGACCACGCCCATGCCGAACAGCGCCGAGCGGTGCAGGCCCGAGGAATAGCTCATGTCGAGCGCGATCTGGCTCGTGAGCGTCGAGATGGGGCTCGCAATGCTGTCGGGAATAACCGGGGCGTTACCCACGACCATGAGCACGGCCATGGTCTCGCCGATGGCACGGCCCATACCCAGCACGATGGCATCCACGATACCCAGCTTGGCGGCAGGTAGCACGACCTTATAGATGGTCTGCCACTTAGTAGCGCCCATGGCATACGATGCCTCGCGAATACCCATGGGAATGGAATTGAGGGCATCGATGGTGAGCGTGGTGATGGTAGGGACGATCATGATGGCAAGCACGAACCACGCCGTCAGCGCACCAAAACCAAGACCACCGGTCAGTTGCGCGATAAACGGACGGATGATGATCATGCCAAAGAAGCCATAGATGATAGAAGGGATGCCGGCCAACAGGTCAACGGCAGGGCTGATGAGCTTGCGCACGCGCTTGCTGGCGATCTCGACCAGATACACGGCCGTGCCCACGCCTAGGGGCACACCCATGGCGAGCGCACCGACGGTCACCAGACCCGAGCCGGCAAGCAGCGACACGATGCCGTAGTGGCCCTCAGAGGGCGCCCACGTAAAGCTAAAGAAGTCCGCCAGACCGATGTCGGTAAAGACGGGCAGCGCCGAGTACGTGGTAAAGACAAAAATCAGGATGACGGTAACAACCGCCAAGAACGCGCAGGCAAAGAAAATCCACTGCAGCGCCTTCTCCTTGATATAGGTGCTGCGCGATACGAGCGCCAGCTCGCGCTTCTTGGGCGCCTGAGCATTCTGCTCAGTCTGGGAGTTTTCCTGTGCTTCCATGCTACTCACTCCCCTTCTCGTCGTTGGTGACGGGAATAAAGCCCGCCTCGCGAATCTGCTTGTCCATCTTTTCGGACGTCACGTAGTCGATGTAATCTTGTGCCTGCTGCGAAGGCGCACCCTTCACAAAGAAGTAAAGGTCGCGCGAGATGGGATAGCCGCCGCTCGCGACCGTCTTCTCGGACGCCTCAACATGATTGACCGAGACGGCCTTGACCGAGGTCTTGGCGTTGAGGCTATCGACGAAGCCCAGCGAAATGTAGCCAATGGCACCGCGCGAACGAGATACCACGTCGCGCACCTGGCCCGTGCCCGAAAGAACGGCCGAGCGGCGATCGAACGGGGTGCCGTCCATCACGATGGTGCGAAAGGCCTCACGCGTGCCAGACGCCTCGTCTCGGTTGATGACCTGAATCTTCAGGTCCTCGCCACCGACCTCTTTCCAATTAGTAATCTTGCCGGCATAGATATCGCGGAGCTGCTCGGTCGAGAGGCTATCGACGGGGTTGTCTTCGTTCACGATGACCGCGATACCGTCGTGGGCAATGACGATGGGAGTCAGGCCCAAATCCTGTTCGTCGGCATTGAGTCCACGGGAGGAGCTGGCGATATCGGCCGTGCCAGCGCTGACGGCTTCGATGCCAGCGGAAGAGCCCAAACCGGAAACGAGCACGTCGATGCCGGTCTCCTCCTTAAAGCCCTCTGCCGCAATTTCGGCGATAGGAAGGCAGGTCGTGGAGCCGGCCACGGTAATGGAAGAGGCAGAAGATCCCGAAGAACAGGCGCACAGCGTAAGCGTAAGCACAGCGGCGCTCAGGACCGATACGATCTTTCTCATAGCATCACGCCGATCGCAGCATGGCGCCCACAGGTGCCGTCCTCGTTACGGTAGGAATAAAAGCGGTCGTTCTGACGCACAGTCGAAAGCTGGGTATCCACGATATTATCCGCGTCCACACCGGCATCTACCAGCGCCTCGCAAATGGCAGCGGAAAGATCGAGCATACGAGAGGCACTCGCATCGATGCAAGAGAACTCGACGGCAAAGCGATCCATGAGTTCCTGGGATACCTCATATTCGTCAGCCAAGATATGGGGGCCGATATAGGCGGAAACGTCGCTCGCATCGCAGCCGGCAGCATCGCAAAGCGCCTGGCACGCCTTGGCAGAAATACGTGCAATCGTGCCCTTCCAACCGGAGTGCACCACGGCAAATCCGCCAGGGGCCACCAGCACCACGGGAACGCAGTCGGCAAAGCAGAGCAGCACGGGCACGTCATGGGCCGTACAGACGATGGCATCGCAGCCCTCGGCAATCTGCTCGCGAACAGCCTCAAGATCGTCGGCACCGTTCGAAGTCACCGTAACGATATGGTCACCATGTACCTGATTGGGCACGAGCAGATTATGCTCGCACTCAGTGGCGCCCATAGCTTCGAGCGCTCGACGACGATTTTCTTGAACAGCAAAGGGGTCATCGCCTACATGCGAGCCCAGGTTGAGCGAGGAGTACGCATCTTCAGAAACGCCACCGGTGCGCTCGGTAAAGGCAAAGCGGACATCGGATGTCGCGCCCTCCACCAACGTAACTCCATCATGGTCGACACGCGAAACGTTGTCCGCACGTGCTGCCATACTAAAGCCTCCTAATAACACAAGTACCGCGGCGTCGCCGCGCAGTCCGCGTTTATACGGCTGTCATACTTCCTTAAAAGGATACCCGCAGCGGTAGGGACCAAACGTAAAGGGAACGTAAGGAGATTGGAGGCTTTCGTTTACAAACGAGAAACAAAACGGGGTGCATCCAAATGGACACACCCCGTGCAGGTCGTTGAGAAAAACGAACTAGAAGCTACCGCGCTTCAGGAAGTCGGGAAGCTCGAACTGGTCGTTGCCAAAGTTGGGCAGCTCGGTACCACCGACGTTGCGGGTCGGAGCGGCCTGAGCCGGGCTGGCAGCCGGGGCGGTGCGCTGCGGCTCAGCGGAGGCAGCGGCCTTGCTCTGAGACTGCTGAGCAGCAAAGAGCTCATCCTGACGGTTGACGTTGGAGTCGGAGAAGCCCGTAGCGATGACGGTGATACGCACCTGATCGCCCAGGGACTCGTCGACAACGGTACCGAAGATGATGTTGGCCTCGGGGTCGACGGCGTTGGCGACAACGTCGGCGGCGTCGCTGATCTCCTGGATGCCCAGGTCCTTGGAACCGGCGATGGAGAGCAGCACGCGCGTGGCACCATCGATGGAGCTCTCGAGCAGCGGGCTGGAGATGGCCTGCTGGGCAGCGTCGACGGCACGAGTATCCCCAGAAGAGGTACCGATACCCATCATGGCGGTACCGGCCTGCTTCATGATGGTCTTAACATCGGCGAAGTCCAGGTTGATGATACCGGGGACGGTGATGAGGTCGGTGATGCCCTGGGTGCCCTGGGAAAGGACGCCATCGGCAATCGCGAAGGCCTCGAGCATGGTGGTCTTCTTCTCGGCGATGTCGAGCAGCTTATCGTTAGGAATGACGATCATGGTGTCGACGCAATCGGAGAGGGTCTTGATGCCCTCCTCGGCGCTCTTCTTACGCTTGCGGCCCTCGAAGGTGAAGGGCTTGGTCACGACGGCGACGGTCAGTGCGCCGACCTCGTTCATCGCGATATCGGCAACGATGGGAGCAGCGCCGGTACCGGTGCCGCCGCCCTCGCCGCAGGTGATAAACACCATGTCGGCGCCAGCGAGCGCCTCGGCGATGTCGTCGCGGGACTCATCGGCAGCCTTGCGGCCAACCTCGGGATTGGCGCCGGCGCCCAGGCCGCGGGTAAGGTCGGTGCCGATGTGCACCTTGATATCGGCATCAGAGATCGCGAGTGCCTGAGCATCGGTGTTGATGGCAACAAACTCGACGCCGCGGATGCCCTCTTCGATCATTCGATTGACCGCGTTGGTACCGCCGCCGCCGACGCCGACCACCTTAATGACGGCAAGGTAGTTGTTGATCTCTGTCTCGTGCATGTCGGTCCTCCGAACAAAGGTTATAGCCATAGCATGGGTCGACCCCTGCGCACATTAACCTTCAGGTTGAAAGTAAATGCAAAGGTAAACCGTATTATGTTTGCACATTATGAACGTATCAGTCAAATAATTGACCGTGAAAACCAAACAAACCAGATAAACGGCGTGGTATGGCCCCTCAACAAAGCATCAACCAGCGCTACGAGGTCGGAGCATTCCTAAATGTGTAGTTGCCCGGAGAGCGCACATTGATATACGTTACGCCCTCTACCTGCGAAAGCAACTTGGTGACTACGCGTTCCTTCTTGGCGATATCGTCCGAATCGCCCAGCGACACCTCAATGCCGTTATTGAGGTTTGCCGAGATGGCTTCGACCGAAGGCGTGGAAATATCCTTGACTTGTCCCAAGAACTCGCTCGAAAAACCACGCACATAATCCAGGCCGGCCTTAACGGCTTTGGAGTTCACCGCCTGGCCGGAAACCGGAGCGACATCCGCCGAGACATCAGTCAATAACACCGCGCCATAATGCTTGGCGAGCGCCAGCGCGGCATCGATTCCGGTCAAGGTATTTGAGCCCTGCCCTGTCGTGATGACGTTGCCCTGGTCGTCCACTTCGACCGACGTCGACAGCGGGGCGATCCAGGTGTCATCGTCTCCGATAGCCCAGGCAAGGTCGTCGGAGCTGATATACGCAATGGCGATAACTTTACGCTCCGTCGGCGTGATGATAAGCGTATGGGGAAACTGGCGCTGGACATCCACGCCTGAAACCCACGGGTTCTGCTTGAGATCCTCGGTAATCTGGTCGGGATCGACGTTAAAAAGCGACGTTCCCTCGGGCAAGTCGATCAGCTGGATAGCATCGTGCTTCGTCACATGCTCGCTGCCTTGAATCTGAATATCAGTGGCAGTAAACAGTCCAGAGTTGATCACCACGATGGCAACGACGACGAGCACGGCCAAGACGGCCAGAACGCCGCCCACGATTTTGCCTTTGCCTGTAACGACAGAAGCGGCATCTGATGTTTTATTTGCCATCGCTCCAAGTGAAGATAACGGGTTGAAACCTTTTTTACTCGAAGGCTTCTTGGCGGTAGCCGGCACCGATGTCAGCGAGCGCGGTTTCGATGCGCCCAGCGTGAGACCTGGACGCGCCGCTTTAGTTCCCGTCGAGGGCTTGGGAGCTGCCATGGGACGGGCAGGCTTGGCGCCCATAACAGGCTTTGACGTCACCGAGGGACGCGAGGACTTTTTTGCGGCCGGACGATTACCGAGCTGCGAGCCGACGACCGGACGACTGGTCTGTCGAGCATGCCCGACAGACTTAGAGTGCGCGACGGTATTGCGTTGAGGTTTGGCAGGCGCGCCGGAACGCCCTCCGGCGCGGCGGAAGGTGGGTTTCGATGCTCTAGAAGCCGAGGAATTTAACTTCCGGTCTGAGCTCGATGCCATACGCCTCCCTCACCTTTCCGTGCACATGTCTGATAACCGCGGCAACGTCATCGGCCGAGGCAGTTCCGTTATTAACGATAAAATTAGCGTGAACGGGCGAAACTTCCGCGCCGCCAATCGAAAAACCCTTTAATCCACAATCCTCGATAAGCTTGCCCACACTCGCATCGGGCGGGTTGCGAAAGACAGACCCGCAGGATGCGCGACCCATGGGCTGCGTACGCTTGCGCCTTGTAAGGTACCGCTCCATGCGCTCGCGAATGTCGGCCTTGAGCGCCGGTTTAAGCTTGAGCACGCACTCGAGGATGATCTCATTGCGGGGAAGGCTACATTCGCGGTAGCCCCAAGAGATCTCGGACCCCGCATAATGCTTGATACCGGATGCCGGGTCAAACGTTACGACATCCTCAACCAGCGAGCCAATCCACTCGGTCCGCGTGCCGGCATTCATAGATATCGCACCGCCGACCGAACCAGGAATGCCAACGGCAAACTCAAGGCCCGAGAGGCTACGCGACAGGGCATCGTTGACCAGGCGCGCAAACATCACGCCCGCACCGACCGTCAGCGTACAACCGTCATCGGCAACAACCGTGCGCTGGAACTCACGTCCGAGCGAAATGACGGCACCGCGATAACCGCCATCGGCAACCAGCAGATTGGAGCCCTTGCCGATGATGACCCACGGCACCTGCTCGCGATCGAGCACCGCCACGGCGCGGCGGAGGGCATGATAGCTATGGCACGTCACAAAGAGGTCGGCCTTGCCGCCGATACGATAGCTCGTATGACGCGCAAGGCGCTCGTCCTCGATCACATCCGTGTCGATCATGCCCGAGAGCGCCATGACGGCGTTAAACAGACCCATTAGACTTAAGCGTCTTTCTTGGCAGTCAGATACTCAATGAACTCGGGACCGACGGTCGTAACGTCGCCGGCACCCATGGTGAGCAGCAGGTCGCCCTCGCCCACCATCTGCTCGAGCTCCTGATTGAGCTCAAGACGGCTGGAGCAGTACACGACCTCCTTGCCAGGATGCTTGGCGCGCACGGTATCGGCGAGCATCTTAGAGGTGACACCCGGAATGGGCATCTCGCCAGCCGAGAACACATCAATCAGCAGCAGTTTATCGGCATTGGCAAATGCATCGGCAAAGTCGTCGCACAGGGCCTGCAGGCGCGAATAGCGGTGCGGCTGGAACACGACGTCGACGTGCTTGTAACCCAGCGACGAAGCGGCAGCAAGCGTCGCCTTGATCTCGGTGGGGTGATGGCCGTAATCATCGACCACGGTGATGCCATCGATATCGCCCACGTGGGTAAAGCGACGGCGGACGCCCTCAAAGCTCGAGAGCGCCTTGGCGGCGGCGTCGATGTCAAGGCCCAGGACATGGGCGACGGTGAGCACCGCCGTGGCGTTGAGCATGTTGTGGCGACCGGGGTTGCTCTTGATCTCCACAGCGTGCTCAGTGCCGTCCTCAAAGCGAACGATAAAGTCACTCTGGATGCCCTTGACATCCGGGTGCACGCAGACGATGTCGTTGCTCTCGGCAAAGCCGTAGGAAAGCACGTGACGGCCCGTCGACTTGGCGAGCTCGACCAGATGCGGGTCCTCGCCGCAGACGATGACGGTGCCGTCCTCGCCCACCAGGCTCATGAATTTGGCGAAAGTTGCCTCGATCTCCTCGATACCCGAGTAGTGATCGAGGTGGTCGGCCTCGACGTTGGTCACAATGACCACGTTGGGGTTCAGGAACAGGAAGGAGCTGTCGGACTCGTCGGCCTCGGCGACAAAGTAGTCGCCCGAGCCGTTCTTGCCGTTCGTGTCATAGCCCTCGACGATGCCGCCGATCAAGAAGCTCGGATCCAGACCCATGCGGTCGAGCATGGTGGCGCACATCGAAGACGTGGTGGTCTTGCCATGCGTGCCGGCAACAGCGACGGTGGTGTAGCCGTGGCCCAAAGCAGAGAGCATCTTGGCACGGGGCCACACGGGAATACCCAGCTCGCGAGCGCGCACGAGTTCAGGGTTGGACTCCGGAATAGCGGTGGACACAACAACCACGTCGGGCTTGACCTCGTCGATCGTGGCGGCCTCATGGCCCACATGCACCTTCACACCAGCGCGGGTAAGCTGGCGGATATAACGTGACGTCTTAAGGTCGGAGCCGGTAACGGCATAACCGCGCTCGTGCAGAACGAGGGCGATGCCGCTCATGCCGGCGCCGCCGATACCGATAAAGTGGGCGCTCTTAAACTCGGGCGCGGAGGTTGCAGTCTGGGAATCAGCCATGTGCTCGTGTACTCCTTGCGTAAACACTGCCTGTAACCCGTTAACTGTACCGCACCTACCGCATCAGCGCGAGGGCGACCGACGATATCCCGTCTAACTAACGCAAACCCTCTACCGCATCCGCCAGAAGAGCGGCGGCCCTATCCTGAGCCAGACCACGCGCCGCCTGACGCATGGCGTCGCGTGCCGCCGCGTCATCGACCAGGTGCAGCAGCTCATCGGCAAAGGCAGAACCGTCGATATCGGCATCGGCACAGAGCACGCCGGCCCCGGCGTCGACCAGATAACGGGCATTGGTGGTTTGGTGGTCGGCCGTCGCATGCGGGTACGGCACGAGCACCGAGGGCACGGCGAGCGCAGCGATCTCGGCCACGCTCGATGCGCCCGAACGCGATAGCACCAAATCGGCAGCAGCCAGCATGTCGCCCATGTTGTCGATGTAAGGCTGGACGCGGTAACGCTTCGCCTCCTCGGGCGTCAGCGCCAAAGCGCGCTCGGTCTCCTCAAAGCCGTCGGCACCCGTCGAATGCAACACATAGAGGTTCTTGCGCGAAAGCAGCTCGTTTTTGAGCGAAGCCACGCGCTCGTTGAGGTGCTGGGCGCCAAGTGAACCGCCAAAGACGAGCAGCAGCGTAGCGTCCTCGGGAACGCCAAGTGCCTTGCGGCCGCGAGCGCGATCGCCCTCGATCACCGAGCGACGTACGGGGTTGCCGGTCATGAGCACGTGGTCAGGGTCACCTTCGCGCTCAAAGACCGAACGCGCTGCCGGCACCGAGATGCACACGCGAGCGGCGTGGGAGTTCATCATCTTGTTGGCCAGGCCCGGAACAGAGTTCTGCTCATGCAGCAGATACGGAACGCCTGCGCCCTTGCACCACCCCAGCAACGGAACCTCGACATAGGCACCAAAACCGATGGCGGCATCGGGCTTGCCGACCTTTGAGAAATGACTGGCGAGCGCACGCTTGGCCTTGTTGACACGCCACAGCGAGGTCAGCGCCGTCCAAGGACGGGAGCGGTCGAAGCCCGTAACCGTAATGGGCACAAAATCAAACCCAGCCTCGGGGACCAGACGACCCTCGAGCTTGCGCGACTGGCCCACGAACACAACGTGGTGGCCACGGTCACGCAGCTCTTCGGCCAAGGCGAGCGCGGGGTTGATATGCCCTGCCGTGCCGCCGGCTGCAATAGCAACGGTCATCTTATCGGTCATGGTAGTCCCTTCGTACACGCGGTCCCTGGTCGTCGGTGCGCAAACGCGCCGACGGGTCCGAGTTCAAATCGATTCGATTATATCCGCCGCCCGCATTGCGAGGAGTTGGGCGCTGCGGACGACCTTGCGGCGCCGTTCGCTGACGCGGACGGGCTGCCGGCTCGGTCGCAGAGCCATCCAGAACGGTAAAGCCGTTACGCGAAGACCGCTCGCCGCGCACGTGGGGCACGCCGGCGGTACTCTCATCCATAACGGCAAAGCTCTCGCGGCGACGGTCGTACTCATCGCGACGGGCGCTCTCGTACGAAACGCGTAGGATCAGACCGGCAAGCATAAGCGACACAATAATCGACGAACCGCCATAGCTAATAAACGGCAACGGTTTGCCCGTCATGGGAAACACGTTGAGGATGCCCAGCGCATTGATCAAAAACTGCACCGCGAGAATGACCGCAGAGCCAGACGCCATGAGCGCGCCCCGACGATCGGTCGCCTGCTCGGCAATGCGAAACGCCGAGTAGATCAGCATCGCAAACACCAAGAAGAACAGGACGGTTCCGACAAAACCGACTTCCTCGCCAATGATGGCCAGGATGTAGTCATTGTGCGCCTCGGGCAGATACGAGTACTTCATGGTTGAGTTGCCGATGCCACGGCCGAACAGACCGCCCGAGGCAAAGGCCATGATGGCAAGCGTGGCCTGATAGCCGTCACCATACTCGTCGGCCCAAGGGTTCAAGGCAACCTGAATACGCACCATACGGTATGGCTCTGCGACAAGCGCAATCACGATCACGAGAATGCCGAAGATTAGCACGCCGATGATAAATCTGGGGTCGAGACCCGCAAACAACGCCATGCACATGAGGGTCAACAGGATGATCAGGACGGTACCGAAATCGGGCTGGATAAAGATCAGAAAGAGCGAAATGCCCAGGTAGATGCCCATCTTGCGAAGGAATTCGTTGATGTTGCCACCGGGCGAAAAGAAGCGATCGAGCATGATGGCCGAATACGCAATGGCAAATGGCTTTAAAAACTCGGAAGGCTGGAACTGAATGCCGGCGATGTTGAGCCAGCGCGTGGCGCCACGGCTGCCGCTGCCCACCAAGAACACCAGAAACAGTAGCCCTATCATGCCTATGAGGAAGATCCTGAGCACATCCTCCCCAAACCAGCTGTCCGGCAAAACGCGCACGATGGCAATCAGCGCCAGAACACCGACCACGGCAAACGCAGCCTGTCGACCCAGAAAAAACGTCGCTGAGCCATTCTCGTGCAGCGCCTCGACCGAAGACGCCGAGTACACCATCAGCAGGCCAAAACACACCAAGATAAACAGACAGGCCATGAATATCAGACGGGGGCGCATGATGCGGGCGGGAACGCCGGCAATATAGCGTTCGCTAAACGACCGCCCGCCGCGACCGGAACGCGGTGTGCTACGCCGCGAGGAAGCACGGTCCGAGTCGGGCCTCCTCATACCTTGTCGGGGGCTCTCCTCTCTCACCGGCAACCCCTATTCCATTTGCGATTTCGCTGCAGCGGCAAGCTGGGCCACATAGTCCTTAAACACGCGGCCGCGCTCCTCATAGCCCGAGAACTCATCGAACGAAGAGCAGGCAGGAGAAAGTAAGATCACGTCGCCACGGCTCGACAGCGAACGGGCAACGTCCACGGCATCGCGTAGGTCATCCGCCTGGGCGATATCCACATCGCCATCGACATCGGCCTCGTCCATAGCGGCGGTGAAGCGCTCGCGCGCATCGCCAAAGCAGACGACCGAGCGCACGTTATCCATAACAACGCGCGCGAAGTCCGTGAGCGGCGTGCCCTTATCGTGGCCGCCGAGCAGCAAGATCACGTCGTCATCGGGAAATGCCGTCAGTGCCTTCTCGACCGCGTCGGTGTTGGTCGCCTTGGAATCGTTGACGTAGCGCACGCCGTCAATCTCGCCACACGGCTCCACGCGGTGCTCGAGCGGCTGGAACGAGGCCAGACCGCGGCAGACGCCATCGACATCGGCACCGACTGCCAGGGCAGCCGTGGCAGCGCACAGGGCATTGATAACATTGTGATGGCCCGAGATCTTGAGCTCGGATGCAGCGATGAGCGGGGTCTCGACGCCCTTCAGGCGCACGACCATCTTGCCGTCGCGCACAAAGGCGGCATCCTCGCCCTCGGGCTCGTCAAAAGCGACCCTGCAGATGCGACGACCCGGCGTGTAGATGTACTCATCGAACTCGTGAATGCCGGCGTCTTCGACGTCGACAACCGCCAGATCGTCATCGACCATATTGTCAAACAGTTTGACCTTGGCAAGCGCGTAGTTCTTATGGCTCTTATGCCAGCCCAAGTGGTCGGGAGTGATGTTGAGCAGCACCGCCACGCGGGGGTGGAGCTCGGTGGTCGTAGCAATCTGATAGCTCGAGAGCTCAGCCACAAACCACTCGTTGCGGGCTCGGCCGTCAATCTCGTTGACCGGCGGCTCGCCGATGTTGCCGACAGCTACGCTGGCCTCGCCGGCAGCCTTGAGCAGATAATCAGTCAGCGACGTGGTGGTCGTCTTGCCGTTGGTGCCCGTGATGGCAATCCAGTTATCGGGCGACAGGCGATAGGCAAACTCGGGCTCACCCATAATCTGGGCGGCATGCTCGCGCCCGGCCTTAAAGAAACCCGAGAACTCCGAGATGCCCGGGCACGTCACGCATACGTCATAGGCGCCCTCGACCTGTTCGGTGCCATAGACAAACGACGCACCAGCAGCCTCGAGCGCTCGAGTGGCGTCATTGGGCTCAGAGGTGCCGCCGCCATACACGGTAACGGCACTTACGCGCTCGGGATGTGCCAGCGCCCAGCGGGCGACATCGAGACCGGATTTGCCCTGACCCAAAACGAGCAGGCTAAAGACATCAGCAAGAGGCATGAAAGACCACTATCCCAACTGGAAGAACAAAGCAAGGCCAACGGCACCAAAGGCCGCAGCGATAATCCAAAAACGGATGACGACCTTGGTCTCGGCCCAACCCTTCTTTTCGAAATGATGATGGATGGGCGCCATAAGGAAGACGCGCTTGTGCGTAAAGTGGAAGTAGACAACCTGAATCATGACCGAAAGGGTCTCAACGATAAACAGGCCGCCGATGATAAGGGAGACGACCTCGGTGTTGGTCATGATGGACGTGCAGGCAAACGCGGCGCCCAGGGCAAGCGAGCCGGTATCGCCCATAAAGATGCTCGCCGGATAGCAGTTGAACCACAGAAAGCCCAAGCAGGCACCGGCACACGCGGTGCAGAAGATGGACAGGTTCACGTCTCCGTGCAAAAACGCCATGGCAGCCATGGCGAGCATGGCGATCATGGAGGTGCCACCAGCAAGACCGTCAAGGCCATCGGTCAGGTTCACGGCATTAGAAAGACCGGCAATCATCAGCCAGCAAAAGACAATATAGAGCCACGGGAACGAATAGCCGCAGATGGTAGTCGAAAGCACGCCAAGGTCGATCGTCAACCCACCGGGAAAACGAATCTCGGGGGCGACGCCGCACCAGTTGACGGCAAGTACCGTAAAGGTGACACAGATAATGGTGAGGCCGATCATCTTGGCATGGGGCGTCAGACCGAGCGAGCGCCCATGCGTAACGGAGGTCAGGTCGTCGATCAGGCCCAGCACGCCGGTCGCCAGCGTGGCGAGGAGCACGAGCACGAGCTCGGTGGTGAGCTTGCCCATCAGCAGGCAGGTCAGCGAGATCGCGACGAGGATGACAACACCACCCATGGTGGGCGTTCCCTGCTTAACCAAATGACGCTTGGGGCCGTCGGCACGAACCTGCTGGCCGATACCCTCGACCTTGAGTAGCTTGATCCACCACGGCATGAGCAGCAGCGCAATGGCAGCGGCGATGCCAAGCCCCAAAAAAGCCTGATACGTTGGATACGAGGGATTGCCGAACATGGGCTAGCACACACCTTCCACAAAGCGGTCGAGCTCAACAAAGCGGGAACCCTTGACCAGTACAACATCATGTTTTTCAAGCGCGCCGCCCATGCGGTCGAGCACCTGCTGATAATCGGAGAACACCTGGATGCGGTCCTCGTCCATGCCCATCATGCGCGCGGCATCGGCCATAAGCTGGGCCAGCTCGCCGCCGACGCACGCCAGCATGTCGAGCTTCTTGGCGGCGGCATAGGCGCCCACGAGTTCATGCATGCGAGGAGCCTCATCACCCATCTCGCCCATCTCGCCCAAGATCGCCATGCGAGACCCCGTGCAGGAAAGCGAACACAGTAGATCGAGGCCAGCAGCCATGGATTCGGCGCTGGCGTTATAGGAATCGTCAATGACGCGGGCACCGCTCTTGGCGCGCTTGATCTCCTGGCGGTGACCGGTGATCGTGAGGCCCCTAAAGGCAGCATCGATCTGCTCGGGCGTCACGCCCAGGCGATAGGCAACCGCGGCGGCCTTAACGGCATTCGGAACGGACTGCACGCCGGGGATGGCAAGCATGGTATCGATTGTCTCGCCCTGACCAAAATCGAGCGTAAAGACCGGACGGCCCTCGTCATCAGCTCGAACGTCGCGGGCACGGACCTCATCATCGTCCGAGACGCCGGCCAGTATCACATCGATACCAGCAGGCTGGGCGAACGTATCGCGAATGAACGGCGTAAAGTCGTCCTCGCCGCCCAAAACCAGCAGCGGCAAGAAGTCGCCGGCGGCGCACATACCCTGGACAATCTCGGCCTTAGCGCGGGCGATGTTCTCGCGGCTGCCCAAAATGCCGATATGAGAGGTGCCGATCTTGCTCACGATGGCAAGGTTGGGATTGGCGGACTGGGACAGGCGCTCAATCTCGTGGAAATGGTTCATGCCCATCTCGAGCACCAGGACCTCGGTATCGGCCGGAGCGGAAAGCACCGTGAGCGGCATGCCGATCAGGTTATTGAAATTGCCCTTGGTGGCCCAGACACGATAGCGCTTGGCGAGCACGGCGGCGAGCACGTCCTTGGTCGTCGTCTTGCCAATCGAACCGGTAATGCCGACGACCAGGCAGCCAAGCTCCAAGCGATATACATGCGCCAGGCGCAACAAGAACTCCTCGGGGTCGTCGGCCAGCAAGATGGCGCATCCCTTGTCCTGCGCCAGCGAAACCAGCTCGGCATCGGGCTCGCGCGTCATCACGACGGCACCGGCACCCGACTCGATGGCACGGGAGGCAAAATCATTGCCGTCGACCTTTTCGCCGGGGAAGGCGACAAAGATCGTCCCCTCCTCGACCTGACGCGAGTCGATAACGCACCCGCGGCATACCCGATCGGCTTCTTCCGTCACGGTTCGGGCCCCCGTTGAGGCCGCGAGGTTGTTGACGGCGATCTCTATCATTGCAGCTCCCCTGTAAACCTAATAATGCTATCGGCGTATTGTATCCCAGTGCCATGCGCGCGTGGTGCAGGGCATGTGAACACCCTTCAGATCAAACGGCAGACTACGCTCAAGATTGTAACCCCCTACTTCGTGTGCGGGATACCCAGCACGTCGAGCGCGTTGGCCATAATGGACTGGAATGGCACCGCGGCGGCATCCGAGCCGCTCGGCGTTCCATCGAGTGTGATATAGCACAGCACCTTGGGCGATTGTGCCGGCGCAAAGCCCATAAAGGACGACATGTAGTTCTCCTTGAGGTAACCGCCGTTCTCGTCAGCACGCTCGGCCGTACCGGTCTTGCCCGCCACGTCATAGCCATCGACCGCACCGCCAACACCCGTGCCTTCGGACACGACCGTCTGCATGCACGATGTCACCTGGGTGGCAGCGTCCTCCGAAATCGCACGCTCGCCTTCGCCCCAGTCCTTCTCATCGCCCTTGCTGGACTTATAGAAGTGCGGAGTCATCATCACGCCGCCGTTCGCTATGCCGCCCACGGCACGTGCGACCTCAATCGGTGAGACAGACAGCGCCTGGCCAAAGCTCATCGAGCCCAGCGTGGCGCCGTCGTACTGGTCGCGCTCCTTGACGATGCCCAGACTCTCACCCGGAAAATCGACACCGGAGCTATGGCCGATACCCCACTTGTCCACATAGGTGGCAAAATCATCGGCACCGATCTTGCGTCCCACCAGGACAAAGCCCACATTGGACGAACGGCGCATCATCTCGCGCACGTCCATGGTCATGGCGTAGTCGCGCTTATCGGCGTCGGTAACGGTGTCGTCGCCAACCTTGATGCTCGCCGGCACCTCAAACGACGTGCTCGAACGCACGGCGCCCAAGTCGAAGCCGGCACCGGCCACGAGCGTCTTAAAGACCGAGCCGGGCTCGTAGGCATCGGTAACCAGGCGCAAGTTCATGTCCTCGGTCTTGGCATTTTCCAGATCGGTCTGGTCATATGTCGGATACGAGCATGCCGCCAGAATCTCGCCCGTCGTGGGATCGGTGACCAGGGCCGAACCATTCTTGGCCTTGGTCTTCTCGACAGCCTCTGCCAGCGCATCCTCAGCCGCACGCTGGATATTGACGTCGAGCGTCGTCACGATGTCAACGCCGTCGACCGCAGCCACCTTTTTATAGGCACCGCCCGCAATATAGCTGCCGTCCCTCGCGCGCTCGCGCACAAGAGAACCGTTCGTGCCGGTCAGAAGCTTGTTGTATTGCTTTTCGAGACCCGTCAAGCCGTCGTTGTCTACATTCACTACACCCAGCACCTGCGATGCCAGATTGCCGTATGGATATACGCGCTTCATAGCCTGCTCAAAAAGCACGCCGGGCAGGTTCTTCTTCTCCAGCGTCGCAGCATCGTCTTCGTCCACCTGGCGCTTGATATACACCCAGGTGCCATCGGACTCGACGAGCTTGCGGCAGGTCTTTTTATCGATTCCAGTTGCCTTGACCAGCGCCGACACCGTCTTGTCAACATCCTCGACAAGCTGCGGGTTCACGGCGATGTTGCGACATTCGACCGATGATGCCAGCACGTTACCGTTGCGGTCGTAGATGGTGCCGCGTTTGGCATAGAGGGTCTGCGCAAGCAGGCGGCGCGCATCGGCACGCTCGCGCAGTTTATCGGCTTCGACAATTTGATAGTCGGCAAGGCGAAAGACGCCCAAGCCCAAGCCAAGCCCGATAAAGCCCATGACGGCTTTGCGGCGAGGCAGAGGCGTGCCTGTGAGCCATTCAGTCGACGAACTCTTGCGCGACCTAGTATTATGCACTTGAGGGCCGCCCGAGCCGCGAAGTCGCGACGCCGGGTCGTTGCCACGGGACTGCCCGGCGTTGTAAGATTGCCGACCCGTTCCTTGATAACCAGAACGTCCCCGCGACGAGGGACGTCCAGAACCGCGGCCCCCGTCGGAACCGCGGCGATAGTCATTTGTCATACTCAGCTACCGTCTTGCTACTGAGCGGTCGCGGTCGCGTTGGCGCCCGCGGCTGCATCCTGCGAAAAGTCAAGTGTAACGCTCTCGCTGGGCTCCACCATGCCATAAGCGCCCGCAAGGTCGCGAATGCGCGTGTCGGCGCCATAGACCGAATGCATGACCTCCAGGTCGGAGCTCTCATCGGTCGCCTTTTCGAGCGTGTTGGTAAGCTCGGCGTTGCTGTTGAGCACCTGGGCCGTAACGCCGGCGAGCGCCACGCGGGCGACGCCGATCGTCATGAAGATAGCCGCAATGATGCAAAACGTTTTAAGAACGCTCATGAAAACCGGGCTTACCACCTGGTTTGCCTGACGGCCCGCGCCCGTGTAGACATCAAAGCGCGGCGTGCGCTGCTCACGGGGAGCAACGGGGGCCTGCGGCGTCTCACGATAGGCGGGCATGGCGTTCATATCATAGGCGAGTGCTGCGCTTGAAGTGTTGTAGCCCATGATATGCCGCCTCCCATCCCGAGTACGTTGGTAGTGTGTTTAAGCTTCGTTTATGGTGCGAGCGGGAGGTCCAATATCGCGCGGTCGCGCCTACAGACGCTGCGCCACGCGGATTTTGGCTGATCTCGCCCGAGGGTTGCGCTCAACCTCATCAGGCTGGGCAACCAGGGGTTTGCGGGTGATGACCTTGAGTATCGGCACGTTGCCGCACACGCACACCGGAATCTCCGGCGGACACGTGCACCCCTGGCTCATCTCCTTAAAGTGGTTCTTTACGATACGGTCCTCGAGCGAGTGATACGAGATGACGCAGATACGTCCGCCCGGGTTGAGCCACCTGGTGGCGGCATCAAGCCCTCGTTCGAGCACATCGAGCTCGTGATTGACCTCGATGCGAATGGCCTGGAAACTTTTCTTGGCCGGGTGTCCGCCATGCCGACGAGCGGCAGCCGGGATACCCGCCTTGATGATCTCGACAAATTGGCCGGTGGTTTCGATCGGTTCTTGCTCGCGGCGACGCACGATCTCGCGCGCGATCTGCGAGGCGAACTTCTCTTCGCCGTAGACGCGTAGAATCCGGGCGAGGTCGTGTTCGTTATAGGTGTTGATGACCTCAGCTGCGTTTAAGGTGTTATTACCCGGATCCATCCGCATGTCCAATGGGGCGTCCTCGTTATACGAAAAGCCCCTGCCAGGGATATCGAGTTGCGGTGACGAAACGCCCAAATCGAACAGGAAGCCATCGACCCCGGGCACCTCGGCCGAGCAAAGCAGCTCGTCCAAGTCGCCGAAGTTGCCCTTCAGCAGCTGGTGCGGAACGCCGGGAACCTCGCGGTCCAGACGGGCGCCAGCGGCCTCGAGGGCCATGTCGTCCTGATCGACGCCGAGCAAAAGGCCCGTCTCCCCCACCTGTGCGGCCATCTTTACCGAATGTCCGGCACCGCCAAGGGTGCAATCGCAGACAACGGAGCCGCTCTTTAGCTGCAGCGACTCAAGCACTTCGCCGAGCATGACAGGTTCATGCCGATATTCTTGTGTCAAGATCCCACGCTCCATCCGTTACCCGTGCCTTGCCCTTACGAGAAGAAGAGGTCCAGCAGGGCCTCATCGTCATCGTCCTCATCGGCCGCGGCGCGATCCCAAACCTCAAGGTGGTCGTAGTTGCCCACAACCGTGACCTCGCGGTCGAGGTTCGCCTGCTTGCGGAGAGACTCGGAAAGACCGATACGACCGGCACTGTCCACATCCATCGACGTGGTGCGCTTGTTGATCGCCCTCATGAGCTTCTGGTCGTTAATGTCACGCGGGTTAAAACCCTCGTGGCCCTCACGACCCGCGAAGAGTCCTTCGACCCACTTATCGAAGGCCTCGGCAGAGAACACGTACAGAGCATCGACATCCAGGGCTTTGAACACGCGAACGTGCTCTCCAAGCTCCTCGCGAAGGGGTGCAGGCAGGGACAGACGACCTTTTGCATCGAGATTGCGCTCGTATGCACCAGTCATTCCCATGTGCGCCCTCCCCTCGGTTACTCAGATGGCACGTACGCGGGGAACCACCCCGCCTGTCGACGTCATCAATAATATGGGGAACCGCCCCATTTTTCAACACCTTTCCCCACCCCTTCCCCCACCCCTCCCCACCATTCCACCCCCAATATGTTGTAAAACACCCCCGAGCATATGTTCGAAAACACAATATGTTGTGTTTGCAGCAAAGGCGCGATGCCACCTGTAGAACCACGCCCGCGAACCTCAACCTTCAAGTTGACCTTGAGGCGATTTTTACGTCCCTTTACACGCCGTTCACATCGCCCCCAAACTCCCCCACCCACGGTACGCACGGCCCACCGCCGCGTCGGTGTCTAGCGAAAAATGGGACGAGCCCCAGATTGCCCATGCGCGCAAAAGTGCGTCTCGGCAATCTGGGGCCCGCCCCCTTTAGTATTTATAAATATGCAGGTCAGCGATGTGCTAGCGATGTGCTAGCGGATGCGCCGCCAGATAGACCTCGGTCAGTTGCGTTCGGTCGACATGCGTGTAGACCTGCGTGGTCGAAATATCGGCATGGCCCAAAATCTCCTGCAGCACACGCAGGTCGGCACCGCCCGCGAGCATGTGGGTGGCAAAGGAGTGGCGCAAGGTATGGGGATGGAGCCCCACCAGCCCCACCTGACGCCCATACCGCTCGCATATCGCATGCACGGCCTGGCGCGACAGGCGACGTCCGTTCTTATTTAAAAAGACCGCCGAGGTCTCGGTTCCGCGGGCATGGGCCGCCAAGCGAGAACGTCCCTCAGTTACATAGAGCGTCAGAGCTCGCGCCGCGCTTCCCACCAGTGGGGACAGGCGTTCCTTTGAGCCCTTACCGCGAACGAGTACAAAGCCATCGTCAATATGGATATCGCCCACATCGAGCCCAACCAGCTCACTCACACGCAAACCGCATCCGTAGAGCACTTCCAAGATGGCATGGTCGCGCAGTCCCATCTCGCCCTCGGGAAAGTCTTGATCGAGCAGCGCCGAGACATCCTCCACCGATAGATACTCCGGCAAACGCTCAGCCTTTTTAGGCAGGCGCAACGCCGCCGTCGGGTTTTGGGCCACGGCCCCATCGCGCACCAAAAAGGCATGCAGGCCCTTCACGGCAGCAAGCGCGCGCTCCACCGAGGCGTCGGAATAGCCTCCGTCGCGGCGATCGGCGACAAAGCCCTCCACGACCTGACGGGTCACCTCTTCAAAAGCCACAATACCCGCCCGCTCCAGATAGGCGCAGTACGTCGTCAGGTCACGACGATAGGCCACAATCGTGTTGCGCGCCAAGCCCCGCTCGACCGCGAGGTAATCAAGATACTCCCCCGCCGCCACGGCGAGCGACGAGGGAGTAGCTTCGGTATGTTCCTTATTCGCCGGCACCCTTAGTCCGTAGCGAGGTTCATGGGCGTCACCTGCAGACGGTCGACACCCTCGTGCTGGCCGATCGAGGCACGCACGAACTCTCGGAACAGCGGCTGCGGGTTGGTCGGGCGGCTCTTGAACTCGGGGTGAGCCTGGGTTGCCACATACCACGGATGCACGTCGCGCGGCAGCTCGACCATCTCGACCAGGCGCTCGTCGGGCGACAGACCCGAGATAACCAAACCGGCGTCCTCGAGCTGGTCGCGGAAGGCGTTGTTGAACTCAAAGCGGTGACGGTGACGCTCGTAGACGAGTTCCTCGCCATATGCCTCGCGAGCAAGAGTATCGGCGGCGAGCTTGCACGGATAGGCGCCCAGGCGCATGGTGCCGCCCTTCTCGGTCACGTCCTCCTGCGAGCTCATCAGATCGATGACGCTATACGGACCGTCCGGATCAAACTCGGAGGAGCTGGCACCGGCAAGGCCAACGACATTGCGGGCGAACTCGCACACGGCGACCTGCATACCCAGGCAAATGCCCAGATACGGAATCTTGTGCTCACGGGCAAACTCGGCCGCGAGGATCTTGCCCTCCAGGGCGCGCTTGCCAAAGCCGCCGGGAACCAGGATGCCCGAGGCGTCGCCCAGAACCTCGGAGACATTCTGCTCGTCGAGGCTCTCGCCGTCGACCAGCTGGACGTCCACATGGCGATCGTAGAAGACGCCCGCATGGTGCAGGGCCTCGATAACCGACAGGTACGCATCGGGCAGCTGCGTGTACTTACCCACGACGGCGATCTTCACCTTGTCGGCGTGATGGTTGGCGTGATTCTGTTTGCGCAGGAACTCGTTCCACTCGCTCATGTCGCGCTCACGCGGATCCAGACCAAGGCGCTCGCAAATGCGCAGGTCAAAGTCCTGCTCGGCAAGCAGCTGCGGAACATCGTAAATGCTCGCGCAGTCCTCGTTGGTAAAGACGCAATCGGTGTCGACGTCGCAGAAGCTTGCGATCTTGCCGCGAATGGCGTCGTCAATATGGTGGTCGGAGCGCAGCACGATGATATCGGGCTGGATGCCAAAGCTGCGGAGCTCCTTGACGGAATGCTGCGTGGGCTTGGTCTTGACCTCGTGGGCGGCGGCGATATAGGGAACGAGCGACACGTGGATGTAGCAGACGTTCTCGGGGCCGGCCTCCTTGCGGTACTGACGAATGGCCTCGACAAACGGTTGGGACTCGATGTCGCCGATCGTGCCGCCCAGCTCGGTGATGACTACATCGGAGCCGGTCTGCTCCTCGATGCGGCGGAACTTATCCTTAATGGCATTGGTGACGTGAGGAATCACCTGCACGGTACCGCCCAAAAAGTCGCCGCGTCGCTCGCGGGCGATTAGGCTTTTGTAGATGGCACCGGTCGTAAAGTTGGAATCGCGGGTCAGGTTCTCATCAATAAAGCGCTCGTAATGACCCAGGTCCAGGTCGGACTCGTAACCATCCTCGGTTACAAAGACCTCACCATGCTGGAACGGGCTCATGGTACCGGGGTCGACGTTCAGATACGGGTCGGCCTTCTGCATCGTTACTTTGTAGCCACGCGACTTGAGCAGACGGCCCAGCGAGGCCGCGGTGATACCCTTGCCCAGGGACGAAACCACGCCACCGGTTACGAACACATGCTTGGTCATATTGAGTTACCTGCGCTTCCCGTAGAAGTTGTTTATCCACATCTTACGGGTCTTCATTGTAATACTCGCGCCGCGGACCGTCCGCAATTTTTCTCGCGTGCGATTGCATTTCTCAATCTTGAAACAAAACGCCGCCCGGTTTCCCAGGCGGCGTCACTATGGCAAGGGTTACATGCTGCTATCGATCAGCAACCTCGTCCTCAAGCATTTCTTGAACGAGCATGCCGGTACGGACGCCCTCAAGATACCACTCACCACGTTCGGTGAGGCAAATGCCATTTGCAAGCTGACCGCCGTCGTCGCTATAACGCGAGACGACATCAATCATGCCTTCGGAATCCAAGCGATCGATTGCGGCGCGGGCACGATACGGCGAAACCCCCACGCGCTCGGCAAGCGTTTTGCGCGAGAAACCATACGGCCCGCCATTGTCTTCGGTTTGCTGGTCGATCTCCATCAACACCAGCACCTCGACACGCTTCATATCGTTGACACTCGCACGACCCTTGCCCGCCATAGCAGCCTCCTCAAACCGAGCACGAGCATCTAACGCGCCGTGCGCGACCGACACACCTCACGATGGCAGGTAATATCCATCATGCGGCATCCCGCTAAGGATGAAACAGTTACGGTTATTGTATACCGCTCA
This sequence comes from uncultured bacterium, assembly GCA_905214435.1. GTDB lineage: Bacteria > Actinomycetota > Coriobacteriia > Coriobacteriales > Coriobacteriaceae > Collinsella. Next base: position 53,160 of record CAJMMA010000010.1, read on the forward strand.
AATTGTTTCTAGGCAGGTAAACAGCTATTTTTCGCCGAAATAGACGCTTTATTGATCAAAAAGCCGTACCGGGCGCTAACCCGATACGGCCAAAATGCAATGCAATTACCGCGGTGCTTCAAACTTAGCGATGGAAGAAACCGCGGCGCTCAAACTTGGGCTCGCAGCACACGTTGATGCCCAACTTGCGCAGTACCGTCTCGTCCGTCGGCGAGATAATCACGCTAAAGAAGGCATCGCAACCGCGCAGCTGCTCCAGGCCCGAAAGGACGCGAGCGGCCGTCTCACTCGTGGCCGAGGTGATCGACAGCGCCATAAGCGTCTCGTCGGTGTGGAGGCGCGGGTTTTTGCTGCCCAGGAAATGCGTCTTGAGCTTGCTGATGGGCTCGATCGCCTCATCGCTAATGACCTCGAGCTCAAGGTCGACGCCCGAGACATGCTTGAGGGCGTTCATAATGAGCGAACTTGCGGCACCCAGGCGCGTGGAGGTCTTACCGGTCACCACGGAGCCATCGGGCATGACCATGGCACCCACGGGACCACCCGTCAGCTGCTCCCTGGTGAGGGCCGCCGAGCGCGCCGGTGAGTAGTTCTTATCGATGCCGGCTTTCTTCATAATAATCTTGAGACGGTCGACTTGCTCATCGCCCACGCCGGTACGGCGCACATTTTCGACCGCGGTAAAGTAGCGGCGGACGATCTCCATCTTGGAAGCGTCGCGGCAGGCATCGTCATCGGTGATGGCAAAACCGACCATATTGACGCCCATGTCCGTAGGGCTCTGGTAGGGGCTCTTGCCCAGGATCTTTTCCATCAGGGCACGGACTACCGGGAAGGCCTCGACGTCGCGGTTGTAGTTGACCGTGGTCTTGTTGTAGGCCTCCAGGTGGAAGGAGTCGATGATGTTGGCGTCATCGAGGTCTGCCGTGGCGGCCTCGTAGGCAATATTGACCGGATGCGTAAGGGGCAGATTCCAAACCGGGAAGGTCTCGAATTTGGCATAGCCGGCGGCCGTGCCATGCTTGTGCTCGTGATAGAGCTGAGACAGGCAAGTGGCGAGCTTGCCCGAGCCAGGGCCGGGCGCCGTCACGACAACGAGCGGTCGGGTGGTCTCGACAAACTCGTTCTTGCCATAGCCGTCGTCGGACACAATCAGATCGACATCGTGCGGATAGCCCTCGATGGGATAGTGGAGCTTGGCGGGAATGCCGAGCGCGTTCAGGCGGTTGCGGAACACATCGGCAGCGGGCTGGCCGGCGTACTGGGTGATGACCACGGCCGCGACAGCAAAGCCGTTGCCGCGGAACAGGTCAACCAGGCGCAGCACATCCTCGTCATAGGTAATGCCAAGGTCACCACGAGCCTTGTTCTTCTCGATGTGGTTCGCGTTAATGGCGATGATGACCTCGACGTCGTCGGCTATGCTCTTGAGCATGCGAAACTTGCTGTCCGGCTCAAAACCCGGCAGCACGCGGCTCGCGTGATAGTCGTCAAACAGCTTGCCGCCAAACTCCAAATACAGCTTGCCGCCAAACTGCGAGATGCGCTCCTTAATATGAGCGGCCTGCAGCTCGATATACTTCGCGTTGTCGAAACCCTGGCGCATATATGGCTCCCGTCCCGTTTCCATTTAATGTCTTAGGCGATTATAACGGAGCCTGCCCTCCCCGATGCCCAGGCCATCAACAGGCACCAACCAAACACGCCCACCGCAACCGCCGGGGACCCGGGGTGGCTCATTTGGAACGGGAAACAAGGCACTCAGCACCAACAATGAAAACGTCGCAGGTTGAGCATAAGCCAGCGAAAGCCCGCCAGAGTAGGCAAAGCGCCCCTGCACCAACAATGGAAAGCGCCGCAGGCAGAGGACGGACAGCGAGCGCCGTCCAGGACGTACAAGTTGGCATGAAAAAGGCAAGGCATAGACCTTCTGGTCATGCCTTGCCTTTT
>CAJMMA010000011.1 GCA_905214435.1 uncultured bacterium
CTCTTGACAGCGGATTGGGTCATATGAGCGAAAGCCCGCCAGAGCGAGCAAGGTGACGTGAAATGAAAGGGCGCTGACCTTCTGGTCGCGCCCTTGAAATTGAACGTCAGATTGCCGCTCTGGCGGGCTTGCAGCGTCGAGCGGTTGCGGCGTTTGGTAAAACGCCGCAACGAACTAGTTCATCATTGCATTCATCATCTCGGTGGTTGCGGAATCGTCGGCAGACCACTCGTTATCCTCGTTGGCGGAATACTTAAAGGTGACCTTGGTGTCCTTGGGCTTGGCGGCCTTGGTCACATCGACCATAACCTGACCGGCCATCTTGTACAGCTCGTCATCGGAAGGAACCGTATCAAGCGCGGCGACCTTCTCCTGATACTGGGTGGAAAAGTCCTCGACGATCTGATTCATGGACTTGCAGGTAATCGTGACCTCGGCGGTCGCGACACCCTTGTCCTCATCGACCGTTACGTCGCCGATCTCGTAGTCAAAGCCCTCGAGATAGGTCTTGGCATACTCCTTGGGATCGATACCCAGCTGCTCGAACTCGTCGCCCGAAGCCTCTTCCAGGCCGGCGAGGAAGTCGTCGCCACCGTTCTTGACCTCGTCAAACTGCGTCGTAAGATCCTCGGTAATGAGCTCCTCAACCGAAGGACCTCCGCAGCCGGAAAGCACAACCACGCACGCGACCAGAGCAGCCATCAGGGGCGCAAGCAGCAGCTTCTTCTTCATGACATTCCTCCCAACAAGCGGCACCGCGCTTCCCAACACGGTGCACGTCGTAACAATAAGGCCATACTAGCCGCTAACGAACACCCCCGGCAAAGCAAAAGCGCAGTCGGCTCGATTTAACGTCCGAACGGTTTACCGGTCCGCCCAACGTGCAATAAAACGTTCCGCCGCATTGTAATAAAAAAGGGCGGCCGGATAACCCGGCCACCCTTGCACATCCTTATGTTGCCGCAGTTTACTTGCGGACGACCTTGACGATGGCATCGCCGGCGGCGACAGCAGAGTCAGCCTCGACGGCGAGCTCGACGTCGGCGAACTCGGCGGTGTTGGACACAGCCACGACGACGCAGTCCTTGTAGCCGGCAGCGGCGATCTTGGCGCGGTCGATCTTGAGCATGGGCTGGCCAGCCTTAACGACGTCGTCGGCCTTGACGAAGCCCTCGAAGCCGTCGCCGTTCATGTTGACGGTATCGACGCCAACGTGCACCAGAACCTCGATGCCGTTATCAGACTGCAGACCCACGGCGTGACCCATGGTGACGGTCACCTTGCCGTCGCAGGGAGCGTAGACCAGGTCGTCCTCAGGCCACACAGCGCAGCCCTTGCCCAGAACCTCGCCACCAAAGACGGGATCGGGCACGTCGGCCATCTTGATGACCTTGCCCTTGACGGGCGAGCACAGCACGTCGGCGCCAGCAGAAGCAGAGATGGAGGCAGGAGCAGCGGCAGCCGCGGGCTCAGCCTTCTTCTTGAACATGTCAAACAGACCCATACGTTTTCTCCTCTTGATTAAGCGCAACGTTTTGCGCATGCCTACGGTGATTATAGTGCCAAATGGCCAAAATGCTAAGGCGAGGGCTCGAATCGCAAGCCCTTCCCAAGACCTTTGCCCCGACGGCGCTCAGATTGCCGATTAGCCCTCGATAAGCCCCAGATGCACAAAAGCGTATCAGATGGCCGCGCAGCGTCGACCGGTCCGGCGTTCGTTAGAACGCCGGAACATAGCTACTCCAGGCCCTCGGTGCCGTTGGACTTGATGATCTTCTGGTAGGCGAAGAAGCTGTCCTTGCGGCGACGCTCGTAGGTACCGGTGCCGTCGTCGTACTTATCGACGTGAATGAAGCCGTAACGCTTGCGCATCTCGCCGGTGCCGGCAGAAACCAGGTCGATGGGGCCCCACCAGGTGTAGCCGATCAGGTCGACGCCGTCCTCGATGGCCTCGCCCATGGCCTTGACATGGCTCTGAAGGTAGGCGATGCGGTACGGGTCGTGGATCGAGCCGTCCTGATCGACCTCGTCGTAGGCGCCCATGCCGTTCTCGACCACCATCAGCGGAATCTCGTAGCGGGCGTAAATCTCGTTAAGGGCGATGCGCAGGCCCAGCGGATCGATCTGCCAGCCCCAGTCGGTGGACTCCAGATAGGGGTTCTTGCCGCCAAAGGTCATGTTGCCCTCGGTCATTTCGTGATCCTTGTGGGTGCTCACGGTGCCGGACATGTAGTAGCTAAAGGTGTAGAAATCGACCTTGCCGTCGGCGATATCCTGCAGGTCGCCGTCCTCCATCACGAGCTCGACGTCGTTCTCGGCCCAGAAGCGCTTGGCATAGAACGGGTACTTGCCGCGCACCTGCACGTCGGAGCAGTACCAGTTCATGGAATTCATCTGCTGCTGCGTGGCGAACACGTCGGCCGGATCGCACGTGGCGGCGTAGGACAGGGTAAAGCCGTCCATATTGCCCATCTTGAACTGCGGATAGTGCTCGTGGGCGTAGCGCACAACACGGCCGCTGGCGACAAACTGATGATGCAGGGCCTGGTAGCGCTGCTGAGCGGTGGTCTTGATGGCACTTGCCGGACCCTCGAAGCCCTGGATCAGACCGGTCTCCATCATGGCGCCTATGTCCATGGTGCCGCAGTTGATCTCGTTGAAGGTGAGCCAGAACTTGACCTTGTCCTGATAGCGGTCGAAGACGGTCTGGCAGTACTTCTCAAAGAAGCCGATGAGCTCGCGGCTCGCCCAGCCGTTGTATTTCTCGACCAGGTGATAGGGCATCTCGTAGTGGCTAAGCGTAACGAGCGGCTCGATGTTGTGCGCACGCAGGCAATCGAAGACGCGATCGTAGAAGGCGAGACCGGCCTCGTTGGGCTCGGCATCGTCACCGTTGGGGAAGATGCGGCTCCAAGAGATGGACATGCGGAACATGGTAAAGCCCATCTCGGCGAACAGCGCGATGTCCTGCTCATAGTGATGGTAGAAGTCGATACCGTCATGGTTGGGGTAGAAGCGGTCGGGATCGATGTCGATCGTAATCTGACGCGGCTCCTTGTAGCTGCCGCCCAAGAAATGGTCGTCGACGGAAGCGCCGCGGCCGTCAACGTTCCAAGCGCCCTCAAACTGATTGGCGGCCGTGGCGCCGCCCCAGAAAAATCCCTTGGGGAATCCCATAGGTGCCTCCTCGCTCATGCGTGTTGCTGATGAGATGAGTATGCCGCCGAGCCGCTCCGGGCCAAGGCGAAGGCGCCGATTTGGACACTTCTTTTCGCGGGGGCGCACCGCAGCGCCGCTCCAGCTGAAACTTTTTGACACCGAGAGAGCAAAGGCGATTCGCCCCGCGCCTACCGGCGGTATGCCGCGGGGGTGCAGCCGTACTTGTCGCGAAATTTACGGTAGAAGAAGCTCATGTTTTCATAGCCCACCGCATGCGCGGCCGCCTCGGCCGTGGCGCCACCGCGCAAGAGCTCCGCCGCGCACACCAGACGTCGCTCCTGCACAAGCTGCCGAAAGGTCTTGCCCACATGGCGCTTGAGCAGGGCCGTCGCATAATTTGGACTCAAGCTAAACGCTGCCGCCATCCCCTCGAGGGAGCACGCGGCAAACTCGCGATCGATATAGCCGAGCATTCCTGTCACCAGGGCAGTGGGCCCTGCCGCACCGTCCGCCACGCCGCGCACCAGCTCGCGCTCGTAACAATCCATGAGCTCGGCCAAAAACAGCTGAAACAGACGCAGGACGATTTCGGGGCTGTTGGGGCTCGGGTCGTACAGCTCGCAGAGCATCTCCTGCATGTAGCGCCACACGCGCCGGCTCTCGCCGCAACGAAAGCGCACGTGCCCGCGATGGTCGGTCTCGCTGTTGAGCGCGTTGAACAAAAACCTCGAGACCGCGCTCTCGCGCGAGAGGCTCGACTCCAGGCTCCGGCGCAAAAATGCACGTGAAACGGTCATGCTCAGCATGATGTCGTCCTCGCCGAGCGCCGCCACCGCGTGCGGGCAGGCGGCGTCGAGCAGCAGCACCTCGTTGCGCTCGAGCACGAGCTCCTCCCCCGCCACCGTCTGTGGGCAGTGCCCGCGATACACATAGCTGATCTCGACGTAGTCGTGCACATGCTCGGGCACCGCGCTAAAGCGCGAGTTTCTCCTGATCATCAGGCCAGCCGGCATTCCGGCCTGAGCATATTCCGCCCCAATCTGCCCAATCTTTCGCACCGACCGTCCATCGACTTCAACGCGCTCGGTCATGGTCGACCAGTCGAAGGGAGCCTCGTCCCTATAGCGCCTCTCGCTGGCGCTCAGCTCGCTCAGCAGACGCTCGAGCTCCAAGATTTCCATGGCCACGCCAATCGTTGATTCGGTCATATTCTGTCGTGATTTGGATATTAGCACGCCGCCGCCCGCACGCCACAATGGTGCCATGCAACATACGGTGTTCCACATCGACCCGCAAGGAGGATCCATGTCCGCGTACTACCAGCAGGTGCTCAAGGGTGCCTACGACAACCACGTGCTTCCGTTTTTGTGGATGAAGGGCGAGGACCATAAGACCATTGCCGAGTATCTGGAGAAGATCGCCGGCGCCGATATCCACGAAGTCTGCCTCGAGAGCCGCCCGCACCCCGATTTTTGCGGCGAAGGCTGGTGGCGCGACCTGCGCTTTGTGATTGACACGTGCAAGCAGCTGGACCTCAAGATCTGGATCCTGGACGATGCGCACTTCCCCACCGGATACGCCAACGGCGCCGTCAAGGAAGCCGCACCCGAGCTCCACAAAATCGTGCTCACACACCGCACGCTCGACATCGTGGGTCCCACGCCGCAGGCGAGCATCGCGCTCACCAACATGTTTGACAAAACGGAGCGCTTCTATGGCGTGACGTTTATGCAGGAAGGGCACGCCGTCGAGGTCGAGCACCGCATAATCGAAGATGCAGACGGCAAGCCCTGCCGCCTGGTCTTTGATGCACCGGCCGGCATCACGCAGGCGTGCGTGATGTTCACGAGCGGCAAGACCTCCTACAACGAGGACTACATCAACATGGTCGACCGCGCCTCGGTGGCGCAGCTCATCGATGCCGTCTACGAGCCGCATTTTGAGCATCTGGGCGATGAGTTTGGCAAGACCATCCTGGGCTTTTTCTCGGACGAGCCGGGGTTTGCCAACGAGAAGGGCACCACGGGCCCGGATGGCATCTCGGACACGCTCATCGGCAAGGCCACCGCGCCCCTACCTTGGTCGGCCGAGCTCGAGCGTCGCCTGCGCGCGGCGCTGGGCGAGCGCTATCTGGACGAGCTCCCGCACCTGTGGGATCGCGAGCCGGCCGGCGCGCACGCGCGTCACGTGTACATGGACATCGCGAGCACCCTCTATAAGGAGTGCTTCTGCGACCAGCTCGGAGACTGGTGCCGCGCGCGCGGCGTGCAGTACATCGGCCACGTTATCGAGGACAAGGACTGCCACGCGCGCCTGGGCGTGGGCGCCGGGCACTACTTCCGCGCCGTGGGCGGTCAGGACATGGCGGGCGTCGACATCGTGATCAACCAGCTGGTACCCGGCATGGACCGTGGCCTTCACAGCTACGGCCGCGGCGTGTGGGACCTGGAGTTCTACAACTACGTGCTGCCCAAGCTGGGCTCCTCGGCGGCGCACCTCGACCCCAAAAAGCAGGGGCGCTGCATGGCCGAGGTCTTTGGCGCCTTTGGCTGGCACGAGGGCCTGCGCGAGATGAAGTGGATCGCCGATCATTTTTTGGTGCGCGGCGTCAACTGGTTTGTGCCGCACGCCTTTAGCATGGCCGCCTTCCCCGACTGGGACTGCCCGCCGCACTTCTACGCGCATGGCCAGAACCCCCAGTTTGCGCACTTCGGCAAGCTCATGAGCTATATGAACCGCACCTCGAGCCTGCTTTCGGGCGGGCGCGCAACGACTCCGGTGGCGCTTCTCTACCATGCCGATGCCGAGTGGGCAGGCGAGGCGGACTTTATGCAGCATGCCGCCGCCGAGCTTATGCGCGCGCAGATCGACTTTGACATTGTGCCGGCAGAGGCATTTGAGGATACCGAGCGCTATACCGTGGAGGTTGCCACAGACGGTAGCGGCTTTAGCGTGAACGGTCAGGCGTACCGCTGTCTGGTCATGCCCAGAGCCGAATATGCCGGCGGGGCAGTGCTCGACTTTGCCGTGCGTGCCGCGGCCGCAGGCGTTGCCGTGTATGCGCTGAATGAGTTGCCGAGCAAGCGCTACGACGGCGATATTGCAGGCCGTGAGGGCTTTGCCCCCGTGGAGGCCCGCGAGCTTGCAGGCGTTTGCGTTGTTGCTACCTCCGAGCTTGCGAGCGCGCTCGCCACAGCCGGCATGAAGACCGTGGCGAGCGCCGAGCCGCAGCCGTGGCTGCGCGCCCTGCGCTACGATCGCGCGGGCGAGACCTATCTGATGCTCGTCAACGAGCACCCCAAGCAGGGCATCTCCACTCAGGTTGCGTTTGCCGACGGCACGTCCGTTGCAGGCGTGCGCCTCGATCTGCTCAACGGCAGCGCACCCGTCGCCTTTGATGGCGCGCTCGAGCTTGCGCCCTACGAGAGCTGCATCGTGGTGCTCGGGGCCGCAGGTTCTGCTAGCGCGGCGACTGCTAAAGACGAAGCCGCGTGCATCGACGGCCCTTGGACGGTCGCCTTCTCCGCCCCCGGCGCCGATGCCTTTGACGAGCCTATTGAGCTTGCGGGCCTGCACGACCTTTCCTTTGTCGAGTTCCCCGACAAGGCGGGCACCTTCCGCTACCGGGCGAACTTCGACGTTACCGAGGACCTCGACCGCGCCGTGCTCGACCTGGGCGAGGTCTTTGAGACCGCAACCGTCACCCTCGACGGCAAATCCCTCGGCACCCGCATCTGCCCGCCCTACCGCTTTGAGCTCGACAGCCTTGCCGCCGGAGAGCACGCGCTCACGGTCGACGTCATCAACACCCTCGACCACGCCATCCCCGACATGTTCGCCCTCACCGAACCCTCCGAGCCCAGCGGCACGCTCGGCCCCGTCCGCGTGCTCGGCTAACAATCTCGCGCAACAACGCCCGGCTTGCTCTAGGCGTTTTATTTACCGCTATGATTGATACATCGCGATACGAACGCATAGGAGCCGCATGGACATCAAGCGAAAGATCATGCAAGACAAGGGGCTCACCCCCACCGAGCAGCAGCTCGGGCAGACGGTTCTCGCCATGGGCGAGAACGTTCGCGGGCTCTCCATCAAGGAATTTGCGCGCCAGGCCAATGTCTCCGTCGCGAGCATCCACCGCTTTTGCAAAAAGCTCGGCCTTGAGGGCTTTAAAGAGCTCAAGGTCGAGCTGGTGCGCGCAGCCTTGCGCGCAGACTCCACCCCCGAGGTGGATATCGACTTTCCCTTCGATGCCACCTCCACCCCCGCACAGGTAATGGAACGCATGGAGAGCCTCTATCAGACCACATTGGCCGAAACGCAAGAGCTACTCGACCCCGCACAGCTCGACTACGCCGCCAAGCTCGTCTTGCGCGCCGGCACCGTGGATATCTACACGGGCTCGCATAACCTGTATCCAGCGGGAATGTTTCGCGATCGCCTGCTCTCTGCCGGCAAAAGCGCGACGTGCTACGACAATGTCGAGGCCCAAGTGCGCACGGCGCTCGCCTCGGGCCCCGACCATGCTGCAATCGTCATCTCCTACAGCGGCCTTGCCCCCAACCTCAAGGATATTTTGCCAATTCTCAGCAGTCGGAATGTCCCGGTCATAGTCATCGGCACGCCATACTGTGCCCGCATTCACCCCGGCTTTGCCGCCTATCTCACGGTGAGCGACCACGAGAGCATGACGCACCGCATCACGCAGTTCGCCAGCCACATCGCTGTGCAATACGTGCTCGATTCGCTCTATAGCAGCTACTTTGCCAAAGATTACGCCCGTTGCGCCGAGTTCCTCGAGCGCTCGTTTCCCTACACCCGCCTCCCGGGACTCAAATAGACCGAGCGAGGATTTTTGGACACCCGAATCACGAGAGTGGATAATCTCCCACTTTGAGCCCCCAAACAGGCCAAAAACGGGAGATTGTCCACTCTCATTCTATGAGCAGTCATTGGGGACGTTCTTAAACGACTAGTCAAACAAGAACGTCCCCAACGACTATGTTGGAGCTGCGCGCTACCGAGCAGTCGACACCACCAGGAGCGCGTCGTGCTCGAAGGGATGCTGGGCCACGCGGATGCCGTCTTCGATACCCGCGACCGGCAGGTTTGCCACGCGCTTGGTCTCCAGGTCAAACGCCACCGCGCTCCAGGCTGCAGCGCCGCCCTCGAGCTTGAGCTTCACAGACGTGGTCCTGGGCAGATAGACCACCACGCGCTCGCCCACACGCGCCACGCGGATGGCCTCGCGTGCGTCGTCGAGCAGCTCCTGGGCGGGCTCCACGGCCGCCGCACTGTCCGCACTCGTGGCGCCCAGGCCGCGCAGCACGTGCTCGATCAGGCCAAAGTCCCACACGCCCGCAAACTGCAGGCACTCCTGCCAGCGGAACGGCATGTCAAAGCCCTCGCCCAGGACCGAACCCTGGCTGCGCGACGTCTGCCAGTTCCAAACACCGTGCGCGCCGTAGGTAATGCCCGCCGAAGCACCGGCCAGAATGCTCGACCACACGCTCGCGCGGCAATCCTGCGCGGTGAAACGCCAGTACACGTTGCGGCTCGCGCCCATCTGCTCGTAGCAGGGCTCGGAGTTGACCATCGGCTTTTTAGGGTAGTTGGCGATAAAGTCCTGCGGCAAGCGCCAAGCCTCGGGCTGACCTTCGTAGTTGTGGCCGGGCTGGAACATGTAAAAGTCCAGGCGGTCCAGATACTGCGCCGGTATGGTGCGGTTGGCGCGGTTGATGTGCATGGTGCGCAGGGCCTCGGGCGCACGCTTGACGACCTCGTCGAGCGCGTCCTCGTAATAGGCGATGGCCTCGTCGTCCGCAAAATCGGTGTCGCCCGTCACCACGTAGACGGGATCGTACTCACCCAGGTTGTCGACCACGCGGGCAACGTGGGCACGCACCTCCTCGCGCGGCATGACCTCGACGCCGCAACGCTCGGCGATCTTGGCACCCCAGGTACCGGGCACGTAGTTGCACCACATGAGCACGAGCGCCGGGCGAATGCCGTGCTCCACGGCCGCCCGGCACATGCGGCGGGCGCGGTCCCAGTACTCCTGGTTGGGCGCGCTCCAGTCAAAGTGCACGCCATCCTCGCTCGCGTAGGGCCAGATGCCCAGGTCGGGCAGACAGCGATCCCACTGCGGCAGGGTGTTAATCTGAAGCACATTCATGCCCTGCTCGGCACGGCGGGTCAGGTAGTAGTCCCAGTCGTCCTCGGTAATACTCGTAAATGCGCTCCAGCACGTATCGGCAAACCAAAAGAACGGTTTGCCATCGCACAGAAAGCCATCCTGGCGACCGTTGACGGTCAGCTTTCCTAGACTCATCTGCATGTCCTTTCGCTTGATAACGGAATTGCGAACCGCTAGGGCTTTCGCGGTAACCTTACGCAAAGACCCCGCCGCCCGGCACATCCTTGCGGGCAAAGCATGCCCATCCCCATCAGTCTACCTTGCAAGAAGGGCCCCGCCGGGCTTGCGCCTGACGGGGCCCTGTCGTGTAGGTAAGGTCATATGCGACCGAATGGCTTGGCCTTAGGCCTCCATCTCGGCGAGCTCCTTCTTGGAGAAGCCGGTCACGTAGACCACGGCGGCGGCGATGACAAAGGAGATTGCCATACCGACGATAGCCCAGACGGTGTTCATCTGGCCACCCTGCAGGTAGTTGGTGAAGACCAGGAAGTTTGCGGCACCGCCCGCGAGGTAATAAGTGACACCCATGAGGCCGGAGAACACAGCGCCGATGGCACCGCCGATGAACATACCGAGCATGGTGCGACGGAAGCGCATGAGGATACCGAAGAGCGCGGGCTCGGTGACGCCGCCGGCGATGGCGGAGATGACGTAACCCAGGGCAAGACCCTTCTCGTCGGGGTTCTTCATCTTGAGGAAGGCACCGAAGGCGCAGCCCCAGACGGCGGCCATGGCGCAGTTGGTGGAAACGAAAACGAACGGATCGTAGCCGGCAGCGATGATCTGAACCTGAGCGAGCAGGCCGATGGGCATGTGCATGCCGCAGACCACGAAGAGTTGCCAGAAGGCGCCGAGGATGGCCATGACGATCAGGATACCGATGCCGCCGAGGTCAGCCAGACCAAACAGGGCGTTGGCGATGAGGTTGCCGATCTCGTTGCCGATCGGGGCGAGAACGATGAAGGCGATGGGGATCGTGACGATCATGGTGCAGAACGGCGTGAAGACCGTGGAGAGTACGTCGGGCATGACCTTCTTAAAGAACTTCTCGACAAAGTAGAGCACCGGCACCGAAAGGATGATCGGCAGGACGGACTGCTGATAGTTGGCCGCGGCGATCTGGATGCCGTAGACCGAAATGATGCCGCCACCGTCCTGGGTTGCGACGCTCACCACGGACGGGGCCATAAGGGCACCGCCGAGGAGCATGCCGAGGACGGGGCTGGCGCCGAGCTTCTTAGCTGCGGCATAGCCCAAGTAGATGGGGATAAACGTGAACGTTGCCTCATACAGCGTGGTGTAGAGGAACGTATAGGTCGGGTCGGTATCGGAGAGGACGCCGAGCATGGTGGGGCCGAGGACGGCCGCGATGGTGCGGAACAGACCGCCGGCCATGAGCAGCGGGATGAGCTGGGTCATGGAGCCGGACAGGTAGTCGAGGATGATGTTGGGCAGGTTCTTGAGCTCGAACTTCTCCTTGGGAGCATCGAGGTTCTCGTCAACGGCGGCACCCTGCTTGACGCCGGAGATGGCGACGAACTCGGCGAGCACCTTGGGCACGTTCTGGCCGATGATGACCTGGAGCTGGCTGCCGACGAACTGGCAACCCAGAACACCCTTGACCTTCTTGATCTTCTCCACGTCGGCCTTGCTGTTGTCCTTGAGCGTCAGACGCAGGCGCGTCATGCAGTTGGTGGCGACGGTAACGTTCTCCGCGCCGCCCACGAGCTCGAGGACATCGGTGGCAATCTGCTTGTTATCTACTGCCATGGGACCCCTCCCCATATCGTCGTGTGCCTACCCGCTTGGGCATAGGCACGCCTTTGGCCCGGCGACTATAACCCCTTACGGTTACCGGACCCTTGGATACGCTGTCGTAAACAATGTGTTTACTGAACGTTTACTGGCTTTAGTTTACACGGAGTGTCTGATTTGTGGCAATTTTGCCGTCTGGAGTCCGGTGAACGGTAGGAAATCGGGGGTAAGCGTATTTAGACGGTAGAAGATCGTCTATTTGACCCGATATTGATATATGGCTATTTACGTGGGCTTTTATTTTGATGAACACCTCTATAACCTGTTAGATCCTCAACAAAAGTCCTGCTAGTTACTAGTAAACGTCTGTTTAGTAGTTCATTGCGTGTTCCGTTTTACCGTTTACCGAGTTCATCTGCTCATTCTACAGTTCTGCATTAGACTAAACATGTTTAATCTGTATTGCCGCCCTTGTTTAGTACTTGCGGCACAAAGGAGTAGCTCATGGAACTCAAATCGTGTACCTACGCAACCGTCACCACGCTGGGCGATTTTGGCCCCTGGATCAGCAAGGTCGTACTCGACCTGCCCTGTACCGTGCGCGCCAACGACGTGAACGAGCACACGTTCAATATCTACTGTGCCCGCCACGAGCGCGCCGGCGAGGTCTTGATGCGCAAGGAGCACGGGGCCGATCACGCGGCGCCCTCCGTGGGCTACGTGCCGGTCCTCGCCACCTACCCCTGTGATGAGAACGGCCAGCGCCTGCCCAAGGGCACACACGTAGCGCTCGAGACGCCCGAGGTGCGTCTCACCAAAGAGATCGAGGGTGGCGTGCTGGGTTCGCGCTATATAGAGAGCCGCCTGCGCGTGACGCAGCTTGTGGCGCTCCCGGGCGAAGACGGCGACGACCCCACCGCGGGCCTCGTCTTCGATCGCAGCCGCGGCGACATCTGTCCCGCGCTCAAGGGCTGGCATAACGCCGTGCAGCAAACGCCCGTCGACGGCATCGCGCTCGAGTACGGCTATTTTGAGCCGAGCTTTGAGCCCGCTGACTCCGCGCTCTTCAACCCGTTTGCGCCCAAGGACACGCCCGCCATCGAGAAGGCGCCGCTGATCGTGTACCTGCACGGCGCCGGCGAGGGCAAGGGCACCACACAGGGCGAGGGCGCGACGCGTGCCTACACCGGCAACCGCGTGACAGCGCTCTCGCAAAAGCAGATCCAGCGCTACTTTGGCGGCTTTGCCTGGGTGCTCGTGCCGCAGTCGCCCACCTTTTGGATGGACAACGGCGTCGAGCAACTCGGTCGCTCCAACCAAAGCATCTACTCTCCCGTGCTCAAGGCGCTCATCGACGAGTTTGTCGCCGAGCATGCCGACCGCATCGACACCGATCGCATCGTGGTCGCCGGTCTTTCCAACGGCGGCTTTATGACCCTGCGCCTGTGCGCCGACTATCCCGAGTTCTTCGCCGCGGGCCTTCCCTGCTGTGCCCCGTGGTACAACGCCACGGACGAGGACGTGGCCGCACTCGCCAAGACGCCGCTGTGGTTTACGCACTCCAAGGGCGACGAGCTCGTGTGCCCGCAGCAGACGGTGCTGCCGCTCACGGCGCGCCTGCGTGATGCCGGCGCCAACGTGCACCTCACCTACTTTAGCCATGTCGAGGACCTGACCGGCGTGTACCGCGAGGCCGACGGCTCGCCCAAGAAGACGTTCAATCACGGCGTGTGGATCCACCAGTTCAACGACCTGTGTTATCAAGACTTCGACGGGGGCAACGTACTCATCGACGGCGAGCCGGTGGGCTGCTGGGAGTGGTCGGCTAGGGTTTCGAGGTAGCCGTCCCATCGGGTGCCCCGCCCTTTAGTTTTGTGAACGTCCTCGCGCATGGGCCCGTTCATCCTGCTCCTTCGGAACAACGGATAAACGGGTCCGCGCTGCGGAATGTTCACAAAACTAAAGGGCGGGGCACCCTGAGTTAACGTTGTTCGAAACGCTGGCCGGGCGCTTCCGGCGGGCCGCCAGGTCGGTGGCGATGCGGGCGTGGGCCCCGTCTTGCCTTGCGCGTAACTGGCTGAAAACAAATCGTGGTTGGAGTTATTCCTATGTCTCAGAATTTGACTCGGGTGATTGTCACCACCGATATGGAAGTCGATGATATGAACTCTCTGGTTCATTTGGCTCTGTATCTCAATGTGCTCGATGTGCAGGCTGTGGTGTACACGGCTTCGCAATATCACTTTCTTGGCGATGGTGTTCATACGCTGGGCGAGGTGAATCCGCATTGGCGGACCAAAGGCGTGCGCTCCTATACCTGGGACGTCGTTCCGCACGAGCCCGACCCCGAAGCTGGCTCGCTCATGGAGTACCGCCCATTCCCCGAGGGTTGGATCGAAAGCCTGTGGAGCAACGAGTATGCCCAGGCCTGGCCGCAGCTACAGGCCAACGCCGCTGCCGCCGGCGAGCCGTCCTTCCCCACGCCCGCCCAGATGATCGAGCGCACCTATATGGGCAACGTCGCCTTTGAGGGCGACGTGCGCGAGGAAACGCCCGGTTCGCGCGTCATCGCCGACGCCATCATGGATGACGACCCCCGCACGCTGTGGCTCCTTTCCTGGGGCGGTATGAACACTATCGTTCGCGCCCTCATGTCCATCGCCGAACAATGGCAGAACACACCCGAGTGGCCCGCCGTGCGGCAGCGGATCTATCAGAAGGTGCGCGTGATGGGGGTTGCCAATGGCGTAGGTCAGGACAACTCATGGCTCGACCATGGGCGCGAGCTCTTTCCCGAGCTCGTCTTTTGGTGTGTGCCCCATAAGTATGGCAGCTATGTCAACGCCAAAATAGCTCAGTCCGATACGCTGCCGCTGTTTAAGGCTCCTTGGCCCGAGCATAATCTCACCCAGGGCAACGGCCCCCTCATGGCGCGCTATATGCTCTATGGTGATGGCAAGGTCTACGAAAACGAGCCCGAGCGCTTTCAGTTTGGCAAGCATGCCCGTCTGGATTGGGGCCTGGAAGGCGTGCCCGCAATGCAGTTTGAGCGCGGCGACTTTATGGCCGAAGGCGACAGTATGACCTATATCCCGCTGCTGCCGTTTGGCCTGCGCGGTATCGACGACCGCAACTTCGATACGCTGCTCGGCCGTATGTTTCTTGATGGGCATCCCGATGCAGGAGCACCCACCGATTTTGACGCCATCAGTACGCCTGCAGACGACAACCCCAATCCCTACCTGCGCGCCTATCAGGAAGACTTTGCCGCCCGCGCGCAATGGTGCGCCCATGATCCGGCAGTCTGCTCGCACCCGGCGCATGTTGTCGAAGTTGCGGCCGATCGCAGTGCTATAGCCGGCGAACGCGTCGCCCTTGCAGCGACCATCGTCGATCCCGACGACAAGGGACTCGATGCGCATTGGGATATCGCCGTGGACCCGTCGAGCTATGCAGGTACCCAAGACCTGTCGCTGTGGCAAGAATGCACAGTGGACACCACTTTCGTCGTGCCCGCCGACGCACGACCCGGCGATCGCTTCGTGCTCACCCTCACCGTGCAGACGCGCGCCGAGCGCCCCTGCAGCCGCTACGCCCAGGTCGCCATCACCGTCGTGTAGCAACCGACGGCCCACATTCGGCAAGGAGTGTCCCCAGCTGTCGGCACAAAAGGAACGTCCCCAAGTGCCAAAATGACGAGGGTGGATAATCTCCCACTTTGAGCCCGCACACAGGCCAAAAACGGGAGATTATCCACTCTCACTCTGACTAGTCATTTAAGTCTGTCCCCAATGAGTACCCCACAGCAACGGCAACGCCGATGTCTTGGCAACGACAGCGAGCGGGTCGCATTTGAGACAAGGTGACGTGAAACGAAAGGGCGCTGACCTTCTGGTCGCGCCCTTGAAGTTGAACGTCAGATTGTCCAAATGCGGCCCGCGCAGCGTCGAGCCGTTACGCGGTTTGGTAAAACCGCGTAACTACCTACTTGGCTCCGTACTGCTCGTAGTAGGCGTCGATGGCGGCCTTGAGCTCGTCATCGATGACGACCTTACCGTCGATCTCGTGGTTGTAGAGGGTCTCGACGACCTCGGCCATGGAAACGATGCTCGCGACGGGAAAACCGTACTTGGCCTCGATCTCCTTCTGCGCGGTGGTCACGCCGCCCTTGCCGACCTCCATGCGATTGAGGGATACGATGAGGCCCTTGATCTCGACATCGGCAGCAGCCTTGACCTTGGGATAGGTCTCGTCGATGGACTTGCCGCTGGTGGTGACGTCCTCGACCATGACCACGCGGTCGCCGTCCTGGGGCTCATAGCCCAGCAGGTTGCCCTTGTCGGCGCCGTGGTCCTTGGCCTCCTTGCGGTCGCAGCAGTACTTGACCTCCTTGCCGTACAGCTCGTGGTAGGCAATGGCGGTCACGACGGCCAGGGGAATGCCCTTGTAGGCCGGCCCAAACAGCACGTCAAAGTCGTCGCCAAAGTTATCGTGGATGGCCTGGGCGTAATACTCGCCCAGCTTCTTGAGCTGGTAGCCCGTCACATAAGCGCCGGCGTTCATAAAGAACGGAGACTGACGGCCGCTCTTGAGCGTAAAGCTGCCGAATTTAAGAACGTCGGACTCAACCATGAACTTGATGAACTCTTGCTTGTAAGCCTCCATGCGGGCTCCTCTCGTAATCGCGTACGTGCCTTCCAGTTTAGCGCAGGCAGGGCGCGTTGCGGGCGCGCTTTGGGGCCTCGGCATTCTGTAAAGGCTTTGTCAGGGGCAATGGTTTTCCAAACATTGGGGTTGACACGGCAAACCCCCTCATCAAGAATACGGGCGGATTGTAACGGGTACGAGATACCCAAAGCGCGCCGCGCCCGGCCTTAAGGAGGTGTGCCATGGAAGGCAGTCATAGTCGAAAAACCTGCATGTCGCCCTCGGCACGCCGCGAGGATTCCGCGCACGCATAAGCGCCAACAGCCGATCGTCAAAACCACCACAAAGGTGCCTGTCCCTTTGTGGTGGTTCGAAAGCATGACGTGAGCGACATCTAGGTTTTTTGAAGCACATACGACACGTACGCTAACTCCCTTCAACAAGGAGGACCCTATGCTGATGCTCAAAACCGCCACGGTACTCGAAGCCATCTCCAAGCGCCGCCGCACGGCGCGCCCCGCCGCTCATACCGGCATGTCCAAGAACACCATATTCGCCGCCACCCATAGCGCCGAGGATGCCCTCGTGCTGCTCGACGCCACAGCCGACGGCCTCACCGCCGAGCAGGCAACCGAGCGCCTGGACGCCTCCGGCCCCAACACCATCGAGGCGCCGACCAAGACACTCGCCCGCCGTATCGCCGACGCCTTTGTCGACCCCTTCGCCGGCATCCTCGCCGCTCTCGCGCTGGTCTCGCTCTACATCGACGTGCTCGCCGTGCCCGAACCGCAGCGCGACCCCTCCACGGTCATCGTCATCGGCATCATGTTGCTGGTATCGGGCGGTATGAAGTTTATCCAAGAAGCCCGCAGCGGCAATGCGACCGAGGCCCTCAAGGACCTGGTCTCCAACACTTGCACCGCTCTGCGCGACGGTGAGCGCGTCGAGATCCCCTTCGACGAGCTCGTCCCCGGTGATGTGATCCGCCTCTCTGCCGGCGACATGGTGCCGGCCGATGCCCGCATCATCACCGCGCGCGACCTGTTTGTGATCGAGTCCGCACTCACCGGCGAGAGTGAGGCTGTCGAGAAGACCGCTGCCATCACCGTCGTCGAGGGCGCCGACGACTCCGCACTGCCGCTCTCTGCCTGCAAAAACATCGTCTTTACCGGCACCTCCGTGCAAAACGGCACCGCTATGGCACTTGTCGTAGCCACCGGCTCGGACACTTACCTGGGCGGCATCGCCAAGATGCTCAACGGGCGCGGCGAGAAGAGCGCGTTTGACCGCGGCGTCTCGAGCGTCTCCATGTTGCTCGTACGCCTCATGCTCGTTATGGCGCCGGCCGTCTTTGCCATCAACGCCGCCACCAAGGGCAACGTCATCGATGCGCTGTTGTTCGCCACGAGCGTGGCCGTGGGCATCACGCCGCAGATGCTTCCCGTCATCGTGACCACGAGCCTGTCGCAGGGCGCCAAGGACCTCGCCCGTCGCCAGGTTATCGTCAAGGAGCTGCCAGCAATCCAAAACCTGGGCGCGATGGACGTCCTGTGCTGCGACAAGACCGGCACCCTCACCGAAGACCGCATCGTGCTCGAGCGCTACCTCAACACCGACGGCAACGAAGACGCACGCGTGCTGCGCCATGCGTTTTTGAACAGCTTCTTCCAGACCGGCCTCAAGAACCTTATCGACCTGGCCGTCATCGACCGCGCCGATGTGACGCCCTCGGCCGCAGCACCCGATTCCATGCTGGGCCAGAGCCTGCGCGACCGCTATACCAAGGTCGACGAGGTGCCCTTCGATTTCTCGCGCCGTCGCCTGAGCGTAGTTGTCGCCGATGCCCAAGGCAAAACCCAGATGGTCACCAAGGGAGCTGCCGAGGAAATGCTCGAGATCTGCTCCTTTGTCGAGGTCGATGGTGCCGCCCAGCCGCTCACCGAAGATAAGCTCACCCAGATTCGAAAGCAGGTAGCCGGGCTCAACGCCGAGGGCCTGCGCGTGATTGCTGTGGCGCAGAAGACCGACCCGCGCTGCGTGGGCGAGTTTGGCATCGCCGACGAGTGCGACATGGTGCTGATGGGCTTTTTGGCCTTCCTCGATCCGCCCAAAGCAAGTGCCGCGGGCGCCGTCGCCACCCTCGAGGCCAAGGGCGTCGCCGTTAAGGTCCTGACCGGCGACAATGACCGTGTCGCCGCCACCGTCTGCGAGCAGATCGGCATCGACGCGAGCAACGTCTTGCTCGGCTCCGAGATCGATGCGCTCGATGACGCCGAACTTGCCGAGCGCGCCGAGAACACCCACCTCTTCGCCAAGCTCTCGCCTCTGCAGAAGGCGCGCCTGGTGCGCGTCATGCGCGAGCTGCTCGGTCACACCGTGGGCTTTATGGGTGACGGCATCAACGACGCCGCCGCCATGCGCGCGAGCGACTGCGGCATCTCGGTCGACTCCGCCGTCGACATCGCCAAGGAATCCGCCGATATCATCTTGCTCCAGAAGGACCTGGGCGTGCTCGAGCGCGGCATCATCGAAGGCCGCCGCACCTACGGCAACCTACTCAAGTACCTCAAGACCACGGTGAGCTCCAACTTTGGCAACGTGCTATCCGTGACCGTCGCGAGCCTGTTCTTGCCGTTCTTGCCCATGAGCGCTCTGCAGCTGGTGCTGCTGTCGCTGGTCTACGAGATCGTGTGCATCGCGCTGCCGTGGGACACCGTCGACGACGCCTGGACCGTCCGTCCGCGCGCCTGGGACGCCGCGTCCATTCAGGGCTTTATGCTCGAGCTGGGCCCCGCGAGCTCGCTGTTTGACATCGTGACCTTCGCCGCGCTCTTCTTTGTGGTGTGCCCCGCCACCGTGGGCGCGAGCTGGGCAAAGCTTGCCGCCGCGGGCAACGTCGCGGGCATGACGACCTTCGCCGCAATCTTCCAGAGCGGCTGGTTTGTCGAGTCCATGTGGTCGCAGACGCTCGTAATCCACATGCTGCGCTCCCCGCGCCTACCGAGCCTGCGCGACCACGCCGCGCCCGCGCTGTGCCTCCTCACCGTGCTGGGCCTGGTGCTCGTCACTTGGCTGCCGGCAAGCCCCATCGCCGATGCGCTGGGTCTCATGCCGCTGCCGCCAATCTTCTTCGCGCTGCTCATCGGCATTGTCGCCGCCTACATCGCGCTCACCCAACTGGCCAAGCGCCGCTACATCGCCCGCCACGGCGAGCTGCTGTAACTTCACCGGCACCCTCGTCAAGGATGTTTGGGCCGCCGCGACCCGCCCCCGCTGGCCGCGGCGGCCCAAAACAGCTAAAAACGCCCCTCACCCCCGCTTTAATTTCTTTTGCAAGTTTTAACTTCTTTTGCTTTCTTTCACTTCTTTTAACAAGGCGCCCGGCGGGCATAAGTTGCTCGCCGGGGGTGTCGGTTCGACGAAGAGGCCTCAGCCGTAGCAACGGATTGCCCAGCGAGAGATTTCCCAAGTGCCAACTCAAACAGTACATGTTTAATCTGTTTCGTTAATTGAAATGCGTAAATATGGTTAACCAAAGAATTGATATTTGGTTAAATAGTAACTGTATATTTGGTTAAATGTACTGGTAAACAATGGTGATAATTATGCCAAAGAAGTACTACACTAGAATTATCGAAAATGAGCTTGACCAGCTGCTGGGTATATTCGGCGCCGTTCTCATCGAAGGACCGAAATGGTGCGGAAAGACGACCACGGCCGAGACCCGTGCGGCGTCCAGGCTCCTTCTCATGGACCCGTCCCGCAACTTCGAGAATCGCTTGCGTGCCGAGACTGACCCGGCTCTTGCCGTTTCCGGCGAGGTGCCGCGGCTGATTGACGAGTGGCAGGAGGTTCCGAAACTTTGGGACGCGGCACGGTTTGAGTGCGACAACCGCAGCGGCGAGCCTGGTCAGTTCATATTTACGGGGTCAGCGACACCGCGAGACGACGAACGTCCAATGCACAGTGGCGCTGGAAGGTTCGCTAAATTGCGCATGGATACCATGACGCTTTTCGAGCTTGGGAAATCCAGCGGCGCGGTTAAGCTGTCGGGCATTATTTCTGGCGAAAAGTTCAATGGCGCTTTCGGATCGCTGGATTCCGCCTCGATTGCCGAGTACGTTGTCCGTGGCGGATGGCCCGCGGCGGTCGGTCGCGATGCGCTGGCTGCGTCGGCGATGGCGAAACGTTACATCGGCATAGTCGCCGAAGAAGATTTGTCTCGTGTCGACGGCTCTCGCCGCGACCCTGAAAAGGTCAAAGCTGTCATCGAATCGCTTGCGCGCAATGAATCCACTTTGGCGACACTCAAGACGCTCGTAGCCGATCTTGGTGGAGAAGTATCGAGACAAACGGCGGCATCATATATATCCCTTCTCGCTCGGGTTAGTTTCGTTCGCGATATTCCCGCATGGAACCCCGCAATGAGATCTCCCGTGCACTTAAGAGAATCGAAGAAGCATCATCTCGCTGATCCGTCACTGGCGGCCGCTGCGCTCGGAGCGACTCCGGCGACATTGCTGCTAGATTTCAAGACGCTTGGGCTGCTTTTTGAATCGTTGGCCCTTCATGATTTGTGGGTTTATGCGCAGGCAAATGGAATGGGCCTCTATCACTATCACGATTCTCGCGATCTAGAAGTCGATGCAGTCATTGCGGCTCCCGGTGGAACGTGGATCCCGGTCGAAATCAAGCTCAGCTCCGCCCAAATCGAAGAGGCGTCTGACAGCCTTATTGCTGTCGAGAAGCGTATGGTTGCCGCCGGAAACAACCCGCCAGTTTCGAAAGTCGTAATCATTGGATTTGGTTCACAAGCCTATGTCACTGACCGCGGCGTCCAAGTTGTTCCGCTGGATGTGCTCGCGCCGTAGTGCAATTGCAAGTTTTTACTTCTTTTAACAAGGCACCCGACGGGCATAGGCTGCTCGCCGGGCGCCTTGGTTAGGATGCTATTGCTGTTGAGAACGCCTAGGCCAAATCTTCGCCGTTGGTGGCGATAACCTTCTTGTACCAGTGAAAGCTCTTCTTTTTGGAACGCTTGAGGGTGCCGTTGCCGGCGTCGTCGCGGTCCACATAGATAAAGCCGTAGCGCTTGGACATCTCGCCCGTGCCGGCAGACACCAGGTCGATCGGGCCCCAGGTGGTGTAGCCCAGCAGGTCAACGCCGTCCTCGGTCACCGCATCGCGCATCGCGGCGATATGCTGGCGCAGGTAGTCGATACGGTAGTCGTCGTTGATGGAGCCATCCTCCTCGACAACGTCCTTGGCGCCCAGACCGTTCTCGACCACAAACAGCGGCTTCTGATAACGGTCGTACAGGTCGTTGAGGGTGATGCGGAAGCCCAGCGGATCGATGGCCCAGCCCCACTGGCTCTCCTGCAGGTAGGGATTCTTGGCGCCGGCGAAGGCGTTGCCCTGGGTGCGCTCGACATCGGGGTTATCGGCACCGGCGGAGCAACGGGTGCTGTAATAGCTAAAGCTGATGAAGTCGACGGTGTTGGCGGCCAGGATCTCGCGGTCCTCGTCCGTCATACCCACATCGATGCCTAGACGCTCGAGCTTCTTGACGGCATAGGCCGGATAGTAGCCGCGGCTCTGGACGTCGACAAAGAAATAGTTGCTCTGGTTGTCAATCTGCGCCTGGCGCACATCGCCCGGACGGCAGCTGTAGGGGTAGTAGCTACCTGCGGCGAGCATGCAGCCGATCTTGACCTCGGGGTCGATTTCGTGGGCGATCTTGGTTGCCCAAGCGCTGGCGACGAGCTCGTTGTGGGCGGCCAGGTACTCGACGGCCTCCTTGTTCTCGCCCTCCTCAAAGACCAGACCGGCACCCATAAACGGCAGGTGCAAGATCATATTGATCTCGTTAAAGGTGAGCCAGTACTTTACCAGGCCCTTGTAGCGGGTGAAGATCGTGGTCGCGAGGTTCTTGTAGAAGTCGATGAGCTTGCGGTTGCGCCAGCCGCCGTACTCCTTGATGAGGTGAATCGGGCAGTCGAAGTGCGTGATGGTCACGAGCGGCTCAATGCCGTGCGCCTGACACTCGCGGAACACGTCCTCGTAGAAGGCCAGGCCGGCCTCGTTGGGCTCAGTCTCGTCGCCGTTGGGGAAGATGCGGGTCCAGGCCAGGCTCATGCGGAAGGTCTTAAAGCCCATCTCGGCAAAGAGGGCGATGTCCTCCTTGTAGTGGTGATAGAAATCGATGCCGGTCTGCGCGGGGTAGTAATAGCCGTCCTCGAAGTCGAGCATCTTGCGCTGGCCGGAGACCACCGCATAGCGCTCGGGGCCGTGCGGCGCCACGTCCACGTTGGCCAGGCCGCGGCCATCCACGTCGTAAGCGCCCTCGCACTGGTTGGCAGCCGTCGCGCCGCCCCACAGGAAGTCTTTACGGAAAGCCATGCATCAATCCTTTCACACGCTGTTTGTCGTGGTTTCAGTATCCCCGTAAGCAGCGCGCTACTCAACGGCAACGACGCAGGCCGACACTTCTTTTCGCACACGGCGGCCCGGCAGCCGCCCCTGCCTGACACTTTCTGATACCGCCGCCCCAAACCACCACAAAGGGGACAGGCACCTTTGTGGTGGTTGGGGACGGTTTGTCTCGATCTGTAACAGGTAGGCAGCCAAAACCGGGCTTGGTGTTACAGATCGAGATTTTCGGGCAGCCCCCGCAGTTTGTCTAAATCTGTAACAGGTAGAGACGATTTAGCCCGCTAGATGTTACAAATCGAGACGGAAGATGCTAGTCACAGGCGATGTCGAGGTTCTTGCCGACGAGGCCCACGTAGCCGCCCTCGGCCGCCTTGGGGCTGTCGGCGTGGCAGAGGACCCACTTGTCGGCCTTCCAGTAGCAGTAGCTGTCACCGGCGGCAGGCATGTCGGCTGCAGCCTCGGGGCGCGGGCCGTTGGTGCCCGCCGGCAGCGCCACCATCACCTGAAAGCCGCCGTCGTCGACCATGCAGGGCGTGTAGTGAAGCGTGGTGGCGTAAACCTCGACGAGCGTGCCGGCGGGCGCGCGAAAGGCCTTGACCTGAGCGGTGTCGAGCTTGCCGTCGACAATTTGCTCGCGCTTGGCCAGCAGCAGAATAAAGTCGCGCGCACCCAAATTAAACTCACTGGCACGGTGATACTCCAGGCAGTTGAGGCGTGTGTTGTGCCCGTTGCACCAGCCGAGCTGGAAGGAGCGGCCGCCGTACATGAGAAAGCCCAGCTTATCGGCATCCTTGACGCCCTCGAGCTCCGGCGCGCTTGCTACGTACTTGCTGCCTTCGGGAATGGGCGTGGCAGAGAGCGCCTCGAGCACGAGCGACGTGAGCTCGGACGGAACGTCATCCCAAACGTTGCCATAGGATTTGAACTCGGGATCGTTGACAGAATAGATGTGCATGTTCGCTCCTGTTCGTAAATGTGACTATACGAACATTCTAGAACAAACATGAGCGATTTTGAACGCTCGTCCCGACCACTCAACAAAAAGGCGCCCCCGCATAAGCGAAGGCGCCCAATGCGCGCGCTTTGGGCGATAAAGCCCTTACGCCTGCTGATAATGCAGGTGCTTCTCATCGATATCGGCCAGGTCGCGGTCGAGATAGCGACGCGCGAGCCAGTTTGCCATGGGGAGGTTCTGGTCCAGATAGTTACCGCACTCCTCGGGAGCGGCACCGGGGACATCGCCCTCAAAGCCGGCGACAAACTCGAACAGCTCACGCACGAGCGGCAGGATCTCCTCGCTCGTCACCTCGCCAAACACGACGAGGTAAAAGCCCGTGCGGCAGCCCATGGGACCAAAGTAGACAATGCGGCTCGACCACTCGGCATGGTTGCGGAGGAACGTGGCACCCAGATGCTCGATGGTGTGGCACTCCGCCGTGTTCATAACTGGCTCCTTGTTGGGCGTGGTCAGGCGCAGGTCAAAGGTGGTGACGGCGGCGCCGGTCGCCGGATCGTGGTCGATGCGGCTCACATACACGCCGGGCTCGAGCAGCAGATGGTCAACGGAAAAACTCGCGATGCGCTCCATGGCAGATCCTCTCGGTAGTCAATTTGGGACGGGGCTCTTTTAGCTGGTTCGAATGATCGCACCAATCATACCAGTCAAAAAAGCCCCATCCCAAATGAGCTGCCCGGGAATAGCCTGCGGGCGCCGCGCAGCCGCCTAGGCAGTGTAGGCAATGGTCGCGTCGACGGCGTGACGCCAGCCGGCGATCTTTTTGGCTCGTTCGTCGGCGGACATGGCAGGCTCCACGATGCCGCGGGCGCCGTAGACGTCGACGACATCGCGCGTGTACATGTCCAGCGCAATGCCGCAGGCCCAGGCCGCACCCAGGCCGCTCATCTCGTCGTTGCTCGCGATGCGGATGGGCGAGCCAACCAGGTCGCTCTCAAACTGCATCAGGTACGCATCGCGCGTGGGACCGCCGTCAACACGAAGTTCGGCCAGCGCCGCGCCCGAATCCTCGACCATCGCATCAATCACGTCAAAGATCTGATAGGCGATCGACTCGTCGGCGGCCTTCACGAACTCCGCGCGACCCGTGGTGCGCGTCATGCCAAAGACGCAGCCCTCGGCGTCACTCGCCCAGTGCGGCGCGCCCAGACCGGTAAACGCCGGCACAAAGTAGACGCGGCTCGCCGGATTGGCGGCGTAGCACAGGTCGGTAACTTCCTCGGGGTTATTGATGAGCTCCAGATCGTCGCGCAGCCACGTCTTGACGGCGCCGGCGTAGCTCACGTTGCCCTCGAGCACGTACTCGGTCACGCCGTCCATGCGCCATGCGAGCGAGCTCGAAAGCCCGTGCGAGCTGGCGACGAACTCGTCGCCGACGTTCATCATGACCGAGCTGCCGGTGCCATAGGTCGCCTTGGCCATGCCGCGGCTATGGCAGCCCTGCGCAAACAAGGCGGCATGGCTGTCGCCGAGCACGCCGTGAATGGGCACGGGTGCCGGCAAAAAGCCGCCCAGGTCCGTCATGCCAAACAGGCCATCGGAATCGGTCACCTGTGGCAGGCAGGCCACGTCAACGCCAAAGGCCTCGCACACCGGCTCGCTCCAGCAGCCACGGCGCAGGTCAAAGAGTTGCGTGCGGCTGGCGTTGGACCAGTCGCAGCGGAACTCCGCGCCGCCCGTGAGCGTCCAGACCACCCAGGCATCGATGGTGCCCAGGCACAGCTCGCCCGCTGCAGCGGCCTCGGCAGCCGTGGGAACGTTCGCGAGGATCCAGGCCATCTTGCCCGCCGGGTAGTAGGGCGAGAGCACTAGACCCGTCGTGTCGCGCACCAGCTCGGCCACGCCCTCGCGCGCGGCCAGCTCGTCGCACAGCTCGCGGGCGCGGGCGCACTGCCACACCACGGCGTCGCACAGCGGCTCGCCCGTCGTGCGCCTCCAGGCAACGGTAGTCTCGCGCTGGTTGGAGATGCCGATGCCGGCGACGTCGGCCGGATCGACCCCGGTCTCCTCCACCACGGCGCGCGCCACGGCCAGCACGTTGGCGGCGATCTCGGCTGGATCATGGCTCACCCAGCCGGCCTCGTTGACAATCTGGCGATGCGAGCGATCGGCACGATGAATCAAATGGCCGCCCTCGTCCACCAGCAGCGCCTTGGTGCCCTGCGTGGATTGATCGATTCCGATGATGTAGCGGCCCATGGCCACCCCTTTCAAAACGAATGTGACAAAGGGACTGTCCCTTTGTCACATTCCAGTTACTCTGCGGGCAGGAACTCGGCGACCGTCTTGGCGATTCCCTCGCCGGTGAGCCCGTAGTGCGCAAAGACCTCGGGGCTCGTGCCGGTGATGACCGGCGCATCGGGCAGGGAGAGGCACTTGACCGGACGCGGGCAATGCTCGCCCACGACCTGCGCGACCATGGAACCCAGGCCGCCGAAGGGGCTGTGCTCCTCGACCGTCACGACGGCACGCGTGGTACCGGCGGCCTCGATCACGGCCTCGGCGTCGAGTGGCTTGACGCAGTACATGTCGAGCACCGTTGCCGAGATGCCCTGCTCGGCCAGCAGATCGGCGGCGTCCACGGCATGGCGGACCATCTCACCGGTGGCGACAATCGTCACATCGGTGCCGCGGCGCACCCAGGTGGCGCGATCCATCTGGAACGGGCACTCGTCCTCAGTGTACACGTCCTCCACCGGGTTGCGGCCCACGCGGATGTAGGCCGGCTTGTTGTCGGCGACCAGGGCACGCACGAGCTCGGCGGTCTGGAAGCGATCGCTCGGCAGATACACGCGCATGTTGGGAATCGCGCTCATGGCGGCGATATCCTGCGCGGAGTGATGGCTCATGCCTAAGGCGCCGTAGGACACGCCGCCCGAGATGCCGATGAGCTTGACGTTGGTGTTGGAGTACGAAACGTCGACCTTGCACTGCTCATACGAGCGCGTGGTCACAAAGGACGCCGGCGAGGCGGCCCAGGCCTTCTTGCCGCACGAGGCCATGCCGGCGGCGATGCTCACCAGGTCCTGCTCGGCAATGCCGACCTCAACGGACTGCTGGGGATACTGGTCAAAGAACGGCGTGAGCGATGCAGAGCCGCGGGAGTCGGAGCACAGGACGACGATGTCTTTATCGGTTGCGGCGGCCTCGAGCAGCGTGTCGCAGATAGCCTTTCGGTTGGCGATCTTGTTAGCCATTGATGGCCTCCTTATGGGCAGCGAAATCGGCGATGATCTGGGCATATTCCTCATCGTTGGGCAGGTGATGATGCCAGGCGGCCTTGTCCTCCATAACCGGCGAGCCGTAGCCCTTCACTGTGTTGAGGATGATGACCGTGGGCTTACCCTTGGTCTCGGCGGCCAGCGTCAGCGCGGCATCGATGGCCTGGACGTCGTTGCCCGGAATGGACAGCACGTTCCAACCGAAGGCGGCCCAGCGCTCCTCCTGCGAATCCTGCTTCATGACGTCCTCGGTGCTGCCGCTGATCTGCAGGCGGTTGCGGTCCACGAGCGCGCACAGGTTATCGAGCTGGTAATTGCCGCCGCTCATGGCGCCCTCCCAGACCGAGCCCTCGGCAAGCTCGCCGTCGCCCATGATGGTGTAGACGCGGTAGCCGCGGCCATCCATCTTGCCGGCAAGTGCCATGCCCACAGCCACGGGCAGACCGTGACCCAACGAGCCCGAGTTCATCTCGATGCCCTTGAGCTTGTTGTTGGGGTGGCCGATGTAGGGGCTGCCGAACTTGGAGAAGCGGGCCTTGACGTCATCAAGGTCAAGATAGCCCTCGTGGCAGAGCACCGCGTAGTAGGCCTCCATGGCGTGGCCCTTGGAGAGCACGAAGCGATCGCGGTTGGGATTGTCGACGGTCTCGGGCGAAATGTTGAGGTGGTTGGCGTAGAGGGTCATCAGCGCATCGATGACCGACATGTCGCCGCCGATGTGCCCGCCGGCGCCAGCCATGATGATATCGACGCAATCGCGTCGAAGGTCCCAACGCAGGGACTCAAGCTCTTCGATAGTTGCCATTTCTACTCTCCTCGCAGGTAAGCTTTGACGTCTTCTTCGATGGGGTCGTACAGGTCGGGGACAATGCCGATGTACTTGCACGCCTCGTAGAGCACCGGCACCACGTTGGCGTGAATGGCGACGCAATGGTGGATGTAGGGACCCTCGACGATCTTGGCCTCGAGGCGCTTGAGGTTGTCGACCTCGACCCACAGGTAGGTGCCCATGCCGGCCGGGCCGTCGATGCCGCGGGCGTTGCCCAGCAGCAGCGAGTACTCGCCGTTGTCGCCGTCAAAGCGGGCAAGGGTGAGGTCGCCGTGCTTGGCCTCGGCCGTCAGCGCGCCGGGGTGATCGAAGGCCAGCGGATAGGTGAGCTTGGGCTTGACGGCCGCGCAGCTGCAGGGCCAGGGGCCGCAGTGCTGCAGCAGCTCGCCGTTCTCGTTATCGGGATGACGCACGGTCCAGTCGGCGAACATGCCGCGGTGACGGCCCAGGTCGGCGGCCTCGACCATCAGCGCGGTGATAGCGCCATGGATGTCGGTCTCGCAGACGATGGGGATGCCCATCTCGTTGAGGATTGCGTTGGCGGCGCAGGGCATAATGCCCAACTCGTCCTGCAGGGCGTTCCAGCACTGGATGGCGCCGGCGTTGCAGCCGTACTTCTCGACCAGGCGCTTCATGGCAATGGCGAGTCCTGCGACCGCAGGAACCTTGTCCTCGGGGATGCAGATCTCAAAGCTGTCACCAATGTGGGCGAGCATGGTTGCCATGGCCTGCTCGTCAGCCTGGGCGTCGCGCACGGCCTGGACAAGCTCGGTCATGGGGATGGGCGAAAGCTGGATGTTGAACTTCTCGAGCAGCTCGCCCTCGTTGCACATGGTCGACCAGAAATCGAACGGACGGGTGGCCATCTGCAGGATGCGGGTGTGCTTGAAAGTCTTGACCACGTTGCACACGGCCAAAAAGTCCCAGACACCGCGCTCGAACTCGGGATCGGTCAGACGGCAGTTGGTCATGTAGGTGAAGGGAACCTGGAAGCGACGCAGGACCTTGCCGGTGGCGAACAGGCCGCACTGGCTATCGCGCAGACGGGTGCCGTCGGGCTCGGGGCGCTCGTCGCGCGGACCCCACAGCAGCACGGGCAAGCCGAGCTCGCGGGCAAGGCGGGCGCAGACATACTCGGTACCAAAGTTGGCGTGGCAGAGCATGATGCCGTCGACGCCCTCGGCGCGGAACTTCTCGACGATAGGCGCGATATGGCTGTCGTCGAACAGCAGGCCCTCGTCGTTGATGTCGTCGATATCCACAATCTCGACGCCGATCTCGCGCAGGCGATCAGCCGTAAGGCCGCGATACTTGATCGCGTCCGGCGCGCTAAAGATGCTACGGCGCGTGGGCACAAAACCGAGCTTGATCTTATCCATGTACGTCCTCCCCTAGTCACATGTTCAGTAAACAGACGCATGTTTCGTTTTGTTCTGTTTACTAAATGTTTTACTCTTCTGTTTAGAAGTTTAGCGCGAAATACCCGTAGACGGTAGAGAAATCAGCCTAAACGGTATGTAAACAATCTGAACATATAAGGGAAACAAAAAGAGGACCCCGAAGGATCCTCTTCTGAATGGCACTATGTTAACTGCCCTAGCGAGCTTTGGCACGCTGCAGGCAATGCCGTCTCCGCCTAGATTTCGCGCACGCTCTGGCGCTCGACAAAATAGGTCGACACGGCCGTTTTGCAGGTATAGCTCTTGGGATTGCGGATGTTACCCACCAGACGGCGCACCGCGATCTCGCCCACCTCGTGTTTGGGAACATGCACCGTGGTGAGTGGCGGGTTGGAGAAGGCGCCCAGAGATAGGTCGTCAAAGCCGATGATCGAGACATCCTCGGGCACGCGAATGCCGTGCTCGTTGAACGCGCGCATGGCACCCACGGCGAGCACGTCGTTCTCGGCAAAGAAAGCCGTCGGCAGGTCGTCACGTGAGACGCTGTCGAGCCATGCACCCATATCGCGATAGGCACCTTCGAGCGTGGTGCCCAGCGTGACGCGCCATGCCGGGTTTGCCTCGAGGCCCGCATCCTCAAGTGCTTGGCGATAGCCGCGCTCGCGATCCTTAAAGTTGCGGATACGAAGATCGCCTGCCAGATAGCCGATTTGCCTGTGACCCTTCTCGATAAGGTAGTCCACGGCGCGCAGCACCGAATCGGTATTGGCAATGACTACGGCATCAAAGTACTGGCGGTCGCTCCAGCCGTCGAGCACGATCAGGTGGGCGGCAGCGTTGGCGAACAGGGCGTAATCTTCCTCACCCAGCTCGGTACCCATCAGCACGATGGCGGCAGACGGGTCGGCGATCAGGCCCTCGACCTGCGGACGCACGGCGTCCAGGTCGCTAAAGTCGAGCGAGACAAAGCTCGTGCTCATGCCGTGGCGACGCGCCTGGCGCTCCACGCCCTCAATAACCGCGGGATGGAAGGTGCTCTCGTCCAGGATGGCGCCCGTCTTGCGCGCGAGCACAAACTGGATGCTCTCGAGCTGCGTCGACTGCTGATAGCCGAGCGACTGCGCGCACTCCAGGATGACTTTGGCGGTCTCCTCGCTCACGCTGCGCTTGCGGTTGAGCGCGTTGGACACGGTCGCAGGCGAAAAACCGGTGATGCGGCTGATTTCGCGGACACTTGCTTTGGCCATTGTTCCCCCTAGTAACGGTCGCGGTCGAGCATCGTGGCCTGACCGCCCCGTGACTCGACAACTAAACGACCGCAAATTCAATCTAAACAGAATAGTAAATGTTTAATAGCTAGTTTAGCCTGTTGTCAAGCGAAGCGACGCGACTATTCCCCCAACGGGCGTATTTACTCGGTAGCTAATCTGGATCGGGGCACAGAAACCGTTTAGCCAAGGATGCGAGCCATGCGTGCCTTAAACTCCGCGAGGAAACGTGGGGCGTCCACGGTGAGCGCCACGAGCGCGCTCTTATCTGGATCGGACAGACGGTGCTCGTCGCAGATGGTGCGGCCGCGATATTCACCCAGCAGATCAACACGCAGGTTGCAGCCGAGCGCACCTACGAGCGTGGGGTCGATCGCCACAGCGACAGCAAGCGGATCGTGCAGCGCGCAGCCGCCCAGGTAGGGCGCGTTCATTTCGTACGAACCGATATAGTGCTCGACCATGCTCGCAAACGCGCAGCCAGCCATAGTGCCCGAGCCCGTCCAGCCGGCAACGTCGCGACGTGTGAGCACCACGCGGTGCGTCACATCCAAGCCCACCATGGTGAGCTTGCGGCCCGAGCGCAACACGGCGTCGGCAGCCTCGGGGTCGCCCGCCATGTTGGCCTCGGCGCCCGCGCTCACGTTGCCGGGCACGGTAAGCGCACCGCCCATCACGACCACGCGGCCGATGGACATCATCGCCGCCGCATCGCGCTCCAGGGCAAGCGCCAGATTGGTGAGCGGGCCGGTCGCAACGTAGGCCAGATCGGGACCATAGGTACGCGCGGCATCAATCAGGTAATCGACCGCCGCATTGTCATCGGCCGACGTCGCGCCCACCGGCTCGTACGGCGAGGCGGGCACGCTTGCGCCGCCAATACCGTTCTTGCCGTGGATAAGCGTGGTGGACGCCGGCGGCGTGTAGGGTTCGGTCGCCTTCATGGGACGATCGGCGCCCAGGTACACCGGCACCTCGGGACGACCCAACAGGTCGAGCACCGCCAAGCAGTTGTGCGCCGACTGCTCGACGCGCACGTTGCCAAAGCACGTGGTGATGCCAACGAGCTCCACCTCGGGGCTCGCGATGGCATAGGCGAGCGCCATCGCATCGTCCACACCCATATCCAGATCAAGGATCAGCTTCTTGGTTGCCATTGTTCTACTCCGCTTCTCCGTCTACATCCAAACCGTCTAAACCAAACTTGTGCTCGACTTCCGCACGCGTGGGAATTGATTGCTGAGCGCCCAAGCGCGACACCGTCACCGCCGAGGCGCGAGCGCCCGCCGCCATGCACTCAAAGAGCGGCAGGCCCTCCAGACGAGCTGCAGCAAGCGCGCCAATAAATGTATCGCCCGCGGCCGTCGTATCGACCACCACGCTCGAAAGCGCCGGCATGCGCAGCGGCTCACCGCCATCGCCGAGCGTAACCGAGCCGGCGCCGCCCAGCGTGATGACCGCGGCGCCGGCGCCCTTGTCGAGCAGCGCATTGAGCGCGGCGACGCAGCTCGCATCATCTGTGGGCAGAATGCCCGTCAGCACCTGGCACTCGGTCTCGTTGGGGCAGACCAGGTCGACCGCAGGCCACGCTCCTGCCGGCAGGTCGCAGGCGGGCGCCGGGTTAAAGATCGTATAGAACCCCAGCTCGTGAGCGCAAGAAAGCGCCGCGGCCGTTGCTGCAAGGTCACATTCGCCCTGGGCAATAAAGACGCTTCCGGCAGCCGGGGCAATCTCGCTGGCATCGCCGTCGAGCTCGTCGGCCACCAAGCGCCTCAGTGCGCGGGCAACGTCCTCGCCCGCAAGCGCATGGTTGGCGCCCGGCGACAGCACGATGCGGTTGTCGCTCTCACAGCGAATGATAGTCGCGGTACCGGTCTCCACGTCATCGCGACGCGCCACAAACTCAACGCCCACGCCGGCGTCCTGGAGCCCTGCCACAAGCGCATCGCCAAAGGTATCGCGCCCAACAGCGCCAATCATGCACGTGCGCGCACCCATGCGCGCAGCGGCAACGGCCTGATTGGCTCCCTTACCGCCGGCGTTGGTGATAAAACCGCTGCCACCGACGGTCTCGCCCGCGCGCGGCATGCGCTCGCACGCCACCGAAAGGTCCATGTTCATGCTGCCGAACACCGCAACGATGCTGTGATCCGCCATGGAAACCTCCTCGTCTTCAGGCTTTGCGCCCACCGTCGACCAACGATTGTGCACTCTCGCACCCCCTATAACTTTAGTCCACTTTGATGTGGACGCGCGCTTGAGCTTGCGCCAGCAGCAAGCATTCACAGGGGTAGGCAGCTACAATGAATACGTGCTGATTATTCTCGTCATTGGATGATGTATTATGGAACAATTCTCGCAATCGGGCTCGCGCGGTCGACGCCGCACGGGCAACGAGCCGGCGCCGCACGAACGCGTGAAGGGCGAGCGCCGTGCCAACGAGCCGCGACGCACCGCGAGCCCCCATCGCGCTTCTGCCAACAACGCGGGCCGCGCCAACACTCCCGCCGCGGAGCAGACGCCTGCTCGCCCCAAGTCCCGCTACATCCCTGCCCTTGACGGCCTGCGCACGCTTGCCGTCGTCGCGGTGGTGCTCTATCACCTCAACCTCACGTGGGCTCAGGGCGGCCTGCTTGGCGTCACGATCTTCTTTGTGCTTTCGGGCTATCTGATCACGCGCTTGCTGCTCAACGAAGTCGCTAAGACCGGTCGCATCGACCTTAAGAGCTTCTGGATTCGCCGCATCCGTCGCCTGGTCCCCGCCGTGGTAACGGTAGTGTTCGTGACCTGCGCGCTGTGCACCATCTTTAACCACGTGATGCTCACCAAGATGCGTCCCGACATTCTGCCGTCGCTGCTGTTCTTTAACAACTGGTGGCAGATTATGCAGGACGTCTCGTACTTCAACGCCCTGGGCGATCCCTCGCCGCTTACGCACTTTTGGTCGCTTGCCATCGAGGAACAGTTCTACCTGATTTGGCCGCCACTGCTGTTTGCCATGGTATCCATGCATGTGAGCAAGCCCAACACGCGCCGCGTGGTTCTGGGCCTTGCCGCGGTATCTGCCCTCGCCATGATGGTGCTTTACAACCCCGCCGCCGACCCCAGCCGCGTGTACTACGGCACCGACACCCGCGTGTTCTCGCTTCTGCTGGGCGCCTGGATGGCCTTTATCCCCGATCGCGACCTGGCGCCGGTGCGTCTCGCACATCGTTTGGGGCTCAATCGCCTGGCTGGCGCCGCCAAGCACGGCAAGAACGCCGAGGGCAAGTCTGGCGAGAAGGCCGACGAAGCAGCCGAGACCGCTCCGGCACAGCCGAGCGCCCTCGTGCGCTTTTGGTCCTCGCCCGCATCCATCGATGTGTTGGGCGTCGTGGGTCTGGTTGGCCTTGCCGCCATGGTCGCGCTCACTAACGGCTACACCGCGTTCCAGTATCGCGGCGGCACGCTGTTATGTTCCATCCTCACGCTCATGGTCATCGCGGCCTGCGTGCAGCCCCAGGGAATGGTTGCCCGCGCGCTGTCCGCCGAGCCGCTCGTGTGGGTCGGCAAGCGCTCGTACAGCATCTACCTGTGGCACTATCCTCTGCTGTTGCTCATGAACCCGGTCGCCAACATCAACGATACGCCCTGGTGGCAGTACATTTTGCAGGTGCTGCTGGTGGTTGCCGTAGCCGAGTGCTCCTATCGCTTTATCGAAACGCCGTTTAGGAAGGGCGCCTTCGGCCGCACCGTCGCCGAATTCCGCGATGGCACCACCACGCCCGCCAACTGGGCTCGCGCGCACGTCCCTGTCTGCGCGGCCTGCGCTGTCGTGTTGGTCGTTGCACTGGGCGGCCTGGTCTTTGTGCCCGAGACGTCTGCGCTGAGCGGCGAGGGCGCCGAAGTTCTGAACAAGGAAGCCAAAAACACCGCGCCCACCGACCAGCAGGCGGCCGACGACACCGACAAGGACAACGACGGCTTCCCCGATGGCTCCTACGACCTGTTGATGATCGGCGACTCCGTGTCGCTGCGCGCCGTTGATTCCTTTGAGGGCGTGTTCCCGCACAGCCATATCGATGCCGAAAAGGGACGCCAGTTTGATGCGGGCCGCGCGACATTTGAGGGCTATATCCAGCAGAACCTTGCCGGCAAGATCGTGGTCTTTGCGCTGGGAACCAATGGCTTGGTAACCGACGACCAGATCGACGCCATCATGGCCGATGCAGGAGATAAGCGTATTGTGGTGTTTGTGAACACGCGCAGCCCGCAGCCGTGGGTTGGCTCTACCAACCAGGCCATCGCCAACGCCGCCACGCGCTACAAGAACGTGCGCGTTATCGACTGGTACGGATACAGTGCCAATCGCAACGACCTGTTCGATGGCGATGGCACGCACCTGTCGACCACTGGCGTGACCGAGTACCTCAACTTGATCCAC
Source organism: uncultured bacterium (assembly GCA_905214435.1). Classification (GTDB taxonomy): domain Bacteria; phylum Actinomycetota; class Coriobacteriia; order Coriobacteriales; family Coriobacteriaceae; genus Collinsella. Next base: position 34,346 of record CAJMMA010000011.1, read on the forward strand.
GATGCAGTCAAGAAGGACCTGCCCGTGCATCCCGAGGATCACGTCAACGATCCGCAGCCGGCGGCCGTCAAGTCTGCCACCGACGCGCTCGTCAATGCGCTCGCTCTCAAGCCGCACAAGCTGGGCACCGACAAGTAACCTGCAGCGCAAACTTCCCACATCCGGAGGGGGTGTCTGCCACGGCAGACACCCCCTCCGGCAGTTAGGGACGTTCCTTATGTGCTGGCACCTAGGGACACTCCTGACACAGCCGAGGAACGCCCTCCTTGCGACCGAATTCTGGACGCCTCGCCACCCCGAGCGTTGTTTCCAAGCCCCACACCTGCAGCAAACAACCCAAAATCACTCTTTTCGAGCCGGCTCCAAGAGGTCGTGGACAAAAAGGGGCAAATATGAGTACTGTTACCATTTTAGTAGCAGGCAAAACCACCCAAAATGGCGCCCAAGCGGTAGCGCGCGACCCTTCCAGTTGACCAGAATGGCCGGCTTAAGACTTGGAGCTTCGCTTTTAATGAACAGATTTTTAGATATGTTCATTATTTTCTTGGTCGTAAATACTATCATCCAGGCAACAGTACTCATATTTGGCATTTTTTGTCCACACGCATATTACTAACCCCCTATAACAGGCAAAATACAGGCCGCAACCCATGGCAGCGGCCTGTTTGGAGTCCAAAGGAGGCGCTAAGCGCTGTAACCCATCGCCTGCAGAACAAACATAACGACCGTGAGCACCGTAATCACACCGATAGTCGCCCAAGTGAGCACGTTCCACACGCGACCGTTGCGGTTAGTGCCCATAATGTGACGGTCGGCGGCGATAACCACCTGGAACACCAGAACCACGGGCAGTAGCACGCCATTGATGACCTGCGAGGTCATCATAATCTGGAACAGATCGACACCGGGCATGAGCACCAACACGGCAGAAATACCGATGATGGCCGTAATGATGCCGCGGTAAACCGGGGCCTCATCCCAGCTGCGATCGGCGCCGCGCTCCCAACCAAATGCCTCGCAGATGGCACTCGACGTAACGCCCGGCAGCACGCAGGCAGCCAAAAAGCTCGCTGCGACCAGGCCCGAGGCAAACAGCACCGTGGACCACTGACCCGCGATGGGCTCCAGCGCGCGGGCGGCATCGGCAGCATCGCTAATCTGAATACCCGCCGGGAACAGCACCGTACCGGTCGTGATGATAATAAAGCCCGCAATGATATCAGCAGCGATCGAGCCGCTCACGGTATCAATGCGCTGCAGCACGATGTCGTCCTCGCCCGCGTTCTTATCGACCACGTTGTTCTGCGCCAAGAAAATCATCCACGGCGCGATGGTGGTACCGATCGTTGCGACCACGAGCGACACGTAGCTGGGGTCATTTTGAATGTTAGGCACGACCAGGTCGACCGCGACCTCACCCCAGTTGGGGCCAGCCATAAACGCGGCGACAATATAGGTCACGAAGACGCAGCTTACCAACAGCAGAATCTTCTCGATGCGCTGGAAACTACCCGACATGGTAAGCATCCACACCAGCAGCGCCACCAACGGCACCGAGATGCTCGCCGGCACGCCAAAGAGAGCAAGGCCGCTGGCGATGCCCGCAAACTCCGAAATGGTCACAGCCGTGTTGGCGATCAACAGCGCCGCCATAGCAAGTACACTCTTGCGCACGCCAAAGCGCTCGCGAATGAGCGATGCCAGGCCCTTGCCCGTGACGCAGCCGCAGCGCGCCGCGGTCTCCTGCGTCACGATGAGCAGCACAGTCATGACGGGAAGCATCCAGAGCATCTTATAGCCATAGCTGGCGCCCGCGCTGGAATACGTTGCAATGCCGCCGGCGTCATTGCCCGAAAGCGCCGCCAGCAGACCGGGACCCATAGCGCCAAAGATGGCCGCGATGGTCAACTTTTGCTTGGTGCCCGACTTTTGCTTGGTATTTTGCACGCGACCACCTAACCCATGACCGACATGGTGAGCAGCACCGCAGCGACGCAGTACGCTACGCACGAGATCATGACGGCAATAACGTTCATGGCGGTGCCCGACGTGTTGAGGTCATGCTCGTCACGCCAGAACAGCACCATCAGGTAAATCACGGCGCTCATGTTGCCAATCAGACAGACGATGGCCGCGATGTTAAAGCACCCGGTAAAGAGTTGCTCCTCAAACATGGACGCATCGGGGAACGCAGCGGTGCGCACCAGCTGGGCGCACAGGTAGGTCACGAGTGACAGAATCAGGCCCATGCCCGTGCTCTGGAAGAAGAACCCCAGATACGGCTTGGGCTCATCGTCGTGACCGTCATACTCCAGGAAGTAGTTCTTGACGAACGACACCATGCGCGAGGCCGCCAGCAGCACGAGCGGCATGGCGCACATGGGGAACACCACCAGATGCGCGGAGCCGAGCGCCGTTCCCAGCACGGTCGCCATGATGCACGACGCGATGCCCCATACAACAACCCAGTACTGGCGATGCACGAACCAGCTGAGCACGTTCGTCGAGTCGTCCGACGCGCTGTCGCCCGAGCCGACACCGGCGATCTGCAGGTCCTCCTGATGCTCCTCGGCGATAACGTCCATGGCGTCGTCGAAGGTTACGATACCCAGGATATGACGGTTCTCGTCGCAGACGGGGATAGCGACCAGGTCATACTTGGTCATCTCGTCCGTCACGTCTTCCTGGTCCTCGTCGGGCGACACGTAGACCAGGTCGCGATAGGCCAGCTGACCCAGCGTGGCGTCGCGGTCGGCTACGATCAGCGTTCGCAGCGAAAGCACACCGGTCAGCATGCCGCTCGGATCCTCGGTATAGACGTAGTAGACGCTCTCGAAGTCCTCGTCGAGCTCGCGAATCGCCTCGATGGCGTCACCGACCGTTGCCGTGGCAGGCAGGGAGACAAACTCCGAGGTCATGATGCGGCCGGCGGTGTTGTCCTCATACCCCAGCAGGTTACGAATCGCCTTCTCCTCCTTGACGCCCATCAGGCGCAGAAGCTTCTCGGCCTTCTCGTAATCGAGCTCGTCGATCAGGTCGGCTGCATCGTCCGGGTCCATCATGGCCAGCATCGACGATGCGTCCGTGTCGGACAGGCCCTCGAGCATCTCGGTCATAAGCTCGTCGTCATCGAACTCCGAGATAGCTTCGGCTGCCTGGGCGGTATCGAGCTGCGCAAACACCTGCGCACGTAGGCGCGGGTCGAGCTGCTCGATAATGTCGGCGATGTCGGCAGGGTGCAGCTCGCCGAGCGTCTTGTGCGACACCGAGAGTTGGATGTTTTTAGTCGAGCGGTCGAGCAGGTCCATGTAGGACCAAGCGATGATGTCCTCGCTGAGCGGCTTGCCCAGGTGCTTCATAAAGCCCTCGACGACGTGCTCGAGTGCGGGGCTGATCGCGCGCAGCAGACCGCGGGCACCGACCTCGGCACCCAACAGGCGCAGCTGGTTTTCGCCCGACATGGAAAACTTGATGTCGTTGACGCGCACGACCTTCATGCCCTGCGTGTCGACGATCTGCTTATTGAGAACATCGCGCGCCAGCAGGAGCTCGGTCGGCTGCAGGTACGAGAAGCGAATATTGGTGGCAGACGTATTGAGATACACGCCTGTCTCATCGATGCGGTCGACCCATTTGCGCCAGCTGATCATGAACGGCGTCTTGCCGGGACCGCGGAACGCGAGCGACGTCACGTGCGGAAAAACTTCGCCGGTTGCAATGCCAAAATCGTTGACCACGCCGAGCTTTTCGCCGTCGACGTCCAAGACCGGCAATTTGAGCATCTCACTCAGATAATTCAATGGTGCTCCCCATCATTATTCCTCCGGACGCGGCCGCGCGTGCGGCGTCCGGGGGCTTCTGGATATGTATACGCATGCGCGGGCGGCACACCGCTCGACGCTTACACCCCGTGCATGCGCAAAAAGCACCTGCATGGGGTCATCGACTGTATGGTCGAGGTTTGGATTTCACCTGTAACCTTTCTCTTGACCCTCATTAACCGCAGTAACTATAGCATCAGCATCGCCCTGCGGCATCGAATTTATGCGCTGCACATTGCAGGCATACCAAACGCTGACGCATCCGTGACATAGCCATTGGGGACGTTCTTAAACGACTAGCCAATGACTACTCTGTAGTGTCATCGTCCTCGGCAAGTTGGGGGAACACGGCGTCCTTGGGCATGGTGGCCTTCGTCAGCGAGGTGAGCTTTTTGCTCAGCGACGTGTCCGTCTTAACCAGGTCGCTGAGCGTCACGATCTTGTAGCCGTCGGCAATGAGGCCGTCGATAATCTGCGGCAGCGCCTCGAGCGTCTGCTCGGCGCATTCGTCTCTATCGGTGAGCAGCACGATATTGCCCGGCGTCACCGAATCGAGCACCGTCGAGACCTGCTCGTCGGCACCGTTGAGCAGCCAGTCGCCCGAGTCAATATTCCACGAGACCACGGCGGAGACCAGGTCCATCGCATCAATCCAGCTTTGCTCGTCAAAGGCAGCGTAGGGAGCACGCAGCAGCATCGTCTTCACGCCGGTCGCCGACTTAATCGCATCGGTGCCTTTCGTGATCTGCTCGCGTACCGCCTCACGGTCCTGACCCTTGAGCGAATCGTCGCTGTAGCTGTTGGATCCGATTTCGCACCCGGCATCGACAATCGCCTTGGCCGTGGCGGACGAGGCCTCGACCGCATCGCCCGAAAGGAAGAACGTCGCGGTGACGCCCTTTTCCTTGAGTACCTGCAAAATCTGCTTGGTCGCTCCGCTCGGGCCCTCATCAAACGTCAGCGCCACGTACTTTTCGTTGCCCTTGGGCGCCACGCTCGCGCACGCAACGACGCAATCGGTAGCGGGCACAACCTCGCCGCGGTCCTGCGTCTTGCCCGACTGCTCACCAACCCACACCTCGGAGCGGCCCTGGACACCCCACGTCTGCACATACTCTATGGCGCCCGTGCCCTCGACCTTGAGCTTGGGCTCGATAACCGTAGCCTGAATCTCGTGCTTCTCGTAGGTGTTACGGCCATCCTTGACCGTCACCTTCTCGCCGCCCTCAAGTTCGCGGCTATCCCATTTGCCCTGCTTCACGCGCTTGCCGTCCACCTTAACCGACAGCTTTTCGCCGCCATGGCGCTTGAGCACGCTGTCATCGACGGCCAGCAGGTCGCCTGCGTCGTAAGTGTCAGTCAACTCCTGGTCGTCGATGAGATTCTGCAGCGTAGAGCCCACACGCACCGCGGTCTTCTGGCCGTTGAGCTCCACGTCCACGCTGCGGTTGACGTAGCCCACGACGGCAGCGATAAACAACACGAGTGCGCAACCCACGGCGATGAGCGCATAGGGCAGGCGAGACGAACGACGGGGTGTGCGGCTGTTGCCGATGCGCGCGCTGCGATCGCTAAACCCACGGCTATGGTTGAGGTACATCGCGCCGGGCTTACGGTGACGCTTGCGCTGACCGCTGGGCAGCTGCCCCAGATCGCGGCGCGCCGTCGGACGCGTACCCGAACGCCCGTTTAAGTTGGATCCGTTTTGGCGCATGTGCCCTCCCCCATAAACACAGCAAGCCGGAGCAACAGGTCTCCGGCTTGCCTCCCATCATTTGGTACGTCGCTATTTTGTAGCTTTTGACGAGCCTCCGCTCGCCTTTTGGTATTCGTCCTTAAAGGCCTTGAACATGCCGCGCGTCTTGCCGAGCTGCTTGCCCAGTGCGCGACTGCCCTTGTCCACGGCAACCGATCCCTTGTCGTCGAGCACCTTGGCGCCCTTTCTGACCTTGTCGCCCACCACGACGCTGGCCTCGGCGGCCTTGGCAGCCGCACCGCCCGAATACCCGAGCGCCTTGACCTCGTCCGAGACAATCATCGCACCGTTCTCGTAGCCGCGCAGCATCGTCGGCGGCACCTGCGTGTCACCAACCAAAACACTCGAAGCAGCACCGGCGGTCACATAGAATGCCTGCACGATGCCCGAGCGCGGCTTGAACTCGACGTCCGAGCAATAGCCCACGACGTCGCCCGATTCCGTGCGCACGTCCATACCGACCCAGATGATGCAATCGTCCAGGTTGATGTCGAGGCGCTTGGCGGCGGCGGCATCGTACGTGTCCTTGACGTCATCGACCGCAATGGCGCCCTCGTAGACACCAATGGCGTCGAGCGCTACGAATCGATCGGGACGCTCGATCATGCCCGCGATATCGGACTGGCGGACCATAAAGCCGACCACGCGCGTACCGCCCGGGGTAAAGACCGGAAAGTGAATCTTTCCGAGCTTTTTAGGGCTGCGCGGTGTGCCGTCCTTTTTGGTGCGCTTGTCCTCGGTAGGCTTGCGATAAATCTTGGCGCCGACAAAATCCCCGGCGCGCATTATGCCTCGGTCGAGGGCTCCGCAGCCTCGGCATCAGCCTCGACGGCGTTCTCGACCACGACGTCGGCGGCAGGCGTCACGTTGCCACCCGAAATGGCGTCGTTGAGCTGCTCGCGCAGCTGGTCCATGCGCTCGCGGGCCAGGTCGACCTTGGCGCGTAGGTCGTCAGTCTTGGCGTCGACCATCGGGCCAAAGTCATTCACCGCAGCACGGGCCTCCTCGGCGCCGTGCTCGTAGGTGTCGCGCATATTGTCCCAGGCGTCGTTGGCGATATCGGCAGCCATGGCGCGGGTTTCGGCGCCCGAGCGCGGGGCCAGAGCAACGCCGATAATAGCGCCGGCAGCAGCACCAAAAAGTGCGCCGGAGACAAAGCTGAAAGTCTTACCCATGATCATTCCTCTCCTGCGGGCACGTCGGTGCCCACCGTTTGAATGCTGTCCATTATACCCGCAGCGCATCACTTGCCGCTCCGCTCATCTGCGTACGGCAAAGACGCAGGTACGTGATGGTGATAAACGCGTAGGCCTACTCCTGAGGCATAGCCGGCATGGCCACCGTGGCACCCGGGTCCTCGCCGGCGCCGTCCACGAGCGGCAGGCCGCCCTCATGCGCAGGTCCCGCCGGAACCGTCGCCGCACCGCCAAAGACGGCAGCGGAGGCCTCGTGGTTCTCGGCAACCGCGCCCTCGGTATCAATCGCCACCTGGGGCTCGTCGTCAAAGTTGGGGACGCCCTGGGGCTCGGTGGGAACGGGCTCGGCGGTCGCATCGGCAACGGGCTCGGCGTCGACCGGCACGTCGCCCTCGTCAGCGCCCTCGTCCTCGGCAGCATCTTCGCCGTTCGCAGCAGCGACGGCCTCGTGAGGATCCTTGCCCTCGGCCTCGGCGCGCATGCCCAGCACCAGGTTGCGCAGGCCCGCGACCGTGCCTTCCACGTCGGGGGCAGGCTGGTCGGCGTGCAGGTACGCCCAGTCCATCATAAAGGTGGCCGACGACAGCGCACCGATGGCCAGTGCGTCGTCGGGGCACGAAAGCTCGACCTCAAAGACACGCTCGTCATGCTCGCTTACGCGCGTGCGGCCGCACGAGATGCTACCGGCAAGACCGGTCTCGTTCATGAGCTCGACCGTCACGTGCTCCAGCAGATGGCAGAGCTCGGTCTGGCCCATGCAGTCCTGGAACTCTCGACCGGAATCGCCCAGGCACAGATGCTTGGCAATCGCGGGCACCAGGTAGTACACGCGCGCCGTGGCCTTGATGTCCTCCGAGGTCATGAGCGGCATGCCGGGGTTCACCAGCACATGCGCACAGATCTTGTCCTCGCTGACGGTGACCTTAAGGATGTTGAACAGGCCTGCCATAACTCTCCCCTACTCTTCCTTGTCCTACTCGTCGCCGTCGTGCGGATTCGCGGGACCCGCACCCGACGTCGTCGGCTCGTCTACCGAAGACTCGGAATCCTTCTTATCGGTTTCGGCCGGAGCGATCACGCGAATGAGCGAGATGCGCTGGCCACGCATCGACTGCACTTTAAACTTGTACCCCGCGACCTCAAACACCTCTCCGATGTCGGGCACCGAGTCGCAAAGCTCCAAAATCCAGCCGGCGATGGTCTCATAATCATCGCTTTCCTCAAGCGGCCAACCAAGCTCAATCGCGTCATCGCACGAAAAACGCCCATCAACAAGCCACTCGCGGCGCGAAAGGCGCGTGAGGTACTTGTTGTCGGGGTCGAACTCGTCCTCGATCTCGCCGACGATCTCCTCGACGATATCTTCGATGGTGATGATGCCGGCCGTGCCGCCGTACTCGTCCACGACGACCACGATCTGGTCGTGCGAGGTCTGCATCTCGGACAGCAGCGGCAGGATGTCCTTGGTGTCGGGCACAAAGGTGGCGTCGCGCAAAAAGCTGGCGATGGGCTGGTCGCCCTTGCCGTCGAGCGCGGGCTGGATCAGGTCCTTGATGTGCGCGATGCCGGCGACGTTGTCGGGATCCTCGTGATAGACGGGGATGCGGCTAAAGCCGGTCTGGCGCATGGTAGACAGCACGTCGGCGACCGTCTCGTCGTCCTCGCACATGGTGGTGTCCACGCGCGGCACCATGACCTCGCGGGCAACGGTGTCGCCCAGGTCGAAGATCTCGTGAATCATGCGCTTTTCCTCGTCGAGCAGGTCGTCCTGCTCCGAGACCATGTACTTGATCTCTTCTTCCGAGACGTTCTGGCGGTCGTCGGCACTCTTGATGCGCAGGATACGGGCCAGGCCATCGGAGCAAGCGCCAGTCAGCCACACGAGCGGGCGAGCAATCTTCTGGAACACGGAAAGCGGGCCCACGACCTGCTTGGACACGCCCTCGGCATTGGCCAGGCCGATGCGCTTGGGGACGAGCTCGCCGATCACGATGGACACGAAGGCGACCGCGACGGTGATGATGACCGGCGCCAGGCCGCGCGCGATGGCGGAGAGCGGCGCGATGCCAAAGCTCATGAGCCACGTGGCGAGCGGGTCGGACAGGCTCGTCGAGGCGACGGCGGACGAGGCGAAGCCCACGAGCGTGATGGCGACCTGGATGGTGGCGAGCAGCTGGTCGGAGTCGGCAGCCAGCTTAATGGCACGCTCCGCGCGCTTGTCGCCCTCCTCGGCATCGTGCTCCAACACGGCGCGCTTGGCCGTGGTGAGCGCCATCTCGGACATAGAGAAGTAGCCGTTGATGAGGGTCAAAACGAGGGTGGTGATAAGGGAGATGGTTATGTCCATCGGGAGTTTCTCGAACCTCCAAGATTCGGGACGTTGGGTAGTAAGCGTAGGTGACGGATAGGGCAGTTGCGCCCGGCGGCCGCTTGGATGGGCCCGCGGGCACAGGAGCGATCGCTAGATTACGAAGAGAATCACCGCCATGAACTGGAAGATGCTGCCGGCGAGCACCCACAGGTGAAACACGCTGTGCAGATAGCGCACGTTTTTGGCGATATAGAACGGCACGCCCACGGTGTAGCACACGCCGCCGACGGCGAGCAGGGCAAGCGCCACGGGGTTGAGCAGCGACACGAGCTCGGGCAGCTTAAAGACGACGAGCCAGCCCATCAGCAGATAGACCAGGCCGCTTACCCAGTGCGGTTGACGCTCGCGCATAAAGCACTCCAGCGCGATGCCGATAATGGCGATGGCCCATACGGCAAAGAACAGCATAGGGCCGCCGTCGTTTGCGAGCGTGATGAGGCAAAACGGCGTATAGCTGCCGGCAATGAGCAGGTAGATGCAGCTGTGGTCGATGATGCGAAACACACGCTTGGCGCCCGCGGGCTGAATCGCGTGGTAGAGCGTGGAGGCTAGGTATTCGAGGATAATGCTGACACCATAGACAATCGCCGCGGCCATGTGGGCCGGGCCTCCGCCGCGCAGGGCAGCGAATACGATCAGGAGCACCAGGCCCGCGATACCCAGCAGGCAGCCGACACCATGGGTGACGGAGTTCATGATCTCCTCGCCCACCGTGTAGTGTGGAACGGCCGCGGTCTTGGGTCGCGGCTTAGAACTGTCGCTCGAATCGGACATGCCGGTTACATCCTCCAACGTAAAGAGTTCTCAACACTATATCAAAGCGTCTAGGTACGTGCGAAATTTGCACCATACGTGACCCTTTGTTTACCCATTCTTTGTCTGTTGACGCATCAACGGCGAACGTCCATAATGCGCTTGCATTAAATGTTGATGTATTAACATCTTATAGGAAAGCTTCTTATGTCTCAAAACGCACGTTCCCATCGAAAGCTCAAGATAGCCGGCATCGTTGCACTGGTGGCTGTCGTTGCGCTGCTCGGATTTGCCGGCAACTTTCTGTTTGACTTCGCGCTGAATCCCCGCGCGCCATACACCATGAAGATGATGCAGGATAGCAAGAACGACAAAGAAGGTGAGCAGCCGGATGCCGAGGATACCGAGGCGCGGGCATGGTTTAAAGAGATCCGCAAGAGCAGCAGCCTCACCGCAGATGACGGAACCGAGCTCGCCGCTTGGTATTTTGCCGCCTCGGAGAGCACGCACGACTACGCCGTCTGCCTGCATGGATATACCAACGAGCCCATCGGTATGGCCCGATACGTCAAGCGATTCCACGACCGCGGCATGAACGTACTCGCACCCGCCGCCCGCGCCCACGAGCGCTCCGGCGGCGACTATATCGGCATGGGCTGGCCCGAGCGCCTCGACATCGTCGCATGGATCGAGCGAATCGTTCAGGCTGACCCCGAGGCGCGCATCCTGGTCTTTGGCGAGTCGATGGGTGCAGCAACCGCCATGAACGTCGCGGGGGAATCTCTGCCCGCAAACGTGAAATGCATTATCGAGGACTGCGGTTATACGAGTGTTTGGGACGAGTTTTCTCTGCAGCTCAAGGACGTGTTCGGCCTGCCCAGCTTTCCTTTGCTCGATGTAGCAAACTTGGTGTGCAACGTGCGCGCGGGCTACGACTTTCATAAGGCGAGCAGTGTGGAGCAACTCAAACACGCGACGGTTCCCATGCTGTTTATCCACGGCGACCAGGACACCTTTGTGCCGTACAGTATGCTCGACCAAAACTACGAGGCGTGCGCCAGCAAGGTTAAACAGATGCTCACTATCCACGGCGCCACCCACGCCAAGAGCGCGCAAGTTGACCCCGAGCTCTACTGGAATACGGTCGACGACTTCCTCGATAGGAATTTTTAAGCAAATAGTACGGTTTACTGGTCTATCTGGCCCCTAGCACTTCCAAAAAGCCGCCCGTGGGCGCTGTGCTCACGGGCGGTTTTTACTAACGTTGCGCTACAAAAGCGCTTGATATGTCCAATAACTAGGTGCTATTTGACCTCGATGAGCTCGTACTTGCTCGTGCCCAGGCCGATCTTCTCGGCATGCGCGATGCACGCGCGCCAGTCGGTGTCGGGATGCGTGATGCAGAAGGGATCCTTGGCCTGCTCGCCCTCCAGATGCTCGTGATTATGCTCCATCTTGGCCGCGCTGTCGGTAAGCTCGGTGTTAGGCAGCGGCTCGGATGCCAGGACGGCATCGGCACAGGCCTGATCGATGGCGACCGGGTCGAAGCTCGCGAACATGCCGATATCGTTGACGATAGGCGTGTCGTTTTCGGGATGGCAGTCGCAGTTGGGGCTGATATCCATGGCAAGCGAGATGTGGAAGCTCGGGCGGCCGTCGACGACGGCCTTGGTGTACTCGGCGATCTTGTAGTTGAGTACGTCGGCCGCGGCATCATAGTCAGGCTTGATGCAGTCCTGGTTGCACGCCGCAATGCAACGGCCGCAGCCCACGCAGCAATCGTGGTCGATAGCGGCGACGTGAACCGTGCGGGTGTTGCCGTTGGCAAGCTCGCGCTCACGCGTACCGTCAAACGTGATGGCGCTGTGCGCGCATATCTTCTCGCAGGCACGGCAACCTACGCAGTTGGTGGTATCGACGCTCGGCTTGCCAGCGGCGTGCTGCTCCATCTTGCCGGCACGGCTACCGCCGCCCATACCCAGGTTCTTCATGGCACCGCCAAAGCCGGCCTGCTCATGGCCCTTAAAGTGGGTGAGGCTGATCACGATGTCGGCATCCATGAGTGCCTGACCGATCTTTGCCTCGCGCACGTACTCACCGCCCTCGACCGGGACAAGCGCCTCGTCGGTACCCTTGAGGCCGTCGGCGATGATGATCTGGCAACCCGAGGCATACGGAGTAAAGCCGTTCTGGTAGGCGGTGTCGATGTGCTCGAGCGCATTTTTGCGGCTACCCACATAGAGCGTGTTGCAGTCGGTAAGGAAGGGCTTGCCGCCCAGCTCCTTCACGACGTCCGCGACGGCTCGGGCGTAGTTGGGGCGCAAAAAGCTCAGGTTGCCCAGCTCACCAAAGTGAATCTTGATGGCGACAAACTTGTTCTCGAAGTCGATCTGCTCAATACCGGCGCGACGGATGAGGCGCTTGAGTTTGTCGAGCTGGCTCTCGCGAGCATGCGTGCGCAGGTTGGTAAAGTACACCTTAGCGGGTGCTGTGGGTGCAGTTGCGGTCATAGTTATATCCCCTCGGTCTATATGGCGTTACAGACATAGAGGATGGTACCCGTTGAAGTAGGGTCGAAGTCAAGCGCAACGCCGAGTCGTTAGGCACTCATTGGGGACAGACTTAAATGAGTGCTTGCCGCCCGGCCGGCGAGCCGGCGATCCGGCAAAGACTGTCCCCAACGACTAGTCGTTTAAGAACGTCCCCAATGACTACTCCTGCACCTTGAGGGCTTCGGCCAGGCTGACGCGCTTGATAGAGCGCGTGTGTAGCAGCGCCACGACCAGGTAGGTCGCAAAGCCAATGCCGACGCATGCAGCCATGGACCAAGCGGGCACGTAGATCTCGATATTGCCGT
>CAJMMA010000012.1 GCA_905214435.1 uncultured bacterium
GCCCGATTTTGCCTCTTGACAATGTCCTGCTCATATTAAAAGGAACGTCCCCAACTGCCGGCACTTAGGGACGTTCCTTTTGTGCCGGCAGTTAGGGACAGCCCTTTCCGATTCGATTGTTGAGTATCTCCGTGACTACTTTACAGTTCCAGCGCGTCGGCGACTTCGGCTGCGCAGGCCAGGGCATCGGCCATGGCGTTCACCACGAGCGAGCTGCCGTTGCGGGCATCACCCGCCATATACACCGGCACGGCATCCGCAGCAACACCATCCACGCGGGCCGCAAGGTGCGAGCCCTCGGAAGCCATCACGGGCAGCGGGCGGCCCGCCGTGGCAACGGGCACGCCGACAGCTTCGAACACGCTGTGTTCCGGACCCGTAAAGCCACAGGCGATGAGCACCAGCTGCGCCGGCACCTCGTGCTCGGAGCCCGCAATGCGTTCGGGCTTGCCGGCCGACCAATCCAGATCGACCACGCGCAGACCCGCAGCCGCGCCCTTCTTGTCCAGCAGCACCTCGAGCGTGTCCACGCCCCAAGCGCGCATCTCGCCGCCCATGGCAGCGATAGCCTCCTGCTGGCCGTAGTCGGTCTTCTTAACGTTGGGCCAATGCGGCCAGGGGTTGCTCGCCGCGCGCTTATCGGGCGCAGCCGGCAAGAACTCAAACTGGCGCACGCTGCGCGCGCCCTGACGCACCGCGGTACCCACACAGTCGTTACCGGTATCGCCGCCGCCAATGACCACAACGTCCAGGCCACGCGCATCGACCGCGAGCTCGCCGCCGTCGAGAACCGACACGGTCGAAGCCGTCAGATAGTCCACGGCGTACACCACGCCCGGGGCGTCCACGTTCGTAGCCGAAAGACCGCGCGGGGCACGGGCGCCAGCAGCCACCACCACAGCGTCAAAGCCGTTGAGCTTGGCCGCCACCGCAGGGTCCGTCACGTCGGCGCCCAGCTCGAACACAATACCCAGCTCGCGCATGAGCGCCACACGACGCTCGACCACAGACTTCTCGAGCTTCATGTTGGGAATGCCGTACATGAGTAGGCCGCCAGGGCGGTCGTCGCGCTCAAACACCGTCACGCGGGCACCGCGACGTGCAAGCTCCCATGCTGCCACCAGGCCAGCCGGGCCGGAACCAACCACGGCGACCGAGGGCGCGTCCTCCCCTGCCGGCTCAAAGCGACGTGGGCCGCCGTTGGCCCACTCATGGTCGCTGATCGCACGCTCGTTATCGTGAATCGTCGTGGGTTGGCCGTCGACCGAGCCCAGGTTGCACGCGGCCTCGCACAGTGCCGGGCACACGCGGCTCGTAAACTCAGGCATGGGCGAGGTGAGCGACAGGCGCTCGGCAGCCTCATCCCAGCGGCCGCGGTACACCAGCTCGTTCCACTCGGGAATCAAGTTGTGCAGCGGGCAGCCGCTCGGACGTGCCTTGCCAAAGCTCGCGCCCATCTGGCAAAACGCCACGCCGCACATCATGCAGCGGCTCGCCTGGGCGCGACGTGCGTCGTCATCGAGCTCCACATACAGGGGATCAAAATCATGACTGCGCTCCTCCACGGGACGTAGCTCGTGGGTCACGCGATCGATATCAAGAAAAGCACCGGGCTTACCCATGGCACTTACGCCTCCTTCTTGGTCGAAGCAACAGGGCTGGCAGCCACGGACGCAGCGCCCGCAGCACCGCCCGCAGCATCGAAGCGAGCGAGATCCGCAGCGCTCGCGCGACCGGTCACGATGTCAAACGCCAGCTCCTCTGCCTGCGCATGCGTCTTGCCGACGGCCTCGGCGGCGGCGACAATCGCCAGTACACGCTCGTACTCGGTCGGAATGACCTTCACAAAGTGCTTGCTCATCGTCTCAAAGCTGTAGAGCAGCTTGATGCCGCGCGGACTCTGCGTCGCATCCACGTGCTCCTGGATGAGCTCGCGAATCTGCGCCAGCTCGCCGGCAGTCGGGGCCTTGAGCTCAACGCTCTCGTGGTTCACGCGGGCATCGAGCGTGCCGTACTGGTCAAAGACGTAGGCCACGCCACCCGTCATACCGGCGGCGAAGTTCTGCCCGACCTCGCCCAGGATAAGCGCCAGACCGCCCGTCATGTACTCGCAGCCATGGTTGCCGCAGCCCTCGACCACCACGGTGGCACCGGAGTTGCGTACGCCAAAGCGCTGGCCGGCCAGGCCGTTAATGAAGCCGCGACCGCTCGTGGCGCCAAAGAACGCAACGTTGCCCACGATGATGTTTTCGTCGAACTTATAGGTCGCATGCGGGTTGGGGCGCACCGACACCTCGCCGCCCGAAAGGCCCTTGCCAAAGTAGTCGTTGGCGTCGCCGCACACGTTGAGCGTAATGCCGCGCGGCAGGAAGGCGCCAAAGCTCTGACCGGCCGATCCATCGCAATCGATGGTGATGGAGCCGGCGGGCAGGCCCTCGGGATGCGCCTTGGTCACCGCGTTGCCCAGGATGGTGCCCACGCAGCGGTTGACGTTGGCGATATCGGCGCGGAAGCGAATCGGGCGCAGGTGCGCGCGAGCGTCGACCGTGTAAGGCACAAACAGCGTGGAGTCGAGCGTCTTGTCGAGCTCGCTGTCCGCAGCCATCTGGGGCAGGAAGTGACGGCCGTCGGCACCCGGGATGTGGGCACCGAACTCGCAGGTCGCGCTTGCCAGCACGGGCGACAGATCCAGCAGGTTAGCCTTGCGGTTGCCCGGGACCTCGATCTGGCGCAAGCACTCGGGATGGCCGACCATCTCGTCGACGGTGCGGAAGCCCAGGCTCGCCATGACCTCGCGCAGCTGCTCGGCAACAAAGAGCATAAAGTGCTCGACGTGCTCGGGCCTACCGCGGAAGCCGTGACGCAGGCGGCAGTTTTGCGTCGCGATGCCGGCCGGGCAGGTATCCTGCTGGCAGTCGCGCTGCATGAGGCAGCCCATCGAGATGAGCGGCATGGTCGCAAAGCCAAACTCCTCGGCGCCCAGCAGGCAGGCAACGGCGACATCGGTACCGTCCATGAGCTTGCCGTCGGCCTCGAGCACCACGCGCGAGCGCAGACCGTTTTGCAGCAGCGTCTGTTGAGCCTCGGCAAGACCGAGCTCCAGCGGCAGACCGGCGTGCCAGATAGAGTCGCGCGCAGCGGCACCCGAGCCGCCGTTGTGGCCGCTGATCAAGATCTTGTCGGCAGCACCCTTGGCCACACCGGTGGCGATGGTGCCGACGCCGGCCTCGCTGACCAGCTTGACCGACACGCGCGCGCCGGGGTTGGCGTTCTTAAGGTCGAAGATGAGCTCGGCCAGGTCCTCGATAGAGTAGATGTCGTGGTGCGGCGGAGGCGAGATCAGGCCGATGCCGGGCGTGGACTGACGGACCTCGGCAATCCAAGGGTAGACCTTCTTGCCGGGCAGGTGGCCGCCCTCGCCAGGCTTGGCGCCCTGGGCCATCTTAATCTGGATCTCGAAGGCGCTGCACAGATAGCGGCTCGTCACGCCAAAGCGCGCACTTGCCACCTGCTTGATCGCGGAGTTCTTGGAGTCGCCGTTGGCCAGCGGGGTCTCGCGACGCGGGTCCTCGCCGCCCTCGCCCGAGTTAGAACGTCCATGCAGGCGGTTCATGGCGATGGCCATGCACTCGTGCGCCTCTTTGCTGATGGAGCCGTACGACATGGCGCCGGTGTTAAAGCGGCGGACGATGTTGAGCGCGGGCTCGACCTCGTCGAGCGAAACCGGCGTGCGGCCGCTGGCATTAAAGTCGAGCAAGTCGCGCAGGCGCACGGCACGGCCGGTGCGGTGCAGACGAGCGCTGTACTCCTTAAAGGTGTCGTAGCTGTCCTCACGGCAGGCGGTCTGCAGCAGGTAGACGGTCTGAGGGTCGATCAGGTGATCCTCGCCGCCGAGCGGGCGCCACTTGGTCAGACCCAGCGTGGGCAGCTGATCGGGAGCCGGGCTCTTAAGGATGGCAAGCGCGGCGTCATAGCGCTCATTCTGCTCGCGCTCAACGTCCTCGACGCCCATACCGCCCACACGGCTCACCGTGCCGGCGAAGTACGCGTTGACGAACTCCGGCGTAAAGCCCACGGCCTCGAAGATCTGCGCAGAGTGGTAGCTCTGCACCGTGGAGATGCCCATCTTGGACATGATAGAGACGATGCCGGCCGTCGCGGCCTTGTTGTAGTTGGCGATGCCCTGCTCGGCCGTCACGTCCAGGTCGCCGTGTGCCGCCAAGTCGCGGATGCACGCATGCGCATTGTACGGATAGATGCCGCTCGCGGAGTAGCCCACCAGTGCCGCAAAGTCGTGCGGAGACGCGGCGTCGCCGCACTCCACCACAATATCGGCAAAGGTACGCACACCGGCGCGGATCAGGTGGTTGTGCACGCAGCCCACGGCAAGCAGTGACGGCACGGGCACCTCGCCCGCAGCGGCACGGTCGCTCAGCACCACGATGTTCACGCCATCGCGAACCGCAGCCTCGACGTCTTCGGCAAGCTGCTTGAGCGCAGCCTGCAGCGCGCCCTCGCCGGCATCGCGGCGGTAGACGGCACGGAAACGACGGGTCTTAAAGCCAACACGGTCGATGGCACAAATGCGGTCGAACTCCTCCTCGCTCAGCAGCGGGCGCTCCAGACGCACCAGCTGGCAGGCCGTGCGGGAATCCTCGAGCAGGTTGCCGTGGTTGCCCAGGTAGAGCGTGGTCGAAGTTACCATATGCTCGCGCAGGGCATCGATCGGCGGGTTCGTGACCTGGGCGAACAGCTGATAGAAGTAGTCAAAGAACGAGCGGGTCTTCTTTGACAGGCAGGCCAGCGGCGCGTCGATGCCCATCGAGGCGAGCGGGGCCTTGCCCTGCTGGGCCATGGGACGCACGACCTCGTCGACGTCATCCCAGTGATAGCCGAGCTTGGCCATGCGCACGGCCGAGGACACCTCGGCATCCTCGACGGGCGCGGGCGCGGCGGGCTCATCGAGCGCGTCGACGGTCAGCGTCTCCTCGGCAATCCAATCACGGTAGGGCTTTTCCTTGGCGTAACGGGCGCGCAGCTCGTCGTTGTAGATCACGCGGCCGCGGGCAAAGTCGACCTCGAGCATCTGACCCGGTCCCAAGCAGCCGCTCGTCAGGATGTTCTCGGGGCGCACCTCGATGGTGCCCACCTCGCTCGCCAGCATAAAGCGGCCGTCGCGCGTCACGTAGTAGCGAGCCGGGCGCAGGCCGTTACGGTCGAGGGCGGCGCCCAGCGTGCGACCGTCGGTAAAGGCGATGGCCGCCGGGCCGTCCCACGGCTCCATGAGCATGGACTGGTAGGCGTCGTAGGCGCGGCGCTCCTCACTCAGGCTGTCGTTGTGGTCCCACGGCTCGGGCAGCAACATGGACGCGGCACGCGTGAGCGGGCGACCGTTCATGACCAAGAATTCGAGCACGTTGTCCAGAATCGCGGAGTCGGAACCCTCGCGGTTGATGATGGGCATCACGCGCTCAAGATCGTGCTGCAGCACGGGGCTGTACAGGTTGGGTTCGCGGGCGCGAATCCAGTTGACATTGCCCTTGAGGGTATTGATCTCGCCGTTGTGAATGATAAAGCGGTTGGGGTGCGCACGCTCCCAGCTGGGCGTGGTGTTGGTGGAGTAGCGCGAGTGGACGAGCGCAACGGCCGTCTTGACGGCGGCGTCGTTGAGATCGATGAAGAAGCGGCGCATCTGCGTGGCGACGAGCATGCCCTTGTACACGATAGTGCGCGAGCTCATGGAGCAGACGTAGAAGATCTTGTCGCGCAGGGCAAACTCGGCATCGGCCTTCTTCTCGATAGTGCGGCGGCACACGTACAGGCGACGCTCGAAGGCATCGCCGGCGGGCGTGTCGTCGGGGCGGCCCAGGAAGGCCTGCAGGATGGTGGGCATGCAGGCACGCGCCGTCTCGCCCAGGTCGTGCGGATCGACCGGCACCTCACGCCAAAAGAGCAGCGGCACGCCGGCCTCGGCGCAACCCTCCTCAAACACGCGGCGGGCATCCTCTACGCCCTTGTCATCCTGCGGAAAGAACAGCATGGCCACACAATAGTCGCCCTCTGTCGGCAGAATCTGGCCGCACTTTTGAGCCTCTTTACGGAAAAAGTGATGCGGAACCTGGAACAGGATGCCAGCGCCATCGCCGGTGTTCTTTTCGAGTCCCGTGCCGCCGCGGTGCTCCAAGTTGACCAGAATGGACAGCGCGTCGTCCAGAATCTGGTGATGGCGCTCGCCGTTGATATCGGCAAGCGCGCCGATGCCACATGCATCGTGGTCGAATTCGGGGCGATAAAGGCCCTGCTGCTGAGCGGAATCTGCCTGCATCGCGATCCTCCCCTAGATATTTAGACAGTCAGTTGAATAGGCATACTAGGAGCATCGCCGACCCGTTGTGTTTCCCACCCGTTTCGAAACAATCGCGTAACGCACGCCCTACGAGTGGACACCGCCGACCTCAAGGGCGACAACATAGGCCCCAAGTTCGGCCTGTTAGCTCACCACTTCAAACATCTCAATCTGTAACATGAAGGGCCGGTTTTGGCGGTCAGCTGTTACAGATCGAGATTTTCCATAGGACCATTTCTTCCTGTCTTGATCTGTAACACCTAGGCCCAATTTCCATCCCTAGTTGTTACAGATCGAGACATTTCGGCAGCCCCCCCTTCACCATCCCATTCAAATACAACAATTTTGTTAGTCTTGGTTAACTTTTAAGCCTAAAACGGGTATCCTTTGCGGCGTCAAGCAAACGGCACGCACACCGTGCCAGATCAAGGAGGCCCCTATGGCGCACCAAGCAGACCAGCAGACGATGCAACTCGTCCTTATCCGTCACGGAGAGTC
This sequence comes from uncultured bacterium, assembly GCA_905214435.1. Classification (GTDB taxonomy): domain Bacteria; phylum Actinomycetota; class Coriobacteriia; order Coriobacteriales; family Coriobacteriaceae; genus Collinsella. The sequence continues at coordinate 6,845 of CAJMMA010000012.1, forward strand.
CGAGTGGAACAAACTCAACCTGTTCACCGGCTGGACCGATGTCGAGCTCACCGACACGAGCCGCGAAGAGGCGGCGGCAGGCGGCCGCGCCCTCAAAGAAGCCGGTTTCGACTTTGACGTCTGCTACACTTCGCGCCTCAAGCGCGCGATCCACACCCTCAACATCGTGCTCGGCCAAATGGATCGCGAGTGGTTGCCCGTCATCAAATCCTGGAAGCTCAACGAGCGCCACTACGGAGCGTTGCAGGGTCTCAACAAGGCCGATGCCGCAGCGGAGCACGGCGACGAGCAGGTGCTCATCTGGCGCCGCTCCTTCGATGTCTGCCCGCCGGCACTCGAGCCGGACGACGCGCGCGATTCCCACACCCAGGCGCAATACCGTGATGTCGCGCCCGATCAGCTGCCCTATACCGAGTGCCTCAAGGACACGATCGCCCGCGCCTGGCCTTATTTCGAAGACGAGATTCGCCCCCAGATGCTCGCCGGCAAGCGCGTACTCATCGCCGCACACGGCAACTCCCTGCGCTCACTCGTCATGAAGCTCGAGCACCTCACGCCCGAGGAGATCCTCAAGGTCAACATCCCCACCGGCGTGCCGCTCGTCTACACCTTCGACACCGATTTCAACGTCCTCGACAAGCGCTACATCGGCGACCCGGCGACCATCGCCGCCAAGATCGACGCCGTGGCCAATCAGGGCAAAGCGCACAAGTAGCCCCAACCCAAATCCGACGCTTGGCGCCGCACGACCCAGATGCGACGTCACGCCGCCCATACACAGGAGCGCACCATGCTCAACCATCTCAAACAACGCTTTGGCTCCCGGCGCACCGGTGGTCACGGAGGCCTAGACATTGCGCGGCATATCGGCCCCGGGCTGCTCGTGACCGTCGGCTTTATCGACCCGGGCAACTGGGCCTCCAATATGGCCGCGGGCTCGCAGTTTGGCTACGCGCTGCTGTGGATCGTCACGCTGTCCACGATTATGCTCATCGTGCTGCAGCACAACGCGGCGCACCTGGGTATCGCCACGGGCGCCTGCCTTGCCGAGGCCACGACACGTTACCTCCCCCGCTTCGTCGGGCGTACGGTGCTCGCCAGCGCCTATCTCGCGACCATCGCCACCGCCATGGCCGAAGTCCTGGGCGGCGCGATTGCCCTTCAAATGCTCTTTGGGCTGCCCGTGCGCGCGGGCTGCGTCATCGTGGCGGCAGTATCGATGGCGATGCTCATGACGAACTCCTACAAGCATGCCGAACGCTGGATCATCGCCTTCGTAGGCGTGGTAGGACTCTCGTTTTTGGCCGAGCTTGCACTAGTCAAGGTCGACTGGCCGCAAGCCGCCGCAAGCTGGATCACGCCCAGTATGCCCACTGGCTCTGCCGCGATTATCGTGAGTGTCCTGGGTGCGGTCGTTATGCCACACAACCTTTTTCTGCACTCCGAGGTCATCCAATCCATGCACTTCGAAGGCCAAGGCGAGCAGGTTATCGAAGAACGTCTGCGCTACGAGCTCTTTGACACGCTCTTTTCGATGGGCGTGGGTTGGGCAATCAACTCGGCAATGGTCATCCTGGCCGCAACGACCTTCTTTGCGCACGGCATGGTCGTAGACGACCTCGCCGTCGCAGCGGCCACGCTCTCCCCCATTCTGGGCCCGGCGAGCTCGACCATCTTTGCGGTAGCGCTGCTGTTCGCGGGACTATCGAGTAGCGTGACGGCGGGTATGGCGGCGGGCACCATCACCGCGGGCATGTTCGACGAGGAATACGACATACACGACCGACATTCCTCGATCGGGGTGGCGGCCTGTTTCGTCGGCGCAGTGACGGCGTGCCTGGTCGTCCCAAATCCTTTTGAAGGTCTCATCTGGAGTCAGGCACTGTTATCGCTTCAGCTGCCGATTACGGTCTTTGTGCTCATACGGCTCACCAGTTCACCCCACGTCATGGGCAAATACGCCAACTCGCGCCCACTCAACGCGCTGCTTGTAGGGATCGGTGCCATCGTGACGATTCTAGATGTCGTGTTGTTGACAGGGATGTAATGGGACGGGGCACCTACCCAGGCAAACGTCTCGATCTGTAACAGGAAGACCCGTTTCGAGCCGTTAGATGTTACAGATCGAGATCATTCCGAGGGACAGCTCCGTTTGTCTCAATCTGTAACAAGTGGACCCAATTTCCACCGTTAGATGTTACAGATTGAGACAAAAGGTCGGCCGGACTCACAACAGACAGGATCGGCCAACAGCAACCGTGATCCCTTGGGGGCGGAGGAAAAGGGTCCCGGCCGGGATATCCGACCGGGACCCTTGGACAGAGCTATGTGTTGCCGTGAGCCGCGTGCCGACGAGCTACTCCTCGACGAGCTCAAACTGATCGGGACCGACGCCGCAGACCGGGCACACGTAGTCCTCGGGCAGCTCGGGCGTGTCGACCTCAACCTCGTAGCCACAAACGATGCACACGAACTTATACGTCTTCTTCTCCTCAGCCATGATGTTCTCCTCTCGAACGCGACTGGTGATGTACTTCATCTATTAGTATAGATTCTCAATAATATAATGCAAGTATTTTTAAAACATTTCTAGCCTTGATACGAGGACGCCTTCGGAGGCGTCTTGCCCTTCAGGACCTTATGGTAGTAATCGTAGGTGAGCGGCGTCTCGTCGCTCAGGCGCTCGGCATCCTCGACCTCGCCGATAAACAGTAGATGCGTGCCCACATCCACAGTGTCGATCAAACGGCAGCTAAACAGGGCCGTCGCGTGCTCGGGCACATAGGGCATGCCCAGAGCCGTCTCGCGGGTCTCGTATTTGGCAAACTTGTCATAATCGCTGCTGGTGCGGAACCCAAAGTTGCCGATGTAGAGCATGTCGGCGGTCTGATCGATCACGGTCAGCGCGAACGCTTTGGCCGATGCGATGACGCTCGAGGTGACGTTGTCCTTGTTCACGGCAACCGAAATGCGCGGCGGCATGGACGTCACCTGCACCGCTGTGTTGATGACGCAGCCGGCGCGCAGCCCGTCTGCCGCGGCGCTCACCACGTACAGGCCGCTCGGCATGGTAAAGAACGCAGTTTTGTCCATAACGATCACTCCCCTAGCTCGGGTTGGAACCTCATGGATGTATGTACCCACAAAAAAGGCGGCGCCCACAACGGACACCACCTTTGAGACATATGTGTCAAAACAGTATAAGCAAGATGAGACGCCCGCAGTTGCGGTGGAATAAGGACTGAATAGCCCCTCAAACAGGCAAAACAGTCCGTATTCCACCGCAACTTATACAGAACGCCTAGCGATTGCGCTCCTTGAGGGCGCGGTCGATCTCGCGCTGGACATCGCGCTTGGCCATATCCTCGCGCTTGTCGTAAAGCTTCTTGCCGCGGCCTAGGCCCAGCAGCAGCTTTACGCGACCGTCGGTATTAAAGTAGAGCTCCAACGGAACCAGCGCATAACCACGGTTGCGAAGTTTGCCGTCAAGAAAGTCGATCTCCTTGCGGTGCAGCAGCAGACGGCGCCGACGGTCGGGATCGCGATTCCACACGCCACCATGGCTATAAGGGTGGATATGTAGGCCGACGAGCCAGCACTCCCCGCCACGAATCAGTGCAAAGGTATCGGTAATCTGGCACGCGCGCTCGCGAATCGACTTGACCTCGGTACCGCTCAGCTCAATACCGCACTCAAACGTCTCATCGATAAAGTACTCGTGATGTGCCGAGCGATTCTTGGAAATGAGCTTGCGCTCGCGCTTACTGGGCATCGCCGGCCTCCTTGGCGCCATCGGCGTTTGAGCCCGCAGCCTCGCGCTTTGCCTTGCGCTCGGCGTTAAGCTCGGCATCACTCTCGCGCACCAGCTTGATAATCGCCGCGCACGCCTCTTCGCCCACCAGGTCGCGGGCACGGACCGTCAGGCGCGTAGCCTCCTGCTTGTCGCCGTCGCTCGCAGCGTCGGTCGCGCACATGATCAGGCAGATGGCGATCTCGGCCGAAGGCGAGGTCGGCACGCCCTGCAGGGCGAGCTCACCCATCACATGGTCGTCACTCTCGTCCGCGGCATCCGGATAGGTGGTATGGATCTTGTTGAGCAGGCGCGTCGTATGCGCATCATTGGGCGCCAGGCGCAGCGCCAGACGCGCGCAGCCCACGGCAGCCGAAATGTTCTCGGTCTCGGGCTCCAAGAAGTACTGACCCAAGTTGGTGTAGGCGCGTGCGGCGCACTTACCGTCGCTCGCGCGCTCCAGCACCGAGAACGAGAGCGATGCCCACTCCTGCTTGTCCTCGAGCGCGCGGAACAGCTCGGCCAAGTCCAAGCGATAGTTGCAGTTCATGGGATCCCAACGCACGGCCTGCATCAGGGCATTCCGAGCACTCACATAATCCTGCTGGCGAATGTAGGCAAACGCCATGTCGGAGTACAGGCGGTCAAAGGGAACCTCGACCTGCACCAGCTCGCGCGGATCCTTCTCCACGCGGCGATAGGCCAGGCGCTCAAACTTGCTGTCGAAGCTAAAGTACTGGCGCTTCTCCTCCGTCTTGCACTCAGCGTCGATATACTCCTCGGCAAGCTCCACCAGACGCTCCAGCAGCGGCGTCGCCGTAGCCAGGTCGCCCTGCGCCAGATAGTTCTCGGCATACGTGATGTCTTCCAAGCTGATAGGCAGGTCCATGACAACTCCTCGGTCCGGGCGGCAGACTCAACGCGCGCCTTAAATATCGGTCAATACACAAAACCCGGGTCTCTTACGAGGCCCGGGCGTTCAATTTTGGTAGCCCGTACCAGATTCGAACTGGTGATCTCCGCCTTGAGAGGGCGGCGTCCTAAACCGCTAGACGAACGGGCCATATGTAGCAAATGCAATGGCTGGGATGGAGGGAGTCGAACCCCCATTGACGGAACCAGAATCCGCTGTCCTGCCATTAGACGACATCCCAATGACTGCATCGCTGCGCTCGGCTGTGCCTTTGCGCAAGAAAGAAATATACGGGAAGTCCGGCCGTGACGCAAGCCCCAATTTTGAATTTTTTGAAATTCAGTCAAATACGGCCAACACGTGAAGGACCTGTGAAGCGCCAGCGACACGTACGGCGCCAAAGCCCGTAAAACATCCCGCATCTACCGCTGGTAGATTACAACAATGCAGCACTCACGGCTGATGGCACAATCGAACCGTCATCATTGCACGGATATCGAGGCGCCATGGACGAAGAGCTTGATTACCTATGGGAGACCCTGGGCCTCGAGATCACTGCTGACCTTTGGCCCGAACGGGACAAAATCCATCCCACTCTGCGCCCCGCCATCACGGTGATGCAGGCAAACTACCGCCGTGCATCCTTTTTGATCATGCGGATGTCATGGCACGCGGGACTCCCCGACCTTAAGCGAATCCAGGCAAGCCTCGTCGAGCTGTCCGGTATGCCGACTGTCATATCCGAGGCGCACCTGGAGCAGCGCCAGCGCGAGCGACTGCAACAGCAGCGGATCCCCTTTATCTGCCCCGGCGTTCAGGCATATCTGCCCTTTATGGACGAGGAGTACTGGAGCGGCAAGCCCAACAAGCACGTAAAGGTCTACGATCCGCACGAATGGGCGCAGTTGGAGGACTGACTGGGGCAAGCCTGCCGGCGGAAAGTGCGTCCCAGATTTCAAGCTCAAACTGGTCCCCACTTTCCCATCGAGCCCTCAACCGGAAACCGTATCCCGTAATCGAAGCTCAAAACGGGTCGCGCTTTCCGCAGCCGCTACAGCAACGCCTCGGCCCAAGCCGATTCCCTAAAGCCGGGAATCGCAAAGTCGTCGCCCACCAGCAGTGGGCGCTTAACCAGCATGCCGTCGGTCGCCAGCAGCTCGTAGCACTCCCGATCCGTCATGCCCGCATCCAGACGCGCCTTCAGGCCCAGCTCTCGATATTTCATGCCCGACGAATTAAAGAAGCGCCGCACCGGCAGCCCCGAACGAGCAATCCAGGTCGCAAGCTCATCGTCCGTGGGATTGTCCAAAACGATATCGCGGTCGATATACTCTACCCCGTGTTCGTCCAGCCATGCCTTGGCCTTCTTGCAGGTCGAGCACTTGGGATATTCAACAAACAGTACGGTCATGGGAATCCTCCGAATATAGATCGGCCAACGCAGGCACACGCCACACGAGGCGCCTTCGCATGATGGGCCAATTGTAGCCCACGGGTCACACACTAAACGAACCGTACCCCGAATCCGCGTTTGATGAACGGCAGCAGCTCCATTGCCTCGGGCGTGATATGACCCGCAACGTTCATGCGCTCGTCACCGGGAAGATCGACCCGCGCAATCTCAAGCTCGCCTTCGTAGCGCCCATAGCCGCTATTGCTCACAGCGATCGACCCCGCCTTTCGAAACAGGCCGGCACCGGCATCCGTCGGCACGGAATCCGGCTTAAGCGTCGTACGCGACTCCTGAGACCTAAAGATGAGGGTGCTCGAATCGGGCCGGTCGTGATGAATCTGCCCACGTACATAGGCATAACCGGGCTCAAGCTCGCATTGCAAGTCCACGTATCCGGTGGAAACATGAGCAAACTGCGCCCAGCCCGCATCGGAAAGATCGGGGTCGCCGACCAACACAATGTCGCAATCGGCGCCATGTGCAAGCTCAAGCATGTTGAGGGCAACCTTTGACGCGCGACCGCGCTGCGCCTCGACCGTCGGCAGTCCCTCGAATACCGGCCCGCGAACGTTAGCATCACCCGGCACAAAAGCCATGATTTCGAATCCAAGCGCCGCAAGACGAAGATTCATCCGAGCAATGTCCTCCAGAGCTAAACCGGTATAAGGCTTGGGGTAAAAATTGTGGCAGGCGGCAAAACGAGTCACATCGGCACCGGCCTCACGCCACGATGCGATTTCATCAGAACTCACCGTCGATGCATTGACCACAATGCGAAATACACCGGACAGCTCCGCGACCCGCTGGGCGCTAAAGCCATAGTCCAAACGAAGGTATTCCAACCCCAGATCGCGCAGGTCCTCGATGCGCTCAAGCCCGAGCAAATCGCACGTGCGAGGCCCCACATCGGCAATGAGCGCAATGCCGCGGGCGGAAAGCAGCGACAGCACATGACGGACCTTATCGGCATATGCCGCTCCCCCATCCTCGGGAATATGCAGCGAGGTGAACGCATAGCGCGCACCCGCCGCGGCACCACGCTCAATTGTCCGCTCAATATCCTGCAGAGGGCTGGAAAGATAAATCGAAATACCCGTTTTCACGCTACAACGCTCCTTTAAAAAAGGCCGGCGGAGCAGTTAGCCCCGCCGGCACAACCATAGCATCAAGAAATCTGCCGCGCGCCGCGAGCCCTGAGCAACACGGCTCGCGATATCAAACTACTCGCCAAAGAACTCGTTGATCTTCTGCTCGTCGACGCCAAAGAACCACGTCAGGACAAAGCCGGCGGCATAGGCAAGCAGCATAGCGGCAACGTAGCCGAGCTGCTGGCCAGGAACGACGATCAGCAAGCCAAACAGACCGGAAACGCCCTGAGAAACCGTGCCGATGTGAAGCAGCGCCGCGAGCGCGCCGGCAAATCCGGCACCCAGGCAGGCCGTCACAAACGGACGAACGAGCGGCAGCGTAACAGCATACATCAGAGGCTCGCCCACACCCAGGATTCCAACGGGAATGGACTCTGCGACGTACTTCTTGAGCTTGACGTTCTTGGTCTTAAAGTACAGCGCCAGACCGGCACCGACCTGACCGCCGCCAGCCATCATAAGGATGGGAAGCAGGTAATTGATGCCCTTGGTAGCGCCGTCGGGATCGTTGAGCATAGCGTGGATCGGCGTGAGCGCCTGATGCAGGCCGACGGAAACCAGCGGCAAGAAGCCTGCCGACAGGATATAACCGCCCAGGACGCCCAGCTTCTCGAAGATAAAGGTCAAAACGCTAAAGATGGCAGTCGTCAGCCATGCGCCAACCGGCTGGATGACGAGCATCAGAGCAAAGGCGCCGATGATGAGCACCAGCAGCGGGGACAAGAACGTGTCGAGTACGTTGGGCATAACCTTGCGAATCTGACGCTCCATCCAGGCAAAAAATGCGCCAGCGATAAGAGCCGCGATCATGCCGCCCGCTGCGGGGTTGTACTGCGCATTGGTGAGCGGCAGCAGAATGGCAGTGGCAGGATCAGCCGCACCAGGCGCAAGCAGGGGCATAGCACTGTTGGCGATACACATCATGCCGGCGATGCCGCCCAGCGCAGCGGAGCCACCAAACTCACGTGCCGCGTTATAGCCCACCAAGATGGGCAGATAGGCAAACAAGGCCCAGCCCATGGAACGAATGCCCTGGTACCACCACTCGCCTGCAAGCGCGCCTGCCGTCGAGACGTTAATGACGTTGCAGATACCGTTGATGAGACCAGCCGCAATGATGCCGGGAAGCAGGGCGACGAAGACATTGGAAATCTTCTTGAGGAAGGCCTGAACCGGCTTAGACTCGTATTTGGCCTTCTGCGCGGCCTTGTTTGTGGCCGCAGCGTCAACCACGCTCTCGTCGGCAACGCCTTTCGCAAGGCCGGTGAGCTTGGAGCACTCCTCGAGCACCTTATTCACCTTGCCCGGACCCAGCACGATCTGCATCGTGTCGTCCTCGACCAGGCCCATCACGCCGTCGAGTGCCTTAATGCCCTCCGTGTCGACGTTGCCCGTGTCTTTGACGGTCACGCGCAGGCGCGTCATGCACGCCGCGTTTGCGAGCACGTTGTCTTTACCGCCCAAAAGGTCCAGCAGCTTTTGAGCCAGCTCTTTGTTCGTCATAACTCCTCCTTGTATTGGGTATCTCGTCTGGATGTCATATCAGCTCACGCCGCACACCTATTGGGCATCGGCATTGCTCTTCTCATGGCCACTCACCGCAGCACGGACATGGCCTCGCGCTCGCTCAAGAGCTACCGCAGCCTGCTCGGCATCGCAGTCCAGCAGTACCGAGACAATAGCGGTTTTTACGTGGCCGCCGGCATCTGCAAGCGCCTGAATAGCGCGCTCGCGCGTGCAGCCGGTCGCCTCCATCACGATGTTCTGGCCGCGCACCACCAACTTCTCGTTCGTCTGCTGCACATCGACCATCAGGTTTTGGTATACCTTGCCGATCTTGACCATGGCACCGGTCGAAATCATGTTGAGAATGAGCTTTTGAACCGTTCCCGCCTTGAGCCTCGTTGAGCCGGTCAGCACCTCGGGACCTGGCACGGGCTCAATGGCAAGATCTGCGCTCTCCCCGATCTTCGACCCTTGGTTGCAGGCAATTGCAATGGTCTTGCACCCAGTTGCCTTGGCGTACATAAGGCCGCCCACCACATAGGGAGTACGACCGCTTGCCGCCAGGCCAACGACAAGATCCTTCTCCGAGAGTCCACGCTCCCGCAGGTCGCTCGCGCCAAGCTCCTCGCTGTCTTCGGCACCTTCGACAGCCTTGATAAACGCCGTCTCGCCTCCGGCAATGAGCCCGACAATCAGATCGGGTGACACGCCAAACGTGGGCGGACACTCCGAAGCGTCGAGTACACCCAGACGACCGCTGGTGCCTGCGCCCATGTAAAAGACGCGCCCGCCGCGCTCGAGTGCCTCAGCAGCCCAGTCGATTGCTGTGGCAACCTGGGGCAACACCTTCGTGACCGACTGGACGGCACGAAGATCCTCATCATTCATCGTCGTGACGATTTGCAGCGATGTCATCGTATCGAGGTCCATTGAACTTTGATTACGCTGTTCGGTCGTGAATTTTGTTAAATCGAGCATTTCATTCACCTCATCTTTCCTGTTTCTCGATGTAGTTTTGCTTAATGACATGCGTCGCCCGTTCGTAGTCGCTGGCAACGTAAGCAGCGTACAGGGCATCGACAACCATAAGCTGGGCCATACGCGAAGCCATGGCACCGCTGCGGACCAAGGGTTCACTCGCAGCGACGCCGAGCACGGCATCGGCCACGGTGGCAAGCTTGGATGATCCATCTACTTTGGTAACGGCCACAACGGGACAGTTGTGACGTTGAGCCTCGGCGGTGCAGTCCAGCACCTCTTGCGTCAAGCCCGAGTAGCTAAAGGCGATTGCCATATCGCCCTCATGCATGTTCTTTGCACACAAGAGCTGATCATGCCAGTCGTCGTACAGATGGCACTCCTTGTCGACACGCATGAGCTTTTGCGCCAGATCGTGCGCGACCAAACGAGAGGCACCGATACCGAACAGATTGACCGCACGTGCCCGCTTAAGATAGGCCGCACATCGCTCCAAGACGGTGTAATCGAGCGTTCGCGCCGTCGCTTCGATCGTGCGCACGTTGCTTTTCATCACCTTCCCCACGATACGTTCGACGCTGTCATCCATGGAGATGTCCTCGAGGGCTACGTCTTTCTTGTCACCTAAGAGCGCCAGCTCGGCAATCAGTTCGCGCTGGAACTCCTTGTAGCCCGCAAAACCCAAACGCTTGCAAAAGCGCAAAATGCTCGAGGGCGAGGAGAACGTGACATCGGCAAGACCGCGGACGGACAGCCCGACCACCTCGTGCGGATGAGCGCTTACATATGCGATGACATTGCGTTCCGCCGGGCTCGCGCTGAGCTCACGCTCGCGAAGCCGCAAAAGCAATCCGTTTGCCATCTCAAACACCTCCGTTGAGAAGAATTAAAGACCAACGAACGATTCGTACCGGATACAAACAGCTTTTGCGGTACATTGTGCCGCATCGTGGCGCACAAAGGGCGAGCGTTCTACCGCTCGCCCCTCAAATCCGACCGCTCGGAAATACGCACGACACAAAATAATTCAACGAGGTCGCATTATCGGTAACAGGGCTGTTACCGATACCGCCTCGCGTGGGCGCCAATCGGACGTGCCGCAAACCCCTACCCCGCCTCGCGCATCCAGCGATCGAACGTCCCCACGCACACGCCCAGGCACTTTGCTGCCTGGCTGCGGGTAATATCGCCCGCCTCATAGCTATCGCGCACCAGCTCAAACTGAGGAGGGCACGGCTTGCGAGGTCGACCGAAACGGACCCCTCGCGCCCGCGCCGCTGCAATTCCCTCCGCTTGGCGCCGATGGATATTCTCGCGCTCCACCTGCGCCACGTAGCTCAGCAGTTGCAGCACAATATCGGCAATCAGGGTATTAGTCACATCCGGCGTGCCGCTTGCCCTGGCGCGCGTGTCAAGCAATGGCATGTCCAACACCACAATGGCAACCCCGAGCTCCTTGGTAATGCGACGCCATTCCTCAAGAATCTCGGAGTAATTACGACCAAGTCGGTCGATAGAAAGCACCACCAGCACGTCCCCGTCTCCCAGGACGTGCAGCAGCTCGCGATAGCGCGGTCGATCGAAGTCCTTGCCGCTCGCATGGTCGGCATAAATATTCGCCGAGCCCACGCCATAGGCGCCCAGCGCATCCAGCTGCCGATTAAGATTCTGATCGCGCGAACTCACCCGCGCATAACCATACACCGTCGCCATCTCATCCCCGCTTTCTTGTAAACCTGCCAAAAAGGGACAGGTTTATTTTGGTAGGTTTTACCTCTCGAATAGCAGGTAAGCGGGCGGCCGAGCAGACGGCAAGGTAGCCATGATCCAAATGCGGAGGGCGGCCCCGAAAGACCGCCCTCCGCTCTCCCGCCATGAGTCGAGATTTGGCTAATGGATAAGCTTAAAGTCCAAGTGCCCACGCGTGGTATTGACGCGCGAGACCTCGATAATCACGCGCTGACCCAGTTCATAGCGAGTCCCCGTGTCGGCACCTGTGAGCGTGAGCGCATCCTCGTCGAACTCGAACCACTCGTTGCCCAGGCTCTTGATCGAAACCAAGCCTTCGACCTGCGTCAGGTCCAAGCGCACAAAGAGGCCCATGCTGCTAACCCACGAGACGGTTCCGGCATAGCGCTCGCCCAGACGGTCCTCATAGTACTGGGCAATCTTGATCTTTTGCGTCGCATGGCTAGCGGCATCTGCCGCGCGCTCGGCATCGCTGCATGCGCGGCAGATCTGCGGCAGAATGCGCGGCAGCGACTCGCGCCCCTTGCCGATCAGCCGCGGCGTACGGACCAGGGCGTCCTTGCCGCCGAGCTGCTCATAGGCCAACTGCAGTTTGAGCACGCGGTGCACCACCAGATCGGGGTAGCGACGGATGGGACTCGTAAAGTGACAGTAGCACGGCGCGGCGAGCGCAAAGTGGCCCTCGTTGCGCGGCTTGTACAGTGCGCGCTGCATGCTGCGCAGAAGCAGCGTGTTGACGAGCGGTGCGTTGGCCGTACCGGCGGCAGCATCAACTGCAGCCTGTAGCTCATCGGGACTCCCCAGGGCGATACCGGCAGCACGGCGATCGTCGATGATGCCTAGCTGCGCCAGCGCAACGGCGGCACCGTGCAGGCTATCGGGGCTCGGATCCTCATGCACGCGATAGCAGGCCTCGATATCACGGTCTGCCAGCCACTCTGCAACGCACTCGTTGGCGAGTAGCATGGCTTCCTCGATAAGCGACGTGGCACACGAACGCTCGCGCGCCACAATCTGCACGGGCACTCCGTCCTCATCCAATAGAGCGCGAATCTCGGCCGTGTCAAAATCGACTGAGCCGCGGGCACGACGAATACGACGGCGAAGTTCGGCGAGTTCGTTGGCGGCGACAAGGAAATCGCCGAGGTCGACGTTATAGCCGCGAGCAGTTTCCTCGCACGCAAGACCGCGCTCAAGCGCCTCCTCGCGCGAGGCCTCAGCAGCCGCAACATCCTCAGCGGCGCCTTCCAGCACCGAATACTCAACAGCGTCGGCACGCACCAGCAGCGCCTCGGCGCCGTCATAGTCCATACGCACACGCGAGCGAATCACGCTGGGGGACGGATCGTAATGCCGCACGCGACCCTGCGCATCGAGCTCAATGTCAACGGTAAACGCAAGACGGTCCTCGTCAGGGCGAAGCGAGCATAGGTCACAGGACAGGCGTTCGGGCAGCATGGGAAGCACGCGATCGGCCAGATACACCGATGTCGTACGATGGCGAGCCTCAAGATCGATATGCCCGTCCCAAGCCACATAGTGAGAAACGTCAGCGATATGCACACCCAGCTTGTAGCCACCCTCGGGCGTGCGCTCAAGCGAAATGGCATCGTCAAAGTCGCGCGCGTCGACCGGGTCGATCGTGATGACAAAGCGGTCGCGCAGATCGCGGCGGAGCGGGTCCTTAAGCGCCGCGGACACATCGAGCGAAAGTCCCTCGGCCTCGTCCAGCGCGGCCTCGGGATAGCTATCGGTATAGCCGTAACGCGCCATCACGTATTGAACGCCCAAATCGGGCGCGTCATCTCCGCCAATGCGGCGTTCGATCGTCACGGTGCCCGATTCCAGGCGCGTCGGGTAGGTCAAAATGCGCGCGACAACGGCATCACCCGGGTGGACGCCCAGACGATCCGCCGAGGTATCCTCGGGCAGAATGAAGAAGTCGGCCTTCAGGCGCGAATCGAGCGGCTCGATCACACCGAGCGGACCAGCGGTCTGGTACGTACCCACCACGCTTATGGCTGCGCGCTCAACCACGCCTTCGATCACGGCGCGCCGCTCACCGTGCGGGCTATTCTTAATGCTCACGGCAACGGTATCGCCATCCATGATCTCGCGCTTACCGCGGCCCATAACCTTGTAGTCGCCGCTCTCGGTTATGACATAGGCGCCATGCTCATGGAGCTGCACGCGCCCGGTCAGGCTCGGACGGCGTTCGCTGCGCACCGGCCCACGCTTATTGCGAGCACCGCGCTTATGCTTGTTATTGCGCCCCATGGCGCCTCCTTGCTATCGATGACGAACTCCAAAGAGTCTACCCAAATGATTCGCTTTCCTGCCGTCCCCTAGAGATCAAAAAACGGGCCGCCCCATAAGAGACGACCCGTTGGAAGGGATGAATTCCAGGCATGCCTACACGCGCAGGTAGCGGCGCATGGCGATGGCAGAACCAAAGAGACCGATAATCACGCCGACCAGAATCAGCGCAGCATAGGTCACCAAGTAGTACTGCATCGGCAGGGCAAACGACATCCAGCCGATGCTCTCCTGCAGACGCGGAATCATCAGATTGCGCAGCAGCTCCAGAACGCCGATGGAAAGCAGCGAGCCCAAAATGGCCTGCAGTACGCCCTCGGTGATAAACGGACCACGAATGAAGCCGTTGCTGGCGCCGACCAGACGCATAATCGCAATCTCACGACGACGCGCCGTGATGGACAGGCGAATCGTGTTGTTGATGAAGATGAATGCGATAAAGGTCAGAAGGCCAACGAGCACCACGGCGGCGATGCGGATGTAGTTGGTCACCTGGAACAGGCGGCTCACTTCCTCCTGGCCATACAGTACGCTCGCGTTGACGTCGCCGTCGTCCGCGATCTTTTGGAAGTCGGCATTCTTCTTGAGCTTCTTGGCCGTGCTCTCGACCTGAGACGGATCGTCCATCTCAATTGCAAACGAAGCCGGCAGCGGGTTCTGGCCATCGAGCGCGCTCATGGTGGCGTCGGCGTTGCCCGACATCTTGCTCGTATACTCGGCCAGCGCGTCGTCCTTGTCCTTATAGGTCACGGACTTGACGTTATTCCACGTCTTAAGCTCGGCCTCAAAAGCCTGAACATCGGCCTGATCGGCGTCATCACTAATGAACGCGTTGATGACAACCTGATCCTCGACGGTGCCGATCACGGAGTTCAGCATCGCGGAGCCCATGATGAACAGGCCGATGATAAACAGCGAAAGGAAGATCGTGATGACGGCGCCGAGCGAGGTAGTCCAGTTACGAAAGAAGTGGCTGATTGCCTCTTTGAAGGAGTAGCCCACGTTAGTTGGTGCCATAGTTGCCGTAGCCTCCCCTCTCCTGGTCGCGGATAACGTGGCCGCCCTCGAGGGCGATCACGCGACGGTGCATGCTATCGACCATCTCGCGGTCGTGCGTGGCGACGATCACGGTGGTGCCGGTGCGGTTAATGCGCTCGAGCAGCTTCATGATGCCCAGCGAGATCGCCGGGTCGAGGTTACCCGTGGGCTCGTCGCAGATCAGCAGCGGCGGACGGTTGACCATAGCGCGGGCGACGGCAACGCGCTGCTGTTCGCCACCGGAAAGCTGGTCGGGCAGCGAGTCCATCTGGTCGGCCAGACCGACCAGACGCAGCACCTCGGGCACCTGGCTGCGAATGACGCCCTTGGGCTTGCCGATGCACTGCAGGGCAAACGCCACGTTTTCGTAGGCGGTTTTTTGCGGCAGAAGCTTAAAGTCCTGGAACACGGCGCCAATCTGGCGGCGCAGGAACGGAACCTTGCGGTTCTTGATCTTCATGAGGTCCTGACCGGCAACCAGGATGCGGCCGCTCGTCGGCTTGACGTCGCGGTTGAGCGTCGACAGCAGCGTGGTCTTACCCGAGCCGGAGTGACCGACCAGGAAGACGAACTCGCCCGGATAGATCTCGATGTTGATGTCGTCGAGTGCAGGCTTGTTGGGCTGTGCCGGATAGATCTTGGTGACATGCTCCATAAGGATGACGGGCTCGACACCGGCCTGCTTGGCCATCTTCTTGCGGCTGGCCTGCGGATCGATGGGCGCAAACACCGACGTAAAATCGGGGTTGTTGAGCGCGTTATCGAGGCTTGCGACCTCGGCTGCCTGATCGCTCTCGACCACCGGGGCAGCAGGCTGCGTGGGATCGGGAATAGCGGCAAAGAGACCGGACTGCGCAGGCTGAGGAACCGGCGTCGCAGGGGCCATGGGGTCGGGAATGCCGGCCATGGTAGGCTGCGGCGTGGCGGCGCCAGCCTGAGGCTGCTCCACGCGAGCGGTCACGGCCTGAACGGGCTCAAAACCCGCCGTGCCGGAAAGCGCGACATCGCTGGTGGGATTGTAGGCAAAGGGATCGGATGCCGGCTGTGCCTGATCTGCCGGCTGAGTGGGGGCCTGAGCAACAGGCTGGCCCTCTGAATCCGGAGTGGCGAAACGACTGCCCTGGACGCCTGTCTGCGTCTTGGGGGCATCGTCGCCCGCACCGGAGGTACGGAAGTGGTTACCCACTGGTGCTCCTTATCGTCGTGCGTTTAAACTACATGAGCGCTTAGTATTTTAGCAGCATTAGCTTTGCTGCACATAAGAAGCATGGCCGTGTTTGGGTCCCTCCGGCCCTCTCCGGCCGGACACAGGGCTACTCTCCAAATCGTCCTCGGACATGTCGGAGTCCCCGCTGCGCACTACGTGCGGCGGGGGCTCCTCCGTCCTGCGGAAAGATTTGGAGAGTAGCCCTGTGCCCGGCCTGCGGTAACTAAGGGGTCGTTGCGTTTTACTTGGGTACAGCAGCGCTATGCTTGGGGGCTGAATTGCACTTGGCTGGGATGGGCCCTTATCCCAATAGAAATCCTGCTTGATACGGCCTCTTTAGAATTTGCGGTGAAATAGGGACTGTTTTAGCGGTTAAAAGCCCTAATCAGTCCTTATTTCACCGCAACTTATATTGGGGCTCATTGTTGCGCAACTTGGATTTGAATTATCGCTTTACAGTGGCCTCGATAGGAACGCCTATGGTTGTGGGAGGCTAGTATGAATTGTCCTTATTGTGGGGCCGAGTTGCGCGATGGCGTGAGGTACTGCACGGCGTGCGGGGCTGCCGTCAATAGCATCTCTGCTGATTCTGGGCTTCGAGTAAAGCCTCGGAACCACGTTGCGGTCATCCTTGCCTGCATGCTGGTAATTGGCATTATCGGCGGTAGCTGTTTGGGTCTTTATCTGCGGCAGATTTTTTCCCACTTTATATCGGCTCATTCGGAGCATGCTATCGTGCTCAACATCTCTGCCGCAGGTTGGGATACCGATAGCGGGGCCTCACGTGTTCCGATACACATTACGGGCAAGACTGTCGACGGGATAACGGTCGACAAAGTTGAGTTCGTCGCCTCCGACGGTTCCGGTATCAGCCTCATTCAAGGTGTATACACGCTCGAGGCGGCAGGTTCCCCCATCGCCACCGATGGCAAGATTTATCAAATTCCCTGTACGAGCGCGACGCTCGTCCTCGACGATGTCTTTGCCGCAGGCGAAACGATCAATCTCGCCGAGCTCGCTGAGCAGGATTCGATACTCACCTTCTGTCCCATCGTTGCCGGCGATATGACCAACGACGAAATCTATGATGCCGCCCTACTCGCCATGACATATAAAGGCGACGACGCCCCCGATGTTGCCGCACTGTGCCAAGCGGCAATCGATCGACGTGCCGCCGCCAGCACAAACGGGAACGCCTTCGAAAGTTGCGGTGAAATACGGATTAATTGAGCCTTTAGGCTGGCAAAACAGTCCTTATTTCACCGCAACTGAAACAGGGGCGTCCTCTTTGAGAACGCCCCCGTTTTGGATTGCATACGGTTGCTGAGGCGATGCTTTGCCTCGTCTTGTCCTAGGCCAAGAACTCCTTGGTGGTCGCCACGATGTTGGCGGCGTCCAGACCGTACTTGTGCAGGAGCTCGGCACCCGGACCGGACTCGCCAAAGGTATCGTTGACGCCGATCTTCTTGAGCGGCGTCGGGCACTGCTCGCACAGGACGTCGGCAACGGCGCTGCCCAGGCCACCGATCACAGAGTGCTCCTCGACGGTCACGACGTGGCCGGTCTTGGTAGCGCTCTTGACGATCAGGTCGGCGTCGATGGGCTTGATGGTGTGCATGTTGATGACCTCGGCGTCGATGCCCTCGGCAGCGAGCTGCTCGGCGGCCTCGAGGGCCTCGCCGACCATCAGGCCGCAAGCGATGATGGTCACATCGGCGCCCTCGCGCATGATAATGCCCTTACCCAACTCGAACTTGTAGGTCTCGGGGTCGTTGATAACCGGCGAGGCCAAACGGGCGAAGCGCATGTACACCGGACCGTCGCACTCGTAGGCGGCGCGCGTCACGGCGCGGGCCTCGACGTCGTCGGCGGGAACGATCACAGTCATGCCAGGGATGACGCGCATGAGGGCGATATCCTCGCAGCACTGGTGCGTGGCACCATCCTCGCCCACCGAGATACCGGCGTGCGTGGCACCAATCTTAACGTTGAGGTGCGGATAGCCGATGGAGTTACGAACCTGCTCAAAGGCGCGACCGGCAGCGAACATGGCAAAGGTGCTCGCGAAGGCAACGCGACCGGTGGTTGCGATACCGGCGGCGACGCCCATCAGGTTGCTCTCGGCAATGCCCACATCAAAGAAACGATCGGGGCAGGCGGCCTTAAACTTACCGGTCTGCGTGGCGGCGGCCAGGTCGGCGTCGAGGACCACAAAGTCATCGTGCTCGTTGGCGAGCTCGACGAGGGCCTCGCCGTAGCTTACACGCGTGGCGATTTTCTTGACGTCTGCCATCCTAGAGCTCCTCTCCGGCGGCCGTGAGCTCTGCCATGGCCTGCTCAAACTGTTCATCGTTGGGGGCCTTGCCGTGCCAACCAACCTGGTTCTCCATAAAGGACACGCCCTTGCCCTTTGTGGTCTCGGCGATAATGGCGGTCGGCTGCCCCTTGGTGGCGCGAGCCTCGGCAAAGGCGGCGCGGATCTGGTCGAAGTCGTTGCCGTCGGCGAGCTCAACCACGTGGAACTTGAACGCACGGAACTTGTCGGCGAGCGGCATGGGGTCGTTGACCTCCTCGACGGGACCGTCAATCTGAAGGCCGTTGTGGTCGACGATCACGCAGAGGTTATCGAGCTGCTGGTTGCCGGCAAACATGGCGGCCTCCCAGACCTGGCCCTCCTCGCTCTCGCCATCACCCAGCAGGGCGTACGTGCGATAAGTATCGCCCCAGTGCTTGGCGGCAACGGCCATGCCCACGGCGGCGGAAATGCCCTGGCCGAGCGAGCCGGTGGACATGTCGACGCCCGGGGTGTCGTTCATGTTGGGGTGACCCTGCAGGTGGCTGCCGATATGGCGCAGCGTCTTGAGGTCCTCTTTGGGGAAGAACCCGCGCTCGGCGAGCACGGCGTACAGGCCCGGAGCGCAATGGCCCTTGGAGAGCACAAAACGGTCGCGATCGGCCTTGCGGGGATCGGACGGGTCGACGTTCATTTCCTCAAAGTACAGATAGGTCATGATGTCGGCAGCACCGAGCGAACCGCCCGGATGGCCGGACTTGGCAGCGTGCACGCCGGTGACGATGCCCTTCCTTACCTCGTTGGCAACCTTTTTGAGCTCTTCGTCGCTCATTGTGCCTTCCTTTCATCCTCTTTAGACAAGATGCGCACGGCACCGAAGGTAATCCCAACACAGCCGCAATGCACGTACGTCATTCATTATGCTGGAAACTGATGGCTTTACCAGAGTTTTTATCATTATTTGAACAATTGAGCAGGCAGAACCGCTGATGAAACGGTTTATCAATGTGAACGTCTTTTGGATGGAACGCGGTCGCCCCTACGCGCTAATGTCCTTGAATCCCTCGCCGAAAGCTTCCGTAACGTCAGCGACCGTCACAATGGCGTGAGGATCGCGCTCGCGCACGATCGTCTTGAGGGTATTGAGCTCTCGACGGCTCACGATGACCATGATCACCGGCTTCTCGGCACCCGAATACATGCCAGTCGCCTTAAACTTGGTACAACCACGACCCAGGCCATACATAATATCGGCAGCGATATCAGGGAACTTGTCCGAGATGATGAGTACCATACGGCGTTTGTTGCCACCATCGACCACGGCATCGATCACGTAGCCGCTAATGACCATCGAAAGGCCTGCATATAGTGCATTTTCGATTGAAAAGACCGGAGCCGACAGCGCACATACGGCAACATCGATCGCCATGACGGTCGAGCCCACGGGCAGCGAGGTATTACGCGAGATGATTTGGCCAATCGTGTCCGAGCCGCCGGTGTTGGCGCCGGCGCGCAGCACCATGCCATAACCGATGCCCGTGATGATGCCGCCCCACATAGCGGGCAGCATCAGATCGGCATGTGCCAGCGGCGCCACAAACGGAGCGAACAGGTCGGTGAAAAAGCCCAGCAGCACAAAGCCCGTCGCCGTCTGCACCACGTAGAACATGCCGCCCTCGCGCATAACGACCAGCAGCAGCAAGGCGTTCATCACGATCGTCTGAATACCAACGGGAAGCGATAGACCGCGCGATGCGCCGACCGCCTGGATAATGGTGGCAAGGCCCGTAACGCCACCGGCAGCAAGGCCGTTGGGAATCAAAAACAGGTCGGTCGCAATAGCGGCCAGAGCGCACCCCAACATAATCTGGGGCAGGTCGTGAAAGAAGTTCATCGAAAGAATGCGCTTAATGTCCAGACGATATGCCATGCTGCCTCCCTCAAAAAAGCGCACCCAAACGGATGCGCTTCGAACTTCTTGCTGTATTCGATTCTACCGATTCGCCGGACAAAAACCACCCCTGCGCAGGGTTTATTCCGGATACAAACCCGTCCAACCGTTGGGCTTAGCATCGGCTTGAAGCCACCCGATGTTTTAGATCTCCGAGCCTTCTGCATCGGCGTTGCCGGTGGCCCAGCGATGATAGCCAATAACAAACGGGTCCAGGTCGCCATCGTCAAGAACGGCCTCGACATTGCTGGTCTCCACACCCGAGCGCAGATCCTTGACCATCTGGTACGGGTAGAGCACGTAGCTGCGAATCTGGTTGCCAAAACCGATCGTGGTTTTGGGTCCGCGAATCTCATCGAGCGCCTCGGCGCGCTTCTCGAGCTCAATCTCGTACAGGCGAGCCTTGAGAATCTGCATGCACGCGGCCTTGTTTTGAATCTGGCTGCGCTCGTTTTGGCAAGTGACAACGATGCCGCTGGGAAAATGCGTCACGCGTACGGCGGAGTCGGTGGTGTTGACGCCCTGGCCGCCCGGGCCGCTCGCGTGATACACGTCCACGCGGATATCGTCGGGACTGATCTCGATGTCGATATCGTCAGGCAACACGGGAATGACCTCGACGCCGGCAAACGTGGTCTGGCGGCGCTTCTTATCATCGGTGGGGCTGATGCGTACCAGGCGGTGAACGCCGGCCTCGGCGCGCAGCATGCCAAACGCGTCCTTGCCCTCGACGGTAAAGGTCGCACGGTCGATGCCGATGACCTCAGCCGCGGGGCAGTCGTTAATGGTGACCTTCCAGCCGCGACGCTGGCAGTACTTCATGTACATCTTAAAGAGCATGAAGGTCCAGTCCTGTGCCTCCAGGCCACCCTGTCCGGGCTTGATGGTCACAATCGCGTCGCCGTGATCGAACTCACCGGTAAACCAGCTCGAAAGCTCGAGCTCGTCGATAGCGCGGGCCAGGCGTTCTGCCGTAGCGGCAGCCTCCTCGCGCAATGCGGCGGCATCGGGGTCGTCGCCCATCTCCTCGGCAAGCTCCAGCGCCGCGCGGGCGTCAGATAGCTCGCCGCGCGCGGTATCCACGGCAGCGATATCTTCCTTGGCGCGAGCGATCTCCTCCATGGTGGCGCGAGCGGCGTCGGCGTCATCCCAAAAGCCGGGGGCCACGCTTTTTGCCTCGAGCTCGGTCACGCGCGTGCGCTTCTCGTCCAAATGAAGATACGACTCGACCTCGCCGAGCCGGTCCGCAAACGCGTCCAGCTCGGCGGGCGTTACCTCTAAAGCCTCGGCCATTAACGATTCCTGCCGTGGCAGTACTTGAACTTCTTGCCGCTGCCGCAGGGGCAAAGGTCGTTGCGGCCCACGTTGACATAAGGGTCATCGCTCTCGGACTTGCGGTAGGTGGTCACCTTGCCGCCGTTGTTGACAGCAGCCGGGCCTCCCTGGACGGCCGTACGAGCCTGAACCTGTGCCTGCTTGCGCAGCACCGAGCTGCCGTTGTCGCCATCGACGTCGGCGGGGCCGGAGAAGCGCGCACCCTCGAGCGCGGGGTCCTCCTTGTGCTCCACGGCCTGCGGGGCGGCCTTGATCTCGATGCGCAGAACGGTGCGCAGGTAATCCTCGTACATGGTGTCAACGAGCATCTGGAAGGCACCATAAGCCTCAGTCTTGTACTCGACCAGCGGGTCGCGCTGGCCAAAGCCGCGCAGTCCGATACCGGTCTTAAGGTAGTCCATCTCCTGCAGGTAGTTCATCCAGCGGGTATCGATGACGCGCAGCATGACCTGAGTGTTGAGCTCGCGCATGAGGTCCTCACCCAGGCGCTCGGCCTTCATGTTGTAGCACTTCTCAACGTAGGCCAGGACATCGGCAGCCAGGGCCTCGAAGTCCTCGTCGGGGAACTTGGGCGTGTCGATATGCCCGGTGAGCTCCACGACCCACTTGCGCAGGCCCTCGAGATCGCGCTCGCCATCGTGGCTGTCCTTGGTGCAGAACTCCTGAACACAGCGGTACACGGTATCGTGCATGACCTCGGTGATGTGATCGGTCAGGTCCTTGCCGTCCAGAATCTTGTTGCGCTCGGCGTAGATGACCTGGCGCTGCTTGTTCATGACGTCGTCGTACTCAAGAACGCTCTTGCGCATGGAGAAGTTGATGCTCTCGACCTTGTGCTGGGCGTTCTCGACGGCCTTGGAGATGATCTTGTGCTGGATGGGCATGTCGTCGCCCATGTCGGCGGTAACCATCATCTTGGAAACGCGGTCCATCTTGTCGCCGCCGAACAGGCGCATGAGGTCGTCCTCGAGCGACAGGTAGAACTGAGTCTCGCCCGGATCGCCCTGACGACCGGAGCGGCCGCGCAGCTGGTTGTCGATACGACGGGACTCATGGCGCTCGGTGCCGATGACGGTCAGGCCGCCGGCGGCAAGCACGCGCTCGCGTTCGGCCTTGCAGGTCTCCTTGGCCTCAGCGTTAAACTGCTCGAGCTGCTCGGGCGTCACGTCCTCCATGGTCAGGCCCTCGTACTCAAGGCGCTCGCGCACCAGCTCGTCGGGATTGCCACCCAGCAGGATGTCGGTACCACGACCGGCCATGTTAGTAGCGATGGTCACGGCGCCGTAGCGTCCGGCCTGGGCAACGATATGAGCCTCGCGCTCGTGATGCTTAGCGTTGAGGACCTCGTGCGCGATGCCGCGCTTGGTAAGGGCGGCCGACAGCTTCTCGGAGCTTTCGATGGAGACGGTGCCCACCAGGACCGGCTGGCCCTTGGCGTGACGTCGCTCGACGTCGTCGGCAACGGCGTTGTACTTGGCCTGGATGGTGCGGTACACCAGGTCCTCGTGGTCGACACGCTGAACGGGCTTGTTGGAGGGGATGACCTCGACGGGCAGCTTGTAGATCTCGCGGAACTCGGCGTCCTCGGTGAGTGCCGTACCGGTCATGCCGGAGAGCTTGTCATACAGACGGAAGTAGTTCTGCAGGGTGATGGTAGCCAGCGTCTGGTTCTCCTCGCGCACGAGCACGCCCTCTTTGGCCTCGATGGCCTGATGCAGGCCCTCGGAGTAGCGGCGGCCTTCCATGATGCGGCCGGTGAACTCGTCGACGATTTTGACCTCGCCGTTGGTGACCACGTATTGCTTGTCGCGGTGGAACATGTACTGGGCCTTCAGCGCCTGCTGCAGGTGGTTGACCAGCTGGCCCGAGAGGTCGGCATAGATGTCATCGATGCCCAGGCGGCGCTCGATCTTCTTAAGGCCGCGCTCGGTGGCGGCGATGGTGTGCTTGGCCTCGTCCATGACGTAGTCGCCCGTGGGCTCGACGTCCTCGGTGGCGGTGAGCATGTCGTGCGACACGTCCTCACCGCGCTCCAGGCCGCGCACGGCGCGCGCGAAGTCCTTATAGGTGCTGGCGGACTTGGTGCCGGCGCCCGAGATAATCAGCGGGGTGCGAGCCTCATCGATCAGGATGGAGTCGACCTCGTCGACGATGGCGTAATGGTGGCCGCGCTGCACGCGCTGCTCGGGGCGGGTGACCATGTTGTCGCGCAGGTAATCGAAACCGAACTCGGAGTTGGTGCCATAGGTGACATCGGCCTGGTAGGCCGGGCGCTTAAGCTCGAGCGGCATGTTGTTCTGGAGCAGACCGACGGTCATGCCCAAGTACTTATAGATGCGGCCCATCCACTCGGAGTCGCGCTTGGCAAGGTAATCATTGACGGTAACGACATGCACGCCCTTGCCGGCGATAGCGTTGAGGTAGCCGGCCAAGGTGGAGACGAGCGTCTTGCCCTCGCCGGTCTTCATCTCGGCGATGTGGCCCTCGTGCAGTGCCATGGCGCCAATGAGCTGCACGTCAAAGTGGCGCATACCCATGGTGCGCTTGGAAGCCTCACGCACGGTGGCAAAGGCCTCGGGGAGCATATCGTCGAGCGACTCGCCGTTGGCGTAGCGCTCACGGAACTTATCGGTCTGGGCGCGGAGCTCCTCCTCGGTCATCTTCTCAAACTGGGGCTCAAGACCGTTGATCTGGTCGACGATCTTGTAGTAGCGCTTAAGGTCCTTATCGGATCCAAAGGACAGCAGCTTTGACATGAATCCCATGTGGTTTTCCTTTTTGGCCATCGCCCACGCCGTGCAGCTGCGGGCGAGTTAAACACAGATGATTGTACTTTAGCCAAACAAGGCGCGGCCTATACGGTCGACCTCGACCGCCACGTAATAACTATGACCAACCTGCCACAATGGGACAGGTTTATTTTGGCAAGTTTTATCTGAGCAAACGCCGTCTCTCTGCCATTTGGTGCCACGGGGACAGGTCAGCTTGCACCAATAAAAAGAAAAGGGCCGCGCACCCAAATGGATGCACGGCCCTCATGCCATGAATGCGAGCGATTCTCTCGGCGAGCTATTTACTCAGCAGCCTCGGTGGTCTCGGCCTCTGCAGCGGCCTCCTCGACGGGAGCCTCTGCAGGAGCCTCGGCGGCCTGCTTGGCAGCCTCCTCGGCAAACTTAGCGGCACGCTTAGCCTTCTCGGCAGCCTTAGCCTCAGCGGCGGCCTTGCGAGCAGCCTCGGCCTCAGCAGCCTTGGCGGCCTTGGCAGCCTTGGCCTCCTCAGCCTTCTTGAGCTGGGCGGCAGCGGCGCCACCGAACTTGTCGGCGAAGCGCTGGACGCGTCCACCGGTGTCGACGAACTTCTGCTGGCCGGTGTAGAACGGGTGGCACTCGTTGCAAAGCTCGACCTTCATCTCGGACACGGTAGCGTGCGTCTTGAAGGTGTTGCCGCAGGAGCACGTCACCGTGCACTCGACATACTGGGGATGGATACCCTGCTTCATGGTAGGACTCCTTATTGGTCAGGCGCTGGTTACCGATCAGCGCATAAGGCGTCTTGGTTTCCGACCAAGACAACAAACTCGGCTATGGTACCACGGCGCCGCGCGTCCCACAAAAGGTTCACGGTCTTTTCGGAACGACACGAATCTGACCCATCGAAACACATCTCCACCGTTCCTTCAACTGGGAAAATGCCGTCCCCGGGGCCTGAGAAGGGCCCCGGGGACGTTCGACTGACTGCGGGAACGGCCTTTCCGCTCAATGTGTTCGGCTGAGATCGGAAATCAACCAAACTGAACTAGGTTCAGTTGACATGGTTAAAAACGAGGGGCGACGCTTTTGCGTCACCCCTCGTCCCGGCCGGTTGCTTTAGTTGTACACACGGTAGTTACACTTGAACTGGGTTATGTGTCCATAGTTGGAGCGGTACCAACCCGACGTATAGCTGATTGCCTCTGCGCCTAGATAGTCGTAGCCCTTGTTGTAGCGAAGCTGACGGTAGGTCGTGTCGTACTCTGCTACGTAAAACGTGTCTCCAGAGAAGGCTTTGTACCGGTCCTTAACCGTCGAAGCCATGTACGCGGGTTCGACATCGCCTTTCTCCCCGTTGAGCGCATAGACGGGTGCCGCGATTCCGCATAAAGCCGTTGCCACGAGGATGGCGTAGACAGCCATGCGCGACGCATTGGACTTCAGCTGTTCAAATAGTTTCATGTCATTCACCTCGCTCGTATGTATCGAGGTATTCCTGCTTGAGCGTCTGCGAGGACGACTTGATCTTTTCCACGAGCGTGCCGGCCTCGATGAAGTAGAACGAGTTGGTGAGGTCTGCCAGGTCGTCGAGCAGATGGCTTGAAATGAGCACGCTTCGTCCCCGCGCCACCTCGCTGCGCATCGCGTCGCAGGAGGTTTTCCGCTTTCCCGGATCGAGGCCGTTCAGCGGTTCATCGAGGATGAGGTACGGGCAATCGGTCGCTATCGCCATGGCAAGCTTTACCTGCTGCTTCATTCCTGTCGAGAGTTTACGGGTCGGCTTGTCGAGATATGGGGAGATTCCGAGGGAGTCGCAGAGCGAGTCGATGTCGGCGGCCGATTTCCACGCCTCCCTAACGAAAGCAAGGTGCTCGATGGCCGATAGCGTGGGGTAGAGATCCGCGCTGCCCGAAGAGCTCAGGTAGACGAGTTCTGCAAATTCGGCTGATCGACGTTGGCGGATTCCGTCTGCCGCCAGGCTTCCCGAGCGGATGCGGGTGGGAAATTGGCCCGACAGCGCTTCAAGAAGGGTGGTTTTCCCCGAGCCGTTGGGAGCAATGAGGCCCGCCGCCGTTCCCGGGCTCAGGAGAAGCGACCCGATTGAAAGTATCGTCGTGCTTCCGTATCCCACGCTCGCGTCCAGAAGCTCGAGCCCATGGTGCTTTTTCGCGGGTCCGGGCTGTTTGGGCGAACGTGTCGCAACGGCGCCGACCGCAAAAAAGACCGCGACGTATGCCAGGGCCACGGCAAGCATCGATGCGCTGCCTGAACCGGAGTCAATGAATTCTGTCGGGAAGCATCCTACGTAACCCGTTGCCTCGATAGGCGAGAATACGGCCAGCGGCAGGAGATTGAGCGCGGCGTTATGCTCCAGTGCCGAATCGGACAGTAACGGGAATGCCGGGGCCGCGACAAGCAGCGCGGAGGCAAGGGGGCCCGCGAGGACGCGCCTCGTTGCGGTCGATAGGACGGCGGAGCAAACGGATATCAAGGTTCCGCCCGCAAGAAGCGCGATAAGCAGGGCTGTGAAGACGTTTCCCGCGGTCGTGGTGGTAAGCGCGCCGTCATGGAAGAAGGCGATCGGGTACCCAATTTGCCCGAAGCCGTTTAGGGCCAAGGCGTAAATGCCCCCGGGTGCGAGGCCGGCGAGGAGCATCGCGGTCCCCGCGACGATTATCGAAAACACGATCTGGATAAGGCGCCGGAATTTGGGCACGGGCGCCTTTGCCGCCAGGGTCGCAGGCCTTGTGGCGCCGAGCACGAGTATCGACGAGAGAAGGAAGGGGATGAAGGGAAGGAAAGACGGCGCCGTGGCAATGGCGTAAGGCAGGAAGGAAAGGAATGGCAGGTCGTTTGCGGAGGCCGGGATATCCGTGATGCCGGAGCTGCTCAGGGCACGGCAATATGCGAGTGCCGCGTCATTGGTCTCTCGGTCTCCCACGATGGACCCGGATTGGAAGCCTTCGCCCATGAGCGCGTAGTAGCTCTCGGCAGAATCGAGAAAGGCGGCGTCGGTTTGAGCGGCAAGGGCGGCGTTCGCGTATCTTGCAAGCTCCGCGTCAGCTTGCTGCTCTGGAGATAGGTCTGTGCCGCTGGCCTGGGGCGCGCGCGTATTGAATGCGTCGACAAAGCCCTGCATGCCCTGTTTCATAAAGAAGGGCCCGTAGATGGGTGAATTGAACGCAATGGGGACGGAGAAGGCTGCAGCGAGAACGAGCGTACAAATCCATGCGGCCCTGTCTCTTAGGATCAGTTTGAGAAGAAGTCGACAGTACATTTGGAAGCACCTACGTTCCTCAAAGAATCGTTAGATTAAAAGTAACAGACCGGATGAAGATACGTGCGACGGGGGCGAGGCGAATGGCTGAGCGGTATCGATACGCGGGTTCAACGGTATTATATTGACCACATAGATTATTAACTTGCATTTCTACCCGCCCTTTTCGTAGAGTCGCCGATACGTGCTTGGCGCACCCTCGGCGCGTCCGGCAGGCTTTGCGAAATGGGATCCAGGAGACTTCGGCGCAGCATCATCTTGCGGAATGCTTCTAATGAGCCTCCCATCCTTCAAAAACAGAATCTCATCGCACAGCCTATCGACCGAATCCAAGATGTGGGATGACATGATGATGCACGTACCAGAATCGGCCAGCTTCCTGAGAATCTCGGAATGCAAGTCCACCCTGCTGGGGTCGAGCGCGTTCATGGGCTCATCTAATAGAAGGTACCGCGCGCCCGTCGCATACGCAATCGCCAGGGTAAGCTGCTGCTTCATGCCCTGGCTCAGAGTGCGGATCCTCATCTTCGCGAACTCGCCTATCTGCGTTTGTTCCACTATCTCTTCGATATCGCGAGCATGCGGCCACATATCGCAAACCATCTTGAGGTGATCTTCCGCACGCAATCCGGGATACAGCAGCGTCCCCTCACCAG
Source organism: uncultured bacterium (assembly GCA_905214435.1). Classification (GTDB taxonomy): domain Bacteria; phylum Actinomycetota; class Coriobacteriia; order Coriobacteriales; family Coriobacteriaceae; genus Collinsella. The sequence goes on from CAJMMA010000012.1 coordinate 35,205, forward strand.
GTGCATAGAAGATCATAGAACGGACCTCTCTCGCACCCGTACCCTGCACCTCATCCAGAACGATGCTCCCGTCCACGCGAGGACCCGGCAAACCTGCCATCGCACGCAGCAACGTCGTCTTTCCATGCCCGTTCGGAGCGACGAGACCGTAGACCGTACCCGGGGCAAACTCAGCGTTCACCGAATCTACGAGCACCTTCTTTCCATAAGAGATCGTCAGCGTTTGAAGGTCAATCATCGAGATCATCCCCTTTCGATCTTTGGAACACTCAGGCGCACCATCAACGGAGATACGGCGCCCAAGACCACCAGCAGAGCGCCCGATGCGCCGACGACCTCTCCAAAAGGCATCGCGTTCGTCCCTCGCCCAAGGAACCCAATCGTCCCCACCTGGGAAGCGGGATCAAACGAGGCGAATGGAGCCAGCAGCGCGACGCCCATGCCCACGCTTTCAACATGAGCGCTCAACGAACCCAACACCAAGAGAACCGCGCAAACCATTCCGGTGACACGGGGTTGCGGCTAATCGCTGCTGTCAACGCAGCGACGACGGAAATCACGCCGTATGCCATGACCAGCAACGGAATACTGCACAACACCGCCTCCCCCACCATGGACGTTGTCGAAGCTCCCGCCCGAATGAGAGCGACGGGATACTCCGATCCACCCGCACCGTTCTTAATCACGGACACAACGACAGCGGGAACCATCGACACCAAAAGCAGCACCAAGCCAAGCAGGAGAGCCAGCGCAACAGCCGTCAGAAAACGCACATGCGCTGTTGCGGGGATCTGGAGAACCAGAAGGGAACGACACTGCAGGTGGGTGCACGCGAGCGATGTGACAACCACGGGCAACAGCAAAAATAAGGAGGGAAGCGCTGCCTGGAGATACGAAAGGAGGATTAATGGGGGCATCTTCGTACTTAACTCGTAAACCTTGGGGTCCGGCAAGCTCGCGATCGACTCAAGCAGAAGGGCGCGCGCCTCCGCACGAGAAGGAGTCTCCGGCTCGATTCCAATCGATTGCAGGAGAGTCGCATCTGCCGCGCCCAGCTCACCTCGAGCGCGCTCGTACGTCGCAAGGCTTCGAAACCCCTCCGCAGGCATAGGCGCGTACACGAAACCCGAAAGAGCATCCCGCATGTCTTCCAGGGCCGCTTTGCCCTCGACGTCCATATTCGCAGCGTTCTGCTCTAGATACCGATCTATTGAACGGAGCTCCCCATCCCTATACCGAACAGCGGAAACGTTATCAGCGTCAGGAAACATCTCGACCAGAGCCGGGGCCAGCATCGTCGTCGACATTGCAATCGCGCATACGGCGAGGGTAGGAGAACGCAGGAGCAGTTTCCCCATCGTTCTTACGTATGCAACGGCGGAGGCACAAGCGCTCGAACGAGTTGCCGTTCTCGATGCAGTGAAGGAACCTCTCTCAAGACAAATCGGGGATATCGGGCACGCGCAGCCGCTCTTTCCAGCAACGCAAAGCAGGCTAATTGCCAGCACCTCGATCCCGATTGCGCATACGAGGGCAATCGCGCCACGCTCGAAGCAAAGTCCAGGCAGATTCACTATCTGCGTTGTCGGGTACGGGCTATAGGCGCCGACGGTCAACTCAGTGTTCGCATACGTAAGGGGATTCAACAGGGCGAACTCACGTAAAGCGATGGATCTTCCGTAATACCCGGGAACCATCGTCACCCCCATCAGGGCACATACGAACACGATTCCAAGCGTAGGGTTATTGGCAATCTTCACGGCAAGGTGAACGACAAGCGAGATGAACGCTGCCACCAAGAATTGCAAGATGGCCGTCTGCGCGAACACCAGCCAAGCCGGTTTGATAACCGGAGTCGCATATTGAATGTAGCCTATCGGATAGAACGGCGAGCCCGGGCCATTCTTCACAAGCGCGGCGATTATCCCTGGAAGATTGATGGCGAGGACGGCAAGCATTGCAAAAACACTCGCCCATACGCTCGATGCAACAAGTCTACCCAGCTCGCCCATCGGTGCCTGGATGATGAGCTTTTCACGTTTGTTAAGACGCGCGGCAAGGAACGAGACGGCAACGGCCGTTGCGACCCATAGCAAGTACTCCTTCGATCCGTCATAATAGGTGTACTCTCCATCCGATATCTGCAGAAACGGAAGTAGGGGAGAGAGCGGTGCCAAGATAAGACGTCCCGCGGCAAGAGGGTACAGAAGCGCGGGCATGCTTGATGAAGAGGTATAGACACCGTCCTCCCCCGCATTCACAAGCGCATCCGCATAGGATGCTGACAATTCCTGCTCAACACGGGTTATTCCCGACTCGAGGTATTCGACCCGTCCGTCGATGCCAGCCGCGCTCCTGAAGACGGGCAGAGCACAAAGAACCATCAACGCAACAACGACAACACAGAGCGACCTGGAGGAGAGAAGCGACCTAAAGATCGCCTTCGAGATTTTGAGCATATTCATCGCCAACCTTAACCTCATCCAGTCGGAACAGAGGGGCCGAACAAAATGCTCGGCCCTTCCTCGCATCTAGTAGGTGCTATAGACAAATTGCCATTTATCAGTTGTGCCAAGAACACCACAGGAGCACATTGCAGCGAGGCGGGATTCCCTATGATGCGCGGATCGGCGATAGCCATTTCGGTAGGAGATCGTCTTGTAAGAGATGTTGAACATCGAGATGCTGTGCCCGCTTACGCCGCGAGGACAGCTGTAGCTCCAGTAGGTATCGACGACGTCGTCCGTATACCCGAGGGGCTCAACGAGGGCACACTGGCTGCTCTCCTGGGAAGGAGGCATCGGGGTATCCGCAAAAGCGGGGGCTCCCGGCAGCAACAGACAAAGAGCGAGGCCGAGGAAAACCAAGAGCTTACACGACTTAACAGTACTGAACATAATCCTCTCCAATCTAGAGGGGTTTCGGTTGCAGCATGCTGTGATTACTTGCAGGCAAAGTCAATTTAACATAAACTGTTAAAAAGTAACCTGAGTTTTTTAAATTCTTCGGAGGTTATTATGAGTTCCGACAATCGCACTCCCCGGCTTCATTCCTTCCGCATCGCATGTGCGATAGCCTCTGCGACCCTTTGCGCCACCGCCATCGCACAAGTGGCGTTCTCCTTAAAGCCAGCAATCGAAGTGCTCGACAACCCTGTAATTGCAGACTCCCCCGCGTATCCAGCCCTTGCGATCTCGACATTGGTCCCTGCCGTCATCGGTATCGCTACGACCATCCTCAGCGCCGTTCTCGTGTGGACGATCAAGAGCGGAGACCCCTTCAAGAAAGGGTCTGCGACATGCTTGAAGGTGCTCGGCATTCTCTTCGTTGTTCAAGCTGCCACCAGCCTCTACGCCGGCTCACTCAAAACCTCCGTTTCGATGTTTGGCGGCGAGGGGGCCGTCGGCGCCCAAGAGATCGCTTCATCATTCGATTGGACCTCTCTGGTTCTCGGCATCGTCCTGTTCATGCTTTCCCAGCTCTTCTTGTACGCCCGAGAGCTGTACCTCGACTCCGACGAGATTGCGTAAGGAAACGCCATGCCCGTAATTGTTCGCCTCGACAAGATCATGGCCGAGCGAAAGATTTCCTCGAACGAACTTGCCGAAAGGATTGGAACCACGCCCGTGAACCTGTCCCGTATTAAAAAAGGGCATATTCGCGGCATTCGCTTCAACACACTCGAGCAGCTATGCCTCGCCCTTCGTTGCCAACCCGGAGACCTTCTCGAAGTCATGAGCGAAGAGGATGCCCGAAAGGAGTTCGGATTCGATTGGTCCGCCGAGGATTAGAGGGCGGTCGTACTCGCCCTGCACACGGGGATGCGAATCGGCGAGGTCTGCGGCCTTCGGTGGTGCGATGTGGATTTCGAGACGGGCCTGATCTCGATCAGACACTCGGTGGCGTACGCGAAGGGAATGGGTTCGTTCATCAAGGACACCAAGACCCATGACGCCAGGGGTATCCCCATCGACCCGGTCGGCCTACTCCCCTTCCTGAAGGAGACCCACGAGATCGACTGCGGAAAGCTGCGCTTGCGCGGCCTTACCGGGGCGGTCGAGATCGGGGACTGCTACATCCTGTCGGAGCCGGGCGCGACCTTCGCGACGACAAGCTATATCCGCAGGGCGTTCAAGACGTTCTCGGAGACCAACGGCCTCATGGGCACCAACGACGAGCTGATCACGTTCCACGGCCTTCGCCACACGTTCGCAACGCAGTGGATCCGCCAAGGCGGCGATATCAAGGCGCTCCAATCGATCCTCGGCCACAAGGACGCCATGGCGACGCTCAACGTCTACGCCGACATCGAGCCCATCTCCAAAATCCATAACATGCTGCGCGCCACGCCGTGCCTTTGGCGCGGGCACCTCGGGCCGAGGGTCGATCCGGGTCCCATGTTCCAACAGAGGATCCAGGAGTCCATCGAGACGCTCCAGGCGTTCGGCTACGGCATCACCGAGCCGGACGACCGAAATATCGCCATACGCGACGTGAAGACGAACAGTTGGCTCTAGCTCACCGAGTACGCGGCAGTGCTGGGCCCATCCCAACTGAGGTCACGGTGGTCCGATAGGGGCGCCGCCCGCGGCATGCGCCGCGGAGCGGTATCCCCTACCGAAGGGCGGGGATGCCCTCCGCTTCCAGTTCGGAATCAGCCGTCGGAGGCGTTCGGCTGACTGCGGGAACGGCCTGTCCGCTCAATGTGTTCGGCTGAGATCGGAAATCAACCCAACACGAGCCGGACACGCGCCAGACGGCTCTTCCCCGTGCGGCCTTCCCCCTTACGCTCATGTTGCAGGCATGTAACGCCGCAGCGAGCGCGCCTTTTTTGCGCCAGACAGGTACAATGATGAACACTGTACCGTAGCGGAGCGCCCCGCGCGCGCCGCAATCACGCGAAAGGGTTTCCCATGGCCGAGATCTCGTCCTCCCGTATCGTCATCACCGTCCTTGGCAAGAACCGCCCCGGCATCGTCGCCGGCGTCACCCGTGTCCTAGGCGAGGCCAACGTCGACATCCGCGACATCACGCAGTCCATTATCGAGGACATCTTCACCATGACCATGCTGGCCGATACCGCCGAGTCCAAGCTCGACTTCGCCGAGCTGCAGAAGGCGCTGGCCGAGGCCGGCGAGCTTTCGGGCGTCAACGTGTCCATCCAGCGCGAGGACGTCTTCAACTTTATGTACCGCCTGTAGCGAGCAAGCCGCTGGGGATAGCCTGACGCGCGCATGCCCATGCAAGTCACCCCGATGCGGCCCGGAGAGGAGCGCGCATGGCCTACGACGCCAAGAAAATCTATTACCGCTTCGATGACCACTTGAGCCGCCTGGTTCTGGATTACGAGGCGAGCCGTCAGATTTCGCCCGAAAGCGAAAACCTCTACCACGGCCTGCCGACCGACCCTTATGACGAGGGCTTGTTCGAAGAGCACAATGTCAAGCGCGGCCTGCGCAATGCCGACGGCTCGGGCGTGGTCGCGGGCCTCACTCGTATCTCGGATGTGCACGGCTACAACAAGGTCGACGGAAAGGTCGTGCCCGATCAGGGCAAGCTCACGCTTCGCGGCTACAGCATCGAGGATCTGGTCAACAATGCCCAGGCCGAGAATCGCTACGGCTACGAGGAAGTCGCCTATCTGCTTATCACGGGTTCGCTGCCCAACAAGGAAGAGCTCGACGGCTTTTGCGAGCGCCTGGGCGCCTTTAGACACCTGAGTGACGAGTACGTTAAAGAGTTCCCTATGACCACGGTGTCGTCGAGCATCATGAACGTGCTCCAGCGCGCCGTACTGTTGCTCTACGCCTTCGATGCCGAACCAGACGTGATCACGCCCGAGCACGAAATCGACGTCGCCATTTCCATGCTCGCACGTCTCCCGCGCATCGCCGCCTTCGCACACATGGCCTCGGTCGCCAAGCTTCGCGGCTCCGAGGTTCACGTGCCGCACCCCACGCCCGGTCTCTCCACCGCCGAGACCATCCTACAGGTCTTGCGCGGTGGCATGGCGTTCACCCGCGACGAAGCCATGCTGCTCGACGTGATGCTCATGCTGCATGCCGAGCACGGCGGCGGCAACAACTCCACCTTCGCTTGCCGCGTGCTGTCGTCTTCGGCCACCGACCCGTATTCCGCCTACGCCGCGGCTATCGGCTCGCTCAAGGGCCCGCGCCACGGCGGTGCCAACGCCAAGGTCGTGTCCATGCACGAGGACATCCGCGCGCATGTCTCCAACTGGGAGGACGAGGACGAGGTCGCAGCCTACCTGGGCAAGATCCTCGACAAGCAGGCCTTCGACGGCACGGGCCTCATCTACGGTATGGGCCACGCCGTCTATACGCTCAGCGACCCGCGCGCCGAGGTCTGCCGCCGTTACGCGCGCACGCTTGCCGCCAAGAAGGACCTGGGCGATGAGTTCGCGCTCATCGAGCGCATCGAGCGCCTGGCACCCCAGGTCATGCGCGACCACGGCATGACCAAGCCCATCTGCGCCAACATCGACCTGTACACGGGCTTTATCTACAAGATGCTCGGCGTGCCCGAGACGCTCTTTACGCCGCTGTTCGCCGTCGCCCGCATGGCCGGTTGGTCGGCGCACCGCATGGAAGAGCTCTTCTGCGCGCACCGCATCATCCGTCCCGCGTATCGCCCGGTTATCGAGCCGTTGGAGTACAAGCCGCTCGCTGACCGCTAGGACGCGGACCGTTATAGAACTCGAGCGTGGCCAGGGCATCGCCGCCCTCGGCCACGCTTTTTATGCCAGCAGAAAGGGCTGCATCGAATGATTATTTTTTCCGATATGGATGGAACGCTGCTGACGAGTGATAAGCAGATGAGCGACGCCACCTGGGCGATGCTCGACGAGCTTGCGCGCCGCGGTATTGAGTTTGTGCCCTGCACAGGCCGTCCACTGTCAGGCGTCTTTGAGCCCATCCTCGCCCATCCCGCCGTGCACTACGCGGTCTGCGCCAATGGTGCCAGCGTCTGGCAGCTCGACGACGATACGCCCACCGATGCCTCACGTGCTACGCGCATTTTGAGCCGACCGCTCGACCGCGCCATCGCCCACCACGTCCATAGCATTGCCACCGGCCATGACGTCACCTTCGATATCTTCGCGGACGGGCAGTGTTTCCTCCCCCGCTCGCTCTACACGCGCCTGGACGAATTCTGCGGCGGCGATCCTCACATCGCGGCTTCGCTCAAGCGCACACGAACACCGATCGACATGGATATCGACAGCAAGATCGACGAGGTCGAGACGCTCGAACGCATCGCCATGTACTGGCACGACCCCACCGATCGCGACGCCATCGCGGCGGCGCTCGACACGCTCGGAGGCATTGAGGTCACGCGTTCGTACGCCATGAATATCGAGGTTATGGGCGAAGGCGCCACCAAGGGAACGGCCCTCACGTGGCTGTGTGAGCATCTGGGCGAGCGTCTCGCCGACGCCTGGGCGTTCGGCGACAACATCAACGACATCCCCATGCTGCAGGCAGCGGGCCATGGCATGGCCATGATCAACGCCGAGCCCGAAGATCGCGAGGCCGCCGACGCCATCACCGAATACGACAACGACCACGACGGCGTCGCCCGCACCATCATGACCGCCCTCGCCTAGTCATTGGTCAGTCATTGGGGACGTTCTTAAACGACTAGTCACTGGGGACACTCTTCGCAAAAAGCTGCAAGGACTGTCCCCCACTGTCGGCAGAAAAGGAACGTCCCCATCTGCCGGATTAGGAGAGACTCTCCAGCACGCGACGGAGCTCCTGCTGGACGGCGTGGTCGCGGTTACAACCCACCACGCGATCGGCCACCGCCTTAAGCGCGGGGCGCGCGTTTTCCATCGCGCAGCCCGTGCCGACAAAGCGAATGATCTCGTAGTCGTTCATCGAGTCGCCAAACGCCATGACCTCGTCGCGACCAATGCCGTAATGCTCCGCGAGCTGCGCGATACCCGAGGCCTTCGACACACCGGGCTGCATGGCATCGATCCACGCGTTGCCCGAAGGCGCAAAAGTAAAGAGCTGACCAAGTTCGCGCTGTAGCACGTACGCACTGTCCATAACCGCACTGTCGTCGCAAAAGATACTCGCTTTGATGATATTTACGCTGGGATCGGGCAGCTCCCAAATACGCTCGGCATTGGGAAGGTCCTTATCGACCTCACGCACGAACTTGCACTCGTCATCGAGCAGGAAGGACTTGGTTCGGTCAAAGAGCGCAAGATGCAGATTAGGAAACGTCCTGACGGCTTGGGCGAGCCTTCGAATCGCCAGGTGGGAATACACCTCACGGTCTACCATCTTACCGTCGGCGTAGACTTGGGCGCCGTTAGCGGCGACAAAGTCCATCTTGTCGCGAACGGGCGCAAAGAACTCGCACAGGCGATCGTAGCGACGACCTGACGATGCGGCGAAATGCACGCCATGCTCGTGTAGCGCCAGAATCAGTTCGTAGGTCTCGGGAGGCACCTGGCCGTTTTCGTCAAGCAGTGTGCCGTCCATATCGGATGCAATCAGTTTAAACATAGAAAAGCTCCCTTCGGGCTTGTTGGAATCGAACGTGTATCCGATTCCAACGTACCCAAAGGGAGCTCAAATAAGACTCCGCGGGCGTAAACGTTACAAGGACCTGGCAAATAGCTCACACATGCCAGAGGTCTCACGGTCGCGGCGTCAGGCGACACGCCACCCCGATGACTAGTCGGCGTAGGTGAAGGTTGTAACGTCGAACATGCCCTCGGGGCGGATGCGGAGCGTCGGGATAACCGGCAGGGGCAGGAAGATGATGCCCATGATGGGGTCGAGCGGCGGCTCGATGC
>CAJMMA010000013.1 GCA_905214435.1 uncultured bacterium
GCCGAGCGCAAAATGGATTCTAAAAAACACCTTGCCAAATAGGAGCGTCAGGACGGAGGAAGCCCCGCAGCGCGTAGCGCGCAGCGGGGCTTCCGACATGTCCGAGGACGTTCTGAAAAGCAACACCAGGGCGGGCCCGAACGAGAACACCGACTACAGGTCGATGTGCGATTCCTTGATCGGGAACGGCTCGGCGAAGTGGCAGGCGCAGCAGTGACCCGGTGCGACTTCCTTAAACTCGGGAAGCTTCTCGGAGCAGATGCCCTGCGCGATCGGGCAGCGCGTGTGGAAACGGCAACCGGTCGGCGGATCCAGCGGCGACGGCGGATCGCCAGCGAGAATGATGCGCTTGCGGGTCTTCTGGATATCCGGATCGGGCACCGGCACGGCAGACAGCAGCGACTGCGTGTACGGGTGGTGCGGCTCACTGTAGAGCGTCTTCCAGTCCGAAACCTCGACCATCTTGCCCAGATACATAACGGCAACGCGATCAGAAATGTGCTGCACGACAGAGAGGTCGTGAGCAATGAAGAGATAAGCCGTACCGAACTTGTCCTGGAGCTCCTTAAGAAGGTTCAGAACCTGGGCCTGAATGGATACGTCAAGCGCAGAGACGGGCTCATCGCAGATAATCAGCTTGGGCTTGAGCGCAAAGGCGCGGGCAATGCCGACACGCTGGCGCTGGCCGCCCGAGAACTCGTGCGGATAGCGGTTGATGTGCTCGGGGTTCAGTCCGACGACGTCGAGAAGCTCGCGGACACGCTCGATACGCTCTTCCTTGGTACCCACGCCGTGAATGGTCATGGGCTCGGAGACGATCTCGCCGATGGTCATACGAGGGTTCAGCGATGCATAAGGATCCTGGAAGATAAACTGCATCTCACGACGCATATCCTTGATCTCGTGCTTGCTCATCTCGGCAACATCTTTGCCCTGGAAGAACACCTTACCGGCAGTCGGCTTGGTCAGACGCATGATGGTGCGACCCGTGGTGGACTTACCGCAACCAGACTCGCCAACCAGACCAAAGGTCTCGCCAGGATAAATCTCAAATGAGATGTCGTTCACAGCAGAGACGACGCGCTTGGAAAAGCGCTTGGCGAACATGCCGGACTCGGCGGGGAATTCCTTAGAGAGGTGCTCAACCTTCAGCAGCGGAGTACGCTCATTATTGTCTGCCATTTACGCCTCGCCTCCCTTCTTGGAATCCTTGCGCGTACGGGACGTCTCAGGAGCGTTCTTGAGGAACTCGGGGTCACCGGAGTAGTGGCACGCAGAGTAATGGCCAGACTCGGTAACAACGCGCTCGGGGCGCTGCCTGCGGCACTTGTCCGTCGCATAGGGGCAACGAGGAGAGAAGACGCAGCCCTCAGGCAAGTTCATGAGCGAAGGCGGGTTGCCGTGAATCGGCGTAAGAGGCTTCTTCTCTTCGATGGCCTGCTCCGGGATGGAGCGGATAAGGCCCCAGGTGTAGGGGTGGCGGCTCTCGTAGAAGATTTCCTCAGCAGTACCGAACTCGACAGGACGGCCGGCGTACATAACCATGATTTTGTCGGCCATATCGGCGACAACGCCCAGGTCATGGGTAATCATGATGATGGCGTTGCCGTTCTTCTCCTGCATTTCCTGCATAAGCTCAATAATCTGAGCCTGAATGGTAACGTCCAGGGCAGTCGTGGGCTCGTCGGCAATCAGGATATCGGGATCGCAGGCAAGAGCCATGGCAATCATGACACGCTGACGCATACCGCCGGAGAACTGGTGCGGATACTCGTTGACGCGCTTCTCGGGCTCGGGAATACCCACGAGGTCCAAGAGCTCGGTGGCGCGCTTGAGCGCCTCCTGCTTGGAGTAGCCACGATGCAGACGAAGGCCCTCGCCCACCTGCTTACCGATCTTATAGACCGGGTTAAGGGAGGTCATAGGATCCTGGAAGATCATCGCGATATCGTTACCGCGAATGTGCTGCATCTCTTCCTCGGTCATCTCAAGGATAGAACGACCGCGATAGCGAACGTCACCGCCCTCAATCTTTCCCGGAGGCATCGAGATAAGGCCCATGATGGTCATGGCGGTCACGGACTTACCCGAGCCGGACTCGCCGACGACGCCCAGGGTCTCGCCGCGATCGAGCGTGTAGGACACACCGTCGACAGCGCGAACCACGCCATCCTCGGTGTGGAAATACATCTTAAGGTCATCGACCTCGAGCAGATGCTGGCCCTCGGGAACCGGCTGGTCCTTCAGGTCCACATAGTTCTTGTTCTTCTTCATCCTTATGCGTCCTTCATCTTGACGTCGAGGGCGTCGCGCAGACCGTCACCCAGCAGGGTGAAGGCGAGCACCGTCGAGAGAATTGCCAGACCGGGCATGATCATCATCCAGGGAGCAGTCAGAAGATACTGCTGACCGTCCTGAATCATGGAGCCCCACGAAGGCGTAGGCGGAATAACGCCCATGCCGAGGAAGGACAGAGCGGACTCGGTCAAAATGGCACCACCAATGTTCATGGTCGCGTAGACCACGATGGAGGCGACGGAGTTCGGGAAGATGTGACGCACGACGATACGAGCATCGGATGCGCCCATCGCGCGCGCAGCGTCAACATAGTCGTTTTCCTTGACCGTCAGGATCGCGGATCGGAAGACGCGCGCAATCGAGGGCCAGCCGAGAATACCGATGGCGATAAAGACGTTCTGAAGACCACGGCCGATAACGGCGATCATGGCGACAACGAACAGCACGTACGGGAACGCCAGGAAGATATCCGCGAAGCGCATGATGATCGTATCCCAGATGCCGCCATAGAAACCGGCCAGGGCGCCCATGATCAGACCGATCACCGTGGAGATGGCGGTGGCCATAATACCGACGGAAAGCGAAACGCGCGCGCCGTAGATAACTCGGACGAGAATGTCGCGGCCAAGGGCGTCGGTACCAAACGGGTGCTCGGCACACGGAGCCAGCAGCGAAGTCTCGGCCATGGTCGTCGAGTCAGAAGCCGTCGGCGACCCGAGCCAGGGCTTAGCCCACAGGTCTGCGGTCAAGGCAACCAAAACGACGATGATAATCCAGCAGATACCGATAACGGCGAGCTTATTCTTGCGAAGACGCTTGAAAGCGTCGCCCCACAGCGTGCGGGACTTGGCGGGAGCAGATGCGGCCTTAGTGGCGGTAGCCTGCTCCTGAGACTGAGAATCAGTTTCCTGCATGAGACGTACCTCCCTTAGGCCTTATCCGACGGACCGCCGAGGCGGATACGCGGGTCGAGGAATGCATAGCTAATGTCGACGAGAAGGTTGATCACCATAACGACGACAACAATGAGCGTAACGCCGCCCATAACGATGGGCCAGTCGCGCATGCTAATGGCGCGGTAGACCTCAGAGCCGATACCGGGCCAGTTAAAGACCGTCTCGGTCAGGATGGCGCCCGAAAGCATGCCGCCGAAGTCGACACCAATATAGGTAACAACGGGGATGAGTGCATTCTTAAGCGCATGCTTGACGATGATCGCGCGATTGGAGAGACCCTTGGCCTTTGCCGTGCGGATGTAATCCTGATTCATGACGTCGAGTAGCTGCGAGCGCATGATGCGGGCAGCATAGGCGGTCGAAACCGAAGCCAGCGTAATGGTCGGAAGCACATAGTGCATCCAATCCTGATACTGAGAGCTGGAGCCGCCGGCACCCGAGATCGGCATGGAGAATGCGCCGCCGGTGGCATCCTTAAGGATGACGCCAAAGAACAGCTGCAGCAGCATACCGAGCCAGAATGCAGGAACGGCAACGAGGATCGACGTGGTCAGCGTTACCAAAATATCCCAGAAGGAATAGCGCTTTACCGCCGAAATGATACCCGCACCGATACCCATGATTGCCTCGAGCACAATGGCGCACGCGGCGAGTTTAACCGTATACGGATACTTCTGGGCAAAGATTTCCGCAACCGGCAGCTTGCGCTGATACGAATTGCCCAGGTCGCCATGAAGCAGACCATTCATGTAATTCAAGTATTGGTCCACAAGCGACGTTGGAACGGGATCGCCGTTCTCGTCAAGGATCGCGTTGCCGTCCTCGTCCGCCTGGACCAGGTGATAGCGCACGCGAAGTTGAAGCTCTACCTCGGGGGACAGAGCCTTGTCTCCACCGATCAGCTTGATCGGGTCTCCCGGCACAATATTCTGGAGGGCGAACAGAATCAACGTAACGCCCAAAAATACCGGGATGAACTGAAGCACACGTTTAACGATGTACTTACCCATACCACTCCCCTATCTAGGGATTAACCTAAATGGGATGCCGATCGCCAGACCGGCATCCCAAAATTACCATCAGCCAGTTTACCCCAGGTTAGGGAGAACTGTATGTTTCCCATGAGGTCTACGTAAATACTTGACCCTCATGGAAGCTGCAAAACTCTTAGGCGAGCTCAGCGGTACCCAGATCGGCGTGCTTCTGCGGATCGACATAGAGGTACTTGACGCGATCGGAGCCGACGATGGTGTGCGTGTAGAACATCACCGGGATAACCGGGCAGTCAGCGGCGACCATAGCGTCAGCCTCCTGCATCTTGGCGATGCGCTCGTCGTCGTCAACCGTGGCACGGGCCTCATCGACCTTGGCATCGAACTCGGGGTTGTTGTAACCAGAGCGGTTGTCGCCACCGAGGGAGTCGGAGTGGAACAGCGGGTACAGGAAGTTGTCCATGATCGGGTAATCGGCGATCCAGCCCAGACGGCCGAACTGATAGTTGAAGTTCTGATACTGCTCGAGCAGGGCAGACCACTCGGGAGTATCGGAGACGGCGGTGACGCCCACCTTGGCGAGGTCGCCGATGATGGACTCCATGATCTCCTTGTGGCCACCGTCCTGGTTGTAGGACAGGGTCACATTGATGCCACGATCGCCGTTAGCGCCAGCGGGAGCGACCTTGTCGAGGTACTCGTTAGCCTTGTCGACGTCATAGGCGCAGAACTCCCATGCGCCCTCCTTGTAGCCGGCAATTCCCGGAGGAACGATGCCGTCAGCGGGGGTACGGGTGCCCTTGAAGATGGTCTTGCAGATGGCCTCACGGTTGATAGCCAGGGAGATGCCCCTGCGCAGGTCAGCGTTGTTGAACGGCTCGGCCGTGGTGTTGCACGTCAGATAGTACGTGGAAGGCTCGGAGCCGAGCAGCATGCGCTCGCCGTCACCCATGGTGTAGCCATCCTTGGACTCGCCGCGGTCCTTCTTGGCGGCGTCGATCTGAGCAACGGGAACGTCGCAGACATCGAGGTTGCCGGCCTGGAACTCCTTGTAAGCGGTCTCCACGTCCTTGATGACCTGGAAGTGGATGGCGTCGATCTTTGCCTTGTCGCCATAGTAATCGTCAAACTTCTTGAGGTTGATCTCCTGACCATCCTCCCACTTGCCGTCCATCATGAACGGGCCGTTACCGACCGGGGCAAGGTAGAAGCTCTTGACATCGGACTCGGCGCACTCGGGAACCGGGGACAGAGCCGGGTGAGAGGCGACGAACGGGAAGTCGGCGTAGGCGGAAGTCAGCTTGACGACGAGGGTCTCGTCATCCGGGCAGGTAACGCCGGACAGCTCGGTAGCGTTACCGGCAAGCAGATCATCATAGCCCTCGACCATGGAAAGGTGGTAGGAGACCTCGGAAGGACCATACTCGGTAGCGATGGCCGACTTGGTGTTGACCAGGCGCTCCCAACCGAGCTTGAAGGACTTGGAAGTAACGTCGTCACCGTTGTGGAACTTGGCCTTCTTGATCTTGAAGGTGAACTCGGTGGCGTCGTCGTTAGCCTCGAAGGACTCGCAAGCCAGCGGAACGATCTCGCCCTTCTCGTTATCGTACTCCGTCAGAGCGTCGAAGAGCTGGTACTCGACCTGAGTGCCCTGATCCTCCTGGACGTTGTAGGGGTCGATGCAGACCGGGTTGTTGATGTAGAAGTTCAGCGTCGAACCGGACTCAGAACCGGAAGCGTCGCCGCCCTTCTTGCCGCATGCGGCAAGAAAAGCCATGGAGCTCGCAGCGAGGGTGCCGCCAACAAAGGCGCGACGACCCATAACGGGCTGGTGGAACATAGAATCAGCCATGCCATCCTCCTTATGAGATAGGACAAAGTGAATTCGGCCGGGCAACGTCGAGACAGCCCGATCGAACCATTCAAACGCGGTCCGCCGTTATGGCTGGTTATGCAGTGCGGACCAACGTTTCGCAATACAGTAGCGCATTTTATGCACAATATGGCGCTAATTCCGGTTAACGGTCGAGAATTTCTTTAGTTAGGCGAAGTATGTGGGGATATTTTGACTCTATTACAAGTCTGTAAACAAAAAGGGCCCCGCACATGCGGGACCCTTTACAAACGTATATACGCCGATGCTTAGTAGCCGACGATGCCCTGCGGGAAGAAGAACATGCACAGAACGACACACACAGCAAAAACGACGGCCATAATTACCGTCAGGCGATCGAGGTTCTGCTCCATGACGCCCGTGGCAGAGCTGGAGTTATACAGCGAGCTAGCGATCATATCCGAAACGCCGGTACCCTTACCGGAGTGCATCAGGACGAGAATCGTCAGCGCCACGGCAGAGATAGCCCAAACGACAAACAGAAGAATCTGGAACGGACCCATAGATAAGCTCCTTAATAGAACAATTTAAACTCCAGTACTGTACCACAACCTCCAACACTCCCCCATCCGCCATTTAGGGACGGGGTAGAAATGGCAGAAATACCAAAAAAGGGGTCGTCCGGTTGTGGACAACCCCCTTACTAGAAAACGGTATTTGTTTTCTATTAGGCCTCGGTGGCGAGCACGCGACCCGTCATCTCGGCGGAAGGCTCAAGACCAGCCATGGTGAGCATGGTCGGAGCGATATCGGAGAGACGGCCGTCCTCGATACCGGTGAGCTTGGCCTTATCATCAACGATGATGAACGGCACGCGGTTGGTAGTGTGAGCCGTGAACGGATGCTTGGAACCATCGGAAGCGACGTCAAACATGTGGTCGGCGTTACCGTGGTCGGCGGTGATCAGCGCAAAGCCGCCCTTGGCGAGAATCGCCGGGACAACCTTGGACAGAGCATCGTCAACAGCCTCGACGGCCTTAACGGCGGCGTCGAATACACCGGTGTGACCAACCATGTCGCAGTTCGCGAAGTTCACGATGTAGAAATCAGCGCGATCCTCGTTGATAGCGGCGACAAGCTTCTCGGTAACCTCGGGAGCGCTCATCTCGGGCTGCAGATCGTAGGTAGCGACCTTGGGGGAAGCGACGAGCACGCGCTCCTCGCCCTCCTTGGGCTCCTCGATGCCGCCGTTGAGGAAGAACGTCACGTGGGCGTACTTCTCGGTCTCGGCGGTGTGCAGCTGCTTCAGGCCATTGGCGGCGATAACGTCGGCCAGGACGTTCTCGGGGAACGTCTTGGGGAAGGCGACCTCGACGTCAAACGTCGGATCATACTCGGTCATCGTCACAAAGTGCGAGAGCTTAATCTGCTCGCGCTCAAAGCCGTCGAACTCCTTGTCCGTGAACACGCGAGTCATCTGACGAGCGCGGTCGGGACGGAAGTTGAAGAAGATGGCCGCGTCGCCCTCGTGAATGCCCTCGTTGTGGGCAGCGAAGGGCTCGACGAACTCGTCGCCGCGCGGATCCTTCTCGTAGTAGGCCTTGATACCGGCAACGGGGTCGGTATCGGCATCGGACGCGTTGACCATGACGTCGTAGGCACGCTGGATGCGCTCCCAGCGGTTGTCGCGGTCCATAGCCCAATAGCGGCCCGAAACGGTGGCAACGCGAGCGTCGCAACCGGTCTCCTCGGAGATCTTAGCCAGGAAGGCGCAGAACTCGCTCATGTAGCCGGCACCGGACTGCGGGTCGACGTCGCGGCCATCCATGAAGGCGTGGACGCGAACGGTCTTGACGCCATGCTGGGCAGCCATCTTGACCAGAGCCTCGACGTGGTTCATGTGAGAATGAACACCGCCAGGGCTCATAAGGCCCATGAGGTGCAGGGTCTTGCCTTCGGCCTTGACGTCGTCCATAGCCTTGACGAAGACCTCGTTCTTGGCGATGGAGCCGTCCTTGATGGCGTTGTTGATGCGCGAAAGCTCCTGGAACACGATGCGACCGGCACCGATGTTGAGGTGACCCACCTCGGAGTTGCCCATCTGACCGTCGGGAAGGCCCACGTCCTCGCCCGAAGCACCGAGCGTGGTGTGAGGATACTTCTCGTACAGGCTATCAAGGAAGGGCGTCTTGGCAGCGGCGACGGCGTTCTCGCCATCAGCCGGAGCAAGGCCGCAGCCATCCATGATGATCAGGAGTGCAGGAAGATGACGCTGTGCCATATGTCCTACTCGCCTGCCTTGACGACCATAGAGGCGAAGTCGGCAGCCTTGAGCGAAGCGCCGCCCACGAGGGCGCCGTCAACGTCGGGCTTGGCGACGAGCTCGGCAATGTTGCCGGGCTTAGCGGAACCGCCGTAGAGAACGCGGATGCCGTTAGCGAGCTCCTCGCCGAACATCTCCTTGAGGGTCTCACGGATAGCGCCGCAGACCTCCTGAGCGTCCTCGGCGGTAGCGGTCTTGCCGGTGCCGATAGCCCAGATGGGCTCGTAGGCGACGACGACCTGCTTGGGGCAGGTGATCTCAAGACCAGCAAGGCCAGCCTTGACCTGGTTCACGACGTGCTCGACATAGGTGCCAGCCTCGCGGACCTCGAGGGACTCGCCGCAGCAGAAGACGGGAACAAGACCGGCGGCAACGAGGGCCTTGGCCTTCTTGTTCTGGTCCTCGTCGGTCTCGTGGAAGTAGTCGCGACGCTCGGAGTGACCGATGATGCAGTAGGTGCAGCCAGCGGACTTGAGCATGTCGCAAGAGGACTCACCGGTGAAGGCACCCTTGGCCTCCCAGTACACGTTCTGTGCACCGAGGGCGATGGGGGCAGCCTGAATGCGGTCATGAACCGTGGTGATGTCAATGGTCGGAGGGCAGACGAGCACCTCGACGCCAGCCGGAACCTCGGGCAGAGCCTGAGCCAGCTCGTCGGCGAGCTTGGCGGCCTCGGCGACGTCGTTGTTCATCTTCCAGTTACCAGCGATAAGAAGGGTGCGATTAGGCATCGAGAAGCGCCTCCACTCCGGGCAGGGCCTTACCCTCGACGAGCTCCATGGAAGCGCCACCACCGGTGGAGATCCAGCTCATCTTGTCGGCCAGGTTGAACTTGTTGACAGCCGCGACAGAGTCACCACCGCCGATGATCGAGGTGCAGTCGGCCTCGGCGACGGCCTCGGCGATAGCCTGGGTGCCGTGAGCGAAGTTGTCGAACTCGAAGACGCCCATGGGGCCGTTCCAGAACACGGTCTTGGCGCCCTTGACGGCCTCGGCGTAGAGCTCCTCGGTCTTGGGGCCGATGTCCATGCCCTCACGATCGTCGGGGATAGCGTCGGAAGCGACAACCTCGGGGACAGCGTCCTCGCCAAAGTGATCGGCAACGCGGTTGTCGATGGGGAGCAGGATCTTGACGCCCTTTTCCTCGGCCTTCTTGAGCATCTCGCCGGCGCGCTCGACCCAGTCCTCTTCCTTGAGGGACTGACCGACGGTCAGGCCCTGAGCCAGGAAGAAGGTGTAGGCCATGCCGCCACCGATGATCAGGGTGTCAGCGGAGTCGATGAGGTGATCGAGAACGCCGATCTTGGAAGAAACCTTGGAACCGCCGACGATAGCGACGAAGGGGCGCTCGGGCTCGGCGAAGATGCCGGTCAGCGTGTCGACCTCCTTCTCGAGCAGGAAGCCGGCGACGGCAGGCAGGTAAGCGGCGGGGCCCACGACGGAACCCTGGGCGCGGTGAGCGGTGCCGAAGGCATCGAGAACGAAGACGTCACCATAGGAAGCGAGCTTCTTGGCGATCTCGGGATCGTTCTTCTTCTCACGCTTGTCGAAACGGACGTTCTCGAGAACGAGGACCTTGCCCGGCTCGACGGCGGCGACAGCCTCAGCAGCCTTCTCGCCGTAGGTGTCGGCGACAAAGGCAACATCGAGACCAGAGAGCTCAGCGAGCTTCTTGGCGACAGGCTCAAGGGAGAGCTCAGGCTGGAAGCCGGTGCCCTCGGGACGGCCGAGGTGGCTCATGAGGATGACGCGAGCGTTGTGCTCAACGAGGTAGTTGATGGTGGGCAGGGCAGCCTTGATGCGGGTGGTGTCGCCAACGACGCCATCCTTGATAGGCACGTTGAAGTCAACGCGGACGAGAACGCGCTTGCCGTCGACATCGATGTCGCGGACGGTCTTCTTGGTAAAGGCCATGTTTGCTTCTACCTTTCGTACGTGTCTGCCTCCCATTACGGCAGACGATTTCCTATAAAAAGGGCGCGACCCTAGGGTGTAAGCCCTATAAGGCCGCGCCCTTCTTTAGACGCTCAACGAGCTATTCGCTAAAAGCTAAATTAAGCAACGAACTTCTCGAAGTACTTGATGGTGCGGACCATCTGAGAGGTGTAAGAGTTCTCGTTGTCGTACCAAGAGGTGACCTGAACGAGGGTCTGGCCGTTGCCGAGGTCAGAGCACATGGTCTGAGTGGCGTCGAAGATGGAGCCGTGGGTCTCGCCGATGATGTCGGTGGAGACGATGTCGTCCTCGTTGTAACCGAAGGTCTCGGAGATGGTGGAAGCGTAGGCCTTCATAGCGGCGTTGACCTCGTCGACGGTGACCTTCTTGTCAACGACAGCGTAGAGGTTGGTGATGGAGCCGGTCGGCGTCGGGACGCGCTGGGCGGCACCGATGAGCTTACCGTTGAGCTCGGGGAGAACCAGGCCGATAGCCTTGGCAGCACCGGTGGTGTTGGGGACGATGTTGACGGCGCAGGCGCGGCTACGACGCTTGTTGCCCTTGCGCTGCGGGCCGTCGAGCGGCATCTGGTCGCCGGTCCAGGCGTGAATGGTGGTCATGATGCCGGACACGATGGGAGCGAAGTCGTTCAGACCCTTGGCCATCGGGGCGAGGCAGTTGGTGGTGCAGGAAGCAGCGGAGATGATGTTGTCCTCAGCGGTCAGCGTCTCGTGGTTGACGTTGTACACGATGGTGGGCAGATCGCTGCCGGCCGGAGCGGAGATGACGACCTTCTTGGCGCCAGCGTTGATGTGGGCCTGAGCCTTAGCCTTGCTGGTGTAGAAGCCGGTGCACTCGAGAACGACGTCGACGTCGAGGTCGCCCCAAGGCAGGTTGTTGGCGTCGGCCTCCTTGTAGATCTTGATCTCCTTGCCGTCAACGGTGATGGAATCCTCGCCAGCAACGACCTCGTGATCGCGAGCGTAGTTGCCCTGCGTGGAGTCGTACTTCAGCAGGTAAGCGAGCATATCGGGAGAGGTGAGGTCGTTGATAGCGACAATCTCGGAGCCCTCATGACCGAACATCTGACGGAAAGCCAGACGACCGATGCGACCGAAGCCGTTAATAGCAACCTTTACTGCCATTGTGTCTCCTTTCGTAAGGCCCCCGCAAGCTACAGCGCCCGCCGTTGAGGCCCACAAACTAACCACTCGCCTAATATACCTTTTTTTTGACTTGAATTTCACGAGAATGCTCGAAATTGAAAATCAAATTTACGTTAAAACGTTTTAAAGAATAAAATAGCAGCTAAATCCGTATATACGTCAATACTTTAAACTACTTGTTTGCTTCAATGAGCTTTTCAAGACGTAAAACACGATGGTAGAGGGCCGACTTCGACAAGGGAGGGTCAGCCATCTCCCCTAAATCACGCAGCGACAGATCGGGATAGCGCTCGCGCAGGTCGCAAAAGACCGCCAAGGCATCCGGAAGCGCATCGCGAAGGCCGCGCTGCTCGAGCTCATCGATAAGCGCAAGCTGATGTTGGGCAGCACCGGCGCTTCTGGTCTGGTTGGCGAGCTCGGCGTTCACGCGACGGTTCACATCGTTCTTAACCAACTTGACCGCGCGCGCCTCCTCAATCTCGGCAACGCTGCGCTTGGCACCAATCAGCTTTAATAGATGCTCGATTTCCTCGGCGCTCTTAATGTACACGGCATATGACCCCCGCCGTGCATTAACACGAGCATGGACCCCAATCTGCCCCAACAGGTCGCAAAGCCCCTTAGCATATTGCTCGCCCTGCACCGCGATCTCCAAATGAAAATCGCCGCGCGGATCGGCCACGAAGCCACCCGCGATGAGCGCGCCGCGGATGTAGGCAAGCCTGCAGCAGGGACGGGCAACGATGTGTCGGGGAACACCAGCGACGAGCCCTCCCCTGCGGTCTAGAATGCCCAGCAGCACCAGAGCCTTGTCCAGGTCGGGTTGATCGGGCAGGGTAATGAGATAATTACGGACCTTATGCAAGACCGATTTACGAACGGTGAATTCCGTTTTGAGCTTAAGGATGCGATGTGTCAGCGTGATCATCGTGCGTGCGACGGCTCCCGTCTCAGTCGCAACCGTCAAACGATACCGCCCAGAGCCGGTAAGCGAGAGCGTACCACTCACGCGCGTGAGGGCGGCAAGTGTCGACAAGTCGCAGTATTCACATTCGGGTTCGCAGCGCGCAAGCTCGTCGCGCACCTCAGCGGTAAACGACATGCAGGCCTATGCCTTCGTGTTGGCGCGCGACAGATCGCGGTGGGAGATGCTCACGTGATACTGGGCGCCTTCCAGGTAACGGGCCGTGGCCTCGGCAATGGCGACGCTACGGTGCTGTCCGCCCGTGCAGCCGATGGCGATAGAAAGCTGCGGTTTACCCTCCGCGATATAGCCCGGCATCACCGTATCGAGTAGCCGTGTCCAAGCCTTCCAAAACTCCTGCGTCTTGGGATGGTCCAGAACAAAATCCGAGACCTTTTTATCGAGACCGGTCATCGTGCGCATCTCGGGATCGTAGAACGGATTGGGCAGGAAGCGGACGTCGATCATAATGTCCGCCTCGACGGGCATGCCGTGCTTAAAGCCAAACGAGAACACATGGACGTCCATGAGCTGTTGGTCGGACAGTTCGGAAAATGCCATACGTAGCTTGTTGCGCAGCGCAGAGGTGCGCAGACGGCTCGTGTCGATAATCATATCGGCTCGATCGCGCACGCCCTGCAGCTGAAGGCGCTCGCGCTGAATGGCATCGGCCGTAGTCTCCCCCGGTTTGGCAATGGGATGACGGCGGCGGTTTTCGCTATAACGACGGATCAGCACCTCGTCAGAAGCCTCTAGGAACACGATGTCGCAGCTCATCTCGCGTTCTTCGAGCGCGGCGACCGCATCGAGCAACTCGTCAAACAGTCCCTGGCTACGCAAATCGCAGGTGACGGCGAGATGCCTGCCCACGCCCGTATTGATGCCGACGAGCTCGGCAAGCTGGGCGATCAGACGCGGAGGCAGGTTATCGATGCAAAAATAGCCCATGTCCTCGAACACGTGCATGGCCTGCGTGCGGCCCGATCCGGACATTCCGGTGATGATGACGATATCGGGGATGCGCTCCGAGCGCTCCGCCGCATCCATGGCATCTCCCTTTTGCATGTGTTGCCTCCCGAAAACAAGCGCGGGACCCAGCAACCCGGATCCCGCGCGGTCAATTGCCTATATTGAGTATACCGCCCCGAGCGGATACGAGGCCTGTCTTACGCCTCAAGCGCAGCCTTGAACCAACTCGTAATACTCGTGGGATGCGTGATGGCAGTGCCGACGACAACGGCCCAAGCGCCAGCATCGATCGCGGCGCGAGCCTCCTCGGGCGTGTGCACACGGCCCTCGCAGATGATGGGAAGACCGGGGAATTCCTCGGTCGCCTGACGCAGAAGCGGAAGATCGGGGCCATCGGCCATGGTGCAGTCGATGGCGGCGACACCATGAGAAAGCGTGGTGGATACAAGGTCGAAGCCCATATCAACCGCACGGCGAATGTCCTCGATGGTGGCACAATCCGCCATCAGGAGCACACCCTCCTCGTGCAGCGGACGGAAGGTGTCCTCGACGGTCTTGCCATCGGGACGCGGACGATCGGTGGCATCGATCGCCACGATATCGGCACCCGCGGCAACGCAGGCGCGAGCGTGACGCAGCGTCGGCGTGATGTAAACGCCCTCGTGCCCATCCTTCCACAGGCCGATAACAGGAACCTCACAGCGACCCTTAATGGCGGCAATGTCGGCAAGGCCCTGACAGCGAATGGCGGCGGCGCCGCCAAGCTCGCAAGCGCGAGACATTTGAGCCATGGTCTCGGGCGTACGAAGCGGCTCGCCCATATACGCCTGAACGCTCACGACGAGCTTGCCCTTCAGGGATTGAATCAAAGGATCGACGGTCATAAGGCTGCAACCTTTCTCAGAACAGCCTCCCGAGGCGTGTTGTCTCGGGAGGCTCCTACAGCAGATACGTTTACTTCAACGAGGCAAGAAGATGCTCAGCGGCACCGATGAGCGGAGCATCGCCCTCCAGAGAACCGATGAGGATCGGCGTGTCCTGAAGCGGGTCGAGCGCCTGGCTGGCATAGCCCTCGTGCACCGAGTCCTTCCACGTCTGCGAGCGCCAATCGGGACCCTGGTGAATCACACCTCCCGAAAGCACGATGACCTCGGGATCCAAGATGTTGGCAAGCGAGCCCAAGCTGGCGCCCAGCGCAAAGCCGGCGTCATGGATAACCTCGGTCGCCTTTACGTCGCCCGCGCGGCACAGGTCGTTCACATCGCGACCGACCGAAGGACGGCTGGGGTCAACTCGACCGAAGCGCTCGTCGTACATACGGCCAATCGAGGTGCCCGAGGCTACCGACTCAAGATGGCCAGAACGACCACAGGCGCAGGGAATGCCGGCAGCAGCCGAGCACTCGATATGGCCCATATGGCCGGCAGCACCATGGAAGCCCTGCATCACGCGGCCGTTCTCGACATATGCGCCGCCGATGCCCGTGCCGATGCCCAGACACAAGACGGAGAACTTGCCCTTACCGACGCCCCAGTGGGCCTCGCCCAGAGCATGAGCCTGCACGTCGCCCACAACGGCAACGGGAAGACCAAGGTCCTCGCGCAGACGCGGCCCCAACTGAACACCGGACCAGCCGGGCATAATCTCGTTGGCATACGCGATGGCGCCCGTCTTGGGATCGACGACGCCGGCGGCACCGATACCGACACCGAGGACCTCGACATCGGGATTCGCCTCAAGAGCGGCCTTGATGGACGCCTCGATACGCTGGAAGACAGCCTCGCCGCCCTCCTGGGCCTCGGTAGGAACCTCGGCCTCAAATACGGGATGGGGCACGCTGCCGTCAGCCGGATACTCCATAATGGCAGTCGCAATCTTGGTGCCGCCGATATCGACGGAGCAAACGTACTTGTTCTCCATGTCGCTCTCCTTAGGAGATAAAAACAACTACAGGAAATGCGCCGTCAGGCTAGCCGTCACAGCGCAGTAAAGGTTATCCAGGTGCCCGAGATCGCCGAGAAACCGTGTGGCCATTGACCTAACGGATCATGGCCACACGGTTGAACGGCGAGGTCGGGTGCCTGGGAAAGCTTTACAGGAGACCGTTGTCCTGGAGGACCTTCTTAATAGCCTCGACGTTCTCGCCAGTCATGGCCTTCACCGGGCGCGGCATGGTCGGGCTGTCGAAGATGCCCATGAGGTTCATAGCGGTCTTGAAGGCGCCGACGCCACCGGCATAGCCCTGGACGCCCGAGGTGACATCCCAGATGTGGGAGATCTCGTTGAGGCGATCCTGCTCGGCCTTGACGGTAGCCCAGTCACCGGCCTGAGCGGCCTTCCACTGGCGCACGTAGCCCTCGGGCTCAACGTTGGCAAGGCCCGGGACAGAACCGTCGGCGCCACCGAGGTAAGCGCCGTCGACGACAACCTCGTGACCGGTGAGGATACTCATCGGATGACCGTTCTTCTCGTTCTCCTGAACGAGGTAGCGGAACGAGATGTCATCACCCGAGGAATCCTTGACGCCAGCAAGGACGCCCTCGGCGCCGAGCTTGGCAAGGAGCTTCCAGGGGAGCTTGGTGTGAACGCAGACGGGAATGTCATAGGCAAAGATGGGCAGGTCGAGCTCCTCGTGCAGGATGCGGAAGTGCTCCTCGACCTCGGTCATGCCCTGCAGGGCATAGAACGGGCAGGTGGCGACAAGCGCATCGGCGCCCAGCTCCTGAGCGACCTTACCGTGCTCGATCATGCGCTCGGTCTCGGTATCGATGATGCCGACCAGGACGGGCACGCGATGGTCGACGATACGAACGGCCTCGGCAATGATCTGGCGACGACGCTCATCGGTGGAGAAAACGACCTCGCCCGAAGAGCCCAGGAAGAACAGGCCATCGACGCCGGCATCGATCATGCGGTTGATGCTGCGCTCAAAGGAGGCAACGTCGAGCTGGTGATCTTCGGTATCGGGAACAACGACGGGAGGGATAACGCCGGTGAATTTCTGAGTTGCCACAAGAATCTCCTTAGTTGTCTGGCGGGCGGCCCTATGCCACCCACTCTTGTTGGCAGTGTCCAGGCCGTCTAGGCCAAAGAACACGGGTAGAACGTTTGGTTAAAAAAGTCGATGACTTCGTTTTCGAACGCATTGATGCGCTCATGAGCGTATTTGGCATAGATGATATGCCCCCGGTCACACTCAAGACCGTTGAATACGGCAAACTGGCCCTTGGGATCGCTCACGGCATCCATGAGCGATGTGCCCATGAGCACCGATCCACGCACCCGAGACGACAACGCCTCGAGGCCACCGGGAATTGGATTGGCAACCGCCGTGCAGGCGAGGCCCCGCTCGTCCAGAGCAGAAACCGCCAGCGCGACTCCGCCGCCAAGGCCCTCGCCCCATGCAAAGATGCGGTCGGGGTCCACGCCATCAAGATTGCGCGCCACCTTCGCCATCGCGCAACCCCAACGGACGCGCTTGACAAAAGCAGGAGAGGCAATCCCCTGCTGCAGCTCGCTGGATCCAATCGCCTCATCGTCCAGCGCAAGCACGGCATATCCCATGGCCGCAAACCTCGTCATGTGATGCCATCCCCGCACGGGTCGGTCGATGTCGTGAAACATCAGACATAGCGGCACAAGCTCGGATGCTCGGGCGCGACCGGCAGGCTCGATCAAACGTGCGTGGACCACATCGCCACCAAGCTCAAAGGAAACCTCGGAGTAGCGGGCATACGGATTGGCGAAATCGATCGCCGTAATACTCGGCCCGCAAACCTCAAGGTCCGAAGCGGCTATCTCTAATTCGGAAACATCCGCAGAAGCATCACCGCGCCAATCCCGGAAATCAGAGAGCCTTGACGAAACCGTTCCGGGAATCCCCACAAGGTCGGGGACAATCAGCTCGCCGACATTGCTCTCGCACTTAGACATGAGCCTTCCCTCCCTTGCAGAAAAACGGAATGATCAGATCGTCAAAATCCTGAATCTCCTCGTGGCCAAAGCCTTCAAAGAACTCGTGACGCTTTTCACAGGTCAGGTTGTTATAGACCGCAAACTGCGTCGCTGGCGGACAGACGGTATCGGCTGTGCCGGTGCCAAACAGCACGGGGCATTTGACCATAGGGGCAAAGTTCTTGGAATCGAAGTACGCCAGCTTGGCATAGGCTTCGTCGATACGAGTCGAGTCCTCGTCAAACCAGCGAGACCAATAGCGCAGGCCCTCGTAGGCAATGTCGTCGGCATCCAAATCCCAGACCAGGCGGAAATCCGACAGGAAGGGATAGAGGATGGCGGCGCGATTGATAAGCTCGCTGTTAAGTGCACAGGTCGCAATGCCCAAACCGCCACCCTGCGACGCGCCGTTCACAAACACACGGGCAAGATCGATGCCCTCGAGCTCGCGAACGATGCGGCACAGGATGCGAATATCTTGGTGCAAGCGGACATAGTAGAGGTTGGCCGGATCACCGTCGATACCGGCGACGATATGGCCCGCGACCGTTGTGCCCTCAAATCCACCAATGTCCTCGGAGGGACCTCCTTGGCCGGGACAGTCGAGGGCGATGAGTGCCATGCCCATGCCCGCAAACGACGCCTGCTCAAACCAGCTGCGGCTTGCACCCGGATACCCATGGAACTGAAGTACCAATGGCACGGGCTCGTCCGAGACGGGTTTAAGGTACTTGGCATGCAGGCGAGCGCCACACATGCCGGTATACCAGAGGTCGAAAAGCTGGCAGGTCACGGCATCGGTGACCGATGCCGCCTCGATCGCATAGTCGAGCTCGACGGCATCGGCCTCGGCCATGCGGTCATTCCAAAAGAGATCGAAATCTGATGGACGGGGCATGGCGCCTCGATATTCACCAAATTGATGTTGTAGCTCCTGAGCACTTGGCATGGCTCGTGAACCCAACCTTTCGAAATCGCAACGGAGGTGCGCCCGGCAAGGGAACCGGGCGCACGGGAGGGAAAGCGAGGCTACTCGCCGAGCTTGGGATGCAGCAGCGACGGCGCAGCGCCGAGCAGCATCTTGGTGTAGGGGTCCTGGGGGTGCTGGAAGACCTGCTTGGCCTCGCCCTGCTCGACGATCTTGCCGCCATTCATAACGATGATGTCGTCAGAGATATAGCGGACCGTCTGGATGTCATGGCTGATGAACACCATGGCCAGGCCGAGCTCCTTCTTAAGGTCGGTCAGCAGGTTCAGAATCTGCGCGCGGACCGAAACGTCCAGAGCCGAGGTGGGCTCGTCGGCAATGATGGCATCGGGGTTCAGCGACAGGGCACGGGCAATTGCGACGCGCTGGCGCTGGCCGCCCGAAAGCTGGCCGGGAAGAACCTCGGCGGCGGAGCTGGGCAGACCGGTGAGCTCCAAGAGCTCCTTGACGCGCTTCTCCTGCTCGGCCTCAGTACCCAGGTTGTGGACGCGCATGGGGTCGAGCAGTTGCTCGCGAACGACCATGCGGGGGTTGAGTGCCGTGGCCGGGTTCTGGAACACGACCGAGATGACACGGCCCATGTGACGACGGTCCTCGGCGGTACGTTTGGTAACGTCCTTGCCCTTAAAGTAGACCTTGCCGCTCGTGGGGGCCTGCAGGCCGCACATGACGTTGGCGGTGGTGGACTTACCGCAACCGGACTCGCCGACGATGCCGATCGTCTGACCGGGCATGAGCCTAATCGTTACACCCTGGACGGCGTGAACCAGGTTAGGGTGCAGAATCGAGCCGGTACGGGTCCTAAAGGTGACGTGGACGTCATCAAGGAAGATGATCGGCTCGACGCCGTTGACTGCGGTCTCGCTCATCTACATCACCTCCGCGTGAGGGGTCAAACCATTTGCCTTGAGCACCTCGTCGGGGAGCTCGGAATAGAAGTGCTCGGTGCCGGGCACGCGCTTGAAGACCGGACGGGTGTCCAGGCCAATACGCGGATGGCTCGAGCGGGGCGCGAAGCGATCGCCCTTGGGGAAATCGCGCGGGCTCGGAACGGCGCCGGGCACCTGGTGCAGGCGGCCCGAACCGCTCTCGATGGACAGGACGGAACCCAGAAGACCGCGGGTGTACTCGTGGATCGGGTTGGTGAGCAGCTCCTTGGTGGGCGCCTGCTCGATAACCTGACCGGCGTACATCACCGTGATGTTATGGGCGACCTCGGCGACCAGCGCCAGGTCATGCGAGACGAAGATCATGGCAAAGCCGAGCTTGGCCTGAAGGTCGTTGAGCAGCTTGATGACCTGCTTCTGGACGGTAACGTCCAGGGCGGTCGTGGGCTCGTCGCAGATGACCAGCTTGGGGTCGCGGGTAAGGGCCATAGCGATCAGAACACGCTGACGCTGGCCACCGGAAAGCTCATGCGGGTAGCTCTCGAGCGTACGCTTGGGGTCGAGGCCCACGAGCTCCAGGAGTTCCTCGGCGCTGCGGGTGCCGCCGCGCTTGGTGAGCTGCTTCATCTGGGCAGAGATGAGCATGGAGGGGTTGAGCGAGGACAGGGCGTCCTGATAGACCATGGCGATATCGGTACCGCGCAGGCCGAACCACTCCTTCTTGCTCATCTTGAGCAGGTCACGGCCCTCCCAGAGGACCTCGCCGGAAAGATGTTCGTCATCGTCGGTCAGGCCCATGATGGCCAGCGTGGTGATGGACTTACCGCAACCGGACTCGCCCACCAGGCCCATAGTCTGGCCAGGACGGACGTCAAAGTTGACATGGTCGACGACGTTGATATCGCCGTGGTGCTCAAACTGGATGCAGAAGTCACGGACCGAAAGGATCGGTTCGACAGACTCGTCGGGCACATGGCGATCGTCACGCTTGAGCTCGACATCGCGCAGGGCTCCAAGGCGAGCGGAGAGGGACTGGGCCTGCTCCTTGTAGGCGCGAACGGGGTCGGAAACCAGCAGGTCGGCCTCGCGGCGCTTGGAGGAATCGGTCGGATCCAGGGCGGCGGAGGGAGCAGCGGCCATGGCGTCGGTAATGCCCTCGGAGAGGATGTTGAGCGCCAGGCAGGTGATCATGATGGCCAGGCCCGGGAACAACGCCTGCCACCAACGGCCGGCGAGCACGCCGCCGCGGGCGTCGGCGAGGATGTTGCCCCAGGTAGCGGTGGGCTCCTGGATACCAGCGCCGATGAAGGTCAGCGAAGCCTCGAAGATAATGGCGTCGGCGACTAGGGTAACGGTGAAGACCATGATCGGGGCGATGCAGTTACGCAGAACATGCTTGATTAAAATCCACGGAGCCTTGGCGCCGGAAACGATGACCGCGCGGACATAGTCCTCGCCGTACTCGGACACGATGTTGGCGCGCACGATACGGGCAATCTGCGGAGTGTACATAAAGCCGATGGCGAAGATGATCGACGGCACGGAGTTGCCCAGGATGGAGACGAAGACGGCCGCGAGGGCGATGCCCGGGATGGACATGATGATGTCCAAGATACGCATGATCGTCTCGGAGACGGCCTTGCGCGAAACCGCTGCAAGGGCGCCCACGACCGAGCCGCAGACCAGAGCCATGGCAGTGGCGCCAAAGCCGATAATCAGCGAGTAACGACCACCGTAGAGCATACGCGACAGAATATCGCGACCCTTATCGTCGGTACCGAAGATAAATCCGTTGCCGGGAGCCTGGCGAGCCGTAAAGATCTCGACCGGGCTATAGGGGGCAAGAAGGGGCGCCAGAATCGCAGTCAGGGCGACCAGCACCAGCACGACGGCGGCAATCTTAGAAGACAGCGTCATCTTCTTCCAGCCACCGAGCTTGAGCCCCTTGGAGGCAGCCTTCTCGAGCTGCTCGGTTTGCTTCTCTCGAATCTTTACCATAATCTACACCGTCCTGATGCGCGGGTTGATGAGCAGGTAGAGCATGTCAACCACGATGTTGATGATGATGAAGGCAAGAGCAACGACGATAACGACGCCCTGAACCAGGTTCGCCTCGTTGCCCTGAACGCCCTGCAGAATCGCGGTGCCCATGCCGGGGAGGTTGAAGATAACCTCGATGACGACGGCGCCGCCCATGAGGTAACCGATCTTAAGACCGAGGGTGGTGACCGGGGTGATCAGCGCATTGCGAAGAACGTTGATACCGACGACGACCTTCTCGGGAACGCCGGCACCGCGAGCCATACGGACATAGTCCTTGTCGAGCTCCTCGACCATGGCGGTACGCACGATACGAGTCATCTGGCCCGTCAGCGGAAATGCCAAGGCGATGGCGGGCATAATCATGCGGCCCAGATAACCAGCCGGATTCGTGGTGAAGTGAGGCAGAGCACCCGATGCCGGGAGCACCTTAAGGTAGGAAGAGAACAGCAGGATCAACAGAACGGCAAGCCAGAACGACGGGGTTGCCAAGCCGGCGATGGAAAAGACGCGGATCACTTGGTCCGGCCATTTGTCGCGATACAGTGCCGCGATGACGCCGAGCAAAAACGAAACGACCGCACCGATGGCAAGGCCGATGAAGGTCAGCTGCATCGTGACGGGCAGGGCCGTGGAGATGCGCTTGGCAACGGAGTTGCGAGCAGCACCATAGGTGCCCATGTCGCCATGGATCAAATCGCCCATATAGCGCACGTAGCGCACGGGCCAGGGGTCGTCCAGACCATACTTCTCATGGTACTCGGCAACCGCCTCGGGCGAGGCACCGTCACCCAACGCCGTGTAGGCGGGGTCGGTCTTGGAGAACGACATAAGGAAGAACACCAGGACGGTGACGCCCAATGCCATGATCGGCAGCGCCACAAGACGCCTTCCAATCAAACGTAGCAAGTTGTTCACGTTCTCTCCCCTTTCTTTTGTCGGTAGGACCAACTGGTATATGAGTACGGATACTCATTACAAGACCCGAGCGACATCGAGGTCGCCCGGGTCTTTGTTTCAACTATGAGGATACGGTCCCAACGACCGACATCCTGCATACAGACTCAAGCGAGTCTTACGCCTTGACGGTCGCAACGCCCCTGAAGGACATGCTCGTCGTGCCGATGCCCTTGAAGCCATCGAGGGCCTCGCCGTTGGGCGCAGTGGACGGATCGTCCCAGGAAGCGGAGACGGTCTTGACGTGGACAACGGGGTACAGAACGGCGTTGTCGGCAATGATGTCGAAGCACTCGTTCCACTTCTTCTGCTGCTCGTCGCCCTCGGCGGCAAGAGCCTCGTCCATGAGACTGTGGAGCTTCTGCCACTCAGCGGACTCCTTCCACGGGCAACGGGTCTGCATCCAGACGTTGTCGCCGTACCACCAGTTGAGCAGCAGGTCGGGGTCGGCGCCGAAGCAGGAAGGATCGCCAGGGGCAAGGAGGATATCGTAGGCCTCGCCGCCGTCGATGGCAGCGTAGGTGGCCGGCGAGGTATCGGTCTGGATGGTCACATCGAAGCCGAGAGCGTCGAGGTCGTTCTTGACCTGGGCGGCCATGCCCTTAATCTGCTCGTTGTCGGTGGTGCGCAGGGTGATGGCACCCGGGGTGATGCCAGACTCCTCGATGAGCTTCTTAGCCTTCTTGGCGTCGGTCTTGTACACCGTGGAAGCCTCATGATAGTTGGTGAAGCTCTTGGGCAGGTAGCAGCTGGCAGCGGTGGCAAGGCCGGCGAAGGTGTTGCTGACCATCTTCTCGGTGTCGAGCGCATACATGACAGCCTGACGGACCTTGACGTTGTTCCAAGGCTCCTTGGCGACGTTGAACATGATGAAGCGGGTGCCGAAACCCTGAACGTTATCGATCTTGCAGCCGGCGCTCTCGAGCTGGTCGACGGCGTCAGCGGTAACGAGCTCCATAACGAGCGTGGAGCCCTCCTGCTGAGCGGTAACGCGAGCGGTGGGGTCGGTCAGGATGCTGTACTGGATCTTCTTATCCTCGGCAGCATACTCACCGTTGTACTCGGGGTTGGGAACCAGGGTGATCTCGGTATCGGAGATAGAGTCGTACATCCAGGGGCCGGAGCCGATCGGCTGCTTGGCGCGATCCTCCTCGGTCTGGGTGGCCGGGGTAACGCGGACGATGGCCAGACGATCCTTGAGCAGGGAGAAGTTGGGGACCTTGGTCTTGACCGTCACGGTGCTGGCGTCCTTGGCCTCGATGGACTCGAAGGGCTGGAAGAACGGAGCATAGGTAGCGGAAGCGGCGCAAGCGGTGTAGGAGGCAACGACATCGTCAGCGGTGACCTCGGTGCCATCGGAGAACTTGGCGCCCTTGCGGATGGTGACCTCGAAAGTGGTGTCGTCCACAGACTTGGGATCGTCGGTGGCGAGCTCGTTGAAGGTGCTGTAGTCGTGGTAATCGATGCCGTAGAGGCCCTCGACGACGTGCCAGTTAGCACCCAGGCCCACAGCGGAGCCGGTGCTGGCGGGGTCGAAGCTGGACGGAGCGTAAGCGGAACCAGCGGTGATCACGCCGCCGCCACGGTTGGCGGAATCGGCGGAACCGGAAGCGGAACCCTCGTCGCTAGAGCTGCCACCGCAGCCGGTGAGACCAAGCCCTGCGACAGCAGCGACGCTGCCGGTGAGGCCGAGGAACGAACGCCTGGACATACCCTTGTTGATGATGGCCATGTCTTCTCCTATCAATAGAGAATCTTACCCGGGAGCGCCTAGACGTGCCCCCGCGCAACTTGCGGACGATATATACCTTACCTACCGACGAACCCAACTGAGGTGCCGCGCTCGGCGACCGATACATACATACGCTTGAACGGTATTTACTACCGTTCACCGAATTCATTGACAAACGATTCGCCAGACAGTATGTATCGACGAGGTGAGATATCAGTCTTCGTCAACCCGCTGGATAGCAGGGTTGTTCACCATGGCTAGTCAAACGTTTTAGCGTTAATTAAACCCGAAATCGGCTGGTAATCGCCGTGAAATAAATGATTGAAAATCACGCAATCATGTATATCAGTTGTTTAGAGGCGTGTTCAGTTTTCGGATTGCTTTGCCGCCGCCTCGGCGCGCTCGGCATTCCATGCAACGAGCGCCTCGTGAACCGCTTTGGCGACATCGGCAGGAACGCCTCGAACTTCCGCGATCTCTTGCTCGCTCGCCGCGCGCAAACGCTTCATCGAGCCAAAATGGCGCATAAGGGCACGTTTTCTGGTGGGTCCCACGCCTGGAACGTCATCGAGTACCGAAACCGTCATGGCTTTATCGCGCAATTCGCGATGGAACGTGATGGCAAAACGGTGCGATTCATCGCGCACCTGTTTAATTAGATAGAGCGACGCGGACCCGGTCGGCAGCACGACTGGAGTCTCGTCCCAAGGCACGAAAACCTCCTCATCGGCCTTTGCCAAGCCACAAACTGGTATATCGAGCCCAAGAGCCTCAAGTTGCTTGATCGCAGCGGTCAATTGCGGCTTACCGCCATCGACAACGAGCAAATCGGGGCGCGAGCCAAAGCGCTCGTCGGCCATGCGCTCGGGAGCATAACGTCGTCCCAAAACCTCGGACATCGACACGAAGTCGTTTGCCTCGTCCAATTCGGCCTGAATTTTAAAACGACGATACTGACTCTTGTCGGCGCGCCCGTTGGTAAACACCACCATCGAGGCGACCGTAAAGGTGCCATGCAGTGTAGAGATATCGAAGCACTCGATACGCAACGGCGGCGATGGCAGCGCCAACGCACTTTCGAGCTCCAGGAGCGCTTGATTGGTGCGGTCGTCAGCGTACCCCGTTCGCATCATGTAGCGCATGAGGGCATGGCGCGCATTTTTGGATGCCATATCGAGCAGACGGTGCTTTTCGCCACGCTGCGGCCTATGGAGATGGCAGGAACGCTCACGCTTGCCCGCAAGCCACTCCCCCAGCGCCTCCGCATCCTCAAGCTCGACGGAAAGGTTGACCTCAGCTGGAATATCAGCCGTCTCGTCGTAATAGCGCTTAAGAAAGCCCGACTGGAGCTCTTCCTCGTCAACATCAAGACCCTTGTCGAGAATGAACTCGCAGGTGCGAACTGTTCGGCCCTCGCGAACGACGAAGACGCAAGCGGCGGAGATGGTCTCCTCGCGATAGAAACCGATGACATCTATATCGACACTGGAGGGAAAAACGACTTGCTGACGATCGTCCAGACCCCTGATGACCTCCAAACGACGTTTGACGCGTGCCGCGCGCTCAAAGTCGAGCGCCTCAGCGGCATCCGTCATCTCGGAGGTCAGCTCATCGACGACATCCTTGCGATGGCCCGACAAAAAGCGCTCGACGCGCTTGACGTTCTTGGCATAGTCTGCCGGGGAAATCGCGCCGACACACGCACCCGGGCCGCGCCCGACATGGTAGTCAAAGCAGGGGCGCCCGTTTTGCGCGCAAATCATATTGACGATGTCTTCCTCGCCCTTGTGGGACTCGACGATACGGCGACAACGACGCCACTCCGCACAGGATGCGGAGCAGATGGGGATAACCTTGCGCAGCGTATCTATCGTCTCACGTGCCGCGCGGCTATCGGTATAAGGTCCAAAATAGCGCGTTCCCGGCTTATGACGCTCACGCGTGTATTTGATAGCGGGATACAGGTCGCCCTTTGTAATGGCGATAAAGGGGTAGCTCTTGTCATCCTTGAGGTCGACGTTAAAGTACGGATGGTACTGACCAATCAAATTGCGCTCGAGCACCAACGCCTCGTGCTCGGTCTCCACCACGATATAGTCAAAGCTCGCCACCAGCTGCATCATAAGCGGGATCTTCTGGCGCTCGTCCTGCAGCGTCACGTACTGACGCATACGGGCGCGCAGGTTTTTCGCCTTGCCCACGTAGATGACATCGCCCTTGGCGTCTTTCCAAAGGTAGCAGCCGGGCTGCGTGGGAACGCGCGAAACCTGCTCGGCAAGCGTTGGAATGTTGTCGTGACCGGCCACGCGCACCTACTTGCGACGAAGCAGCGCCGAGACCTCGGGCATCTTAAGGATGACGGCAAGGCCAAAGGTAACAGCAAGCGAGACGACACCCGCAACGCAAACGTAGCCAAGAGTAATCAGAATCGAGCCGCCAAGTGCCCCGACAAAGCGTTCAAGCGCCCACATGACGCCGGCGCCTGCGGCAGCACCCAGGCCACCGAGCAAAAGGCCAAAGAAACCGCCATGCAGGATGGATTTAACCTGAAGACCACGCAGGCGGCGACGCAGCCACCACAGCGAACAGCCGACCAAGATCACGTAGTCGACGACATACGAAAGCGCGATTGCCGGCATACCGAAGCCCAGCACAACGCCAAACAGCAGAACCGAGCCGGCCTGGCCGATGGCGGAATACAGGCAATAGCGGCTATAGGGCTTCATGTCGAGCAAGGCAGAGAAGCTCTTCTGCATCAGCACGACCACGCCGTAGAGCGGCAGCGAGAACGCCAGGTAGACAAGGAACTCGGACACCAGCGCCACGCCGGACTCATCGAACTTGCCAGCGCAGTAGATCATGTTGAGCGGACGCGCGAAGACAATCAGGTACAGCGCGAACGGAACCAGGAAGAACAGCATCTGGGCGACGCCACGCGAAATGCCCGTGCGAACGCTGTCGTAATCCTTCTCCTGTGCGTCGTGAGAGAGCTCGGTATAGAGCGCCGTCGAAAGCGAGGCGGCAATCAGCGCGTAGGGCAGCGTGTACCACAGGCGCGCATAGGCGATGACGGAAGGACCGGTCTCGGGCTGGACCACCAGCGCGGCAGCGTTCGTGATAGAAGTCGAGACAAACATGCACACCGTAGCGAGCAGCGTCGGGATACCGAGCGCAATCGTCTGGCGCAGTGCGGGGTCCTTAAAGTCGATATGGATATGGGGATGCACGCCGTGCTTGCCAAGCGCGGGGATCTGACAAGCCATCTGAACAAAGACACCGAGGGTCGTACCGGCCGCAATCAAGATGATGCCGGCACGTTCGCCAAACTGTGCGGACACGGGCGCAAAGCCCATAAAGCTCGCAATGACGATCACATTGTTGAGGACCGGGGCAAACGTCGACCAGAAGTAGTCGCGGTGTGCGTTGAGAACGCCCGAGAACACCGAGCCCAAACCATAAAACAGAATCTGGATGGCGAAGAAACGGAACATGAACGCAGCGGTATCCATGCTGCCGCCGTCACCCGAAAGGAACGATTGCGTCCAAATAAAGCCCGGAGCGAACACGGTCCCCAGCAACGAAATGCCACCCAGCACCAATAGCAGAATACCGAGCAGGTTGCCCACGTACTCGTTCGAGGCCTCGCGACCCTGCTCACGCCTCACGCCCATGTACACGGGCAAAAACGCCGTCA
Source organism: uncultured bacterium (assembly GCA_905214435.1). Taxonomy (GTDB): domain Bacteria; phylum Actinomycetota; class Coriobacteriia; order Coriobacteriales; family Coriobacteriaceae; genus Collinsella. Next base: position 27,690 of record CAJMMA010000013.1, read on the forward strand.
CGAGCATGCCGCCCATCACGAGTTCGTAGAGCATATTGGGCAGGTTGTTGGCGACCTGATAGGAGGACGAGAGCAGCGACATGCCGATAGCGGCCGCCATTGCCCATGTGCGGATAAAGCCGGTGACGCGAGACACGATGGTCAGGATGGTCATAAGCCCGGCGGAACGACCAACCGTGGAGTAGTCCGACGAGCCCATGTCGTCAGTGTCATCTCGCGACGAAGAAGCTTCGGATGAGGGTGTCTGAGGCGCAGATTCTTCTGCAAAATGAGCTCCGCGCTTCAATTCTTCCTGCGGCATCGCTCAGTCCTCTCTCGTAATCGCGGCAACTGTCGCCCCGCAAAATGCAATTAAATCATCAGGTGCAAGCTCGAGCTGATAACCACGCTTGCCTCCCGAAATAAAAATGGTATCCCAAAGGACACATGTCTCATCAATGAGCGTCCTGTAGCGTTTTTTCATACCGACCGGACTGCAGCCGCCGCGAACGTAGCCAGTCGCCGCAAGCAAATCCTTCACATGCATCATGGCCAAGGACTTCTCCCCCGCGGCACGCGCGGCGGACTTTAGATCGAGCTCGTCGGCAACAGGGATGCAGCACACGACGTGGTCGTTGGACGGCGTCACGCAGACCAAGGTCTTAAATCCTTGACCGGGCTCCTCGCCAAGCTGCTCCGAAATCGCGACCCCCAGGCCCGCCGACTCATCACCATCGTCTTCGTACGTATGTAGAACATAGGAAATGCCGGCGCTTTCCAGCTCGCGCATCGCATTGGTTTTTGGCGTCTTTACAGCCTTTGCCATGGCATATCCTTTCCCTCGCATTCGGACGCAAGGATTAAGTATATGTCCAATTCGGCTGCATACGTCACTTCGACACAGCAAGCGCCATCGAATCACAAGGAGTCGATGGCACCCATAAACTGAATCGCCTATTTATTGAGCATCAAGTTGAGCCTGACGCTCCCGGTCACGCCTGAGCAACGGCGCCAAAAACTTGCCCGTATAACTCTGCGAACAGTCCACAACCTGCTCCGGTGTGCCCGAAACCACGACGGTTCCGCCGCCGTTACCGCCCTCGGGGCCCATATCGATCAGGCGGTCGGCAACCTTGATGACATCAAGGTTGTGTTCAATCACCAGCACCGTGTTGCCCGCATCGACCAAGCGCTGCAGCACATCGAGCAGCTGGCGGACGTCCTCAAAATGAAGGCCGGCCGTCGGCTCATCCAAAATATAGAACGTCTTGCCCGTCTGGCGTCGATGAAGCTCCTTGGCGAGCTTCACACGCTGCGCCTCGCCGCCCGAGAGCGTCGTGGCGGGCTGGCCCAAGCTCACGTAGCCCAAGCCTACATCGTACAGCGTCTGGAGCTTGCGCTTAATCTGCGGGATATTCCCAAAGAAGGCCAGTGCCTCGGTGACGCTCATGTCGAGCACGTCCGAGATGGTCTTACCACGGTAGGTGACCTCGAGCGTCTCGCGGTTATAGCGTTTGCCGCCGCAGACCTCACAGGGGACATAGATATCGGGAAGGAAGTGCATCTCGATCTTAATTTGTCCGTCGCCCTTGCATGCTTCGCAGCGACCGCCGCTCACGTTAAAGGAGAAACGTCCCGGCGAGTAGCCACGCGCCTTCGACTCCGGCGTACTCGCAAACAGTGCGCGAAGATCATCCCACAGGCCAATGTACGTAGCAGGGTTGGAACGCGGCGTGCGGCCAATCGGCGACTGGTCAATGTCGATCACCTTATCGATGCACTCGATACCCTCGAGCTTTTTGTACGGGCCCACAGGACGCGTCGAACGGTGAATGGCATTCGTAAGCGCAGGCGCAATGGTGTCGGTAACCAGGGAGCTCTTGCCCGATCCCGACACGCCGGTAACAACCGTAAGCGTACCAAACTCGATCTTGGCGGTAACGTTTTTGAGGTTGTTGGCGCGGGCGCCCGTGATCTTAAGGCAGCCGCGACCGGGCTTGCGGCGTTCATCGGGAACCCGAATCATTCGCTTGCCGGTCAGGTAGGCACCCGTCATCGAATCGGGGCACGCCATGATATCGGCAGGCGTTCCCGCGGCGACCACGTGTCCGCCGTTCACGCCCGCACCGGGGCCCATGTCGACCACATAGTCGGCAGCACGAATCGTATCCTCATCATGCTCGACGACGATGACGGTATTGCCGATATCGCGTAGGCGCTCAAGCGTCTTGATCAGGCGCTCGTTATCGCGCTGATGGAGGCCGATCGACGGCTCGTCCAAAATGTACAGCACACCCATGAGGCCGGCGCCGATCTGCGTTGCCAGGCGAATGCGCTGGGCCTCGCCTCCGGAAAGCGTCGCCGAGGCACGGTCGAGGGTCAGATAGTCGAGTCCGACATCGACCAGAAAGCGCAGGCGCTCCAGGATTTCCTTAACGATGCGCCCGCCGATAAATTGTTGGCGCTCGGTAAGCTCCAGGCCCTCAAAAAACTCGAGCGACTCGCGGCACGATAGGCAGCAGACCTCGTAAATGGACTTACCGCCTACGGTAACGGCGAGCATCTCGGGGCGCAGACGAGCACCATGGCAACTCGAGCACGGCTCCTCGCGGATGTACTTCTCCAAGCGCGCCTTGGTGTTCTCATTCGTCGTCTCGGTATAGCGCTCGTACAGGATATTGCGCACACCCGAGAACTTGGTGTCCCACTGGCTGCGGCGCCCATCGAGCTTTTGATAGTCGACCGAAATCTTCTGGTCGCCCATGCCGTCTAAAAACGCGTGACGCACCCGCGGAGGCAGATCCTCCCACGGCGTATCGACGCTCACCTTAAAGTGTTTGCAGACCGCAGCGAAAATCTGCGGATAGTAGTTAGAGTTGCCAAACAGGCTGCCAAAGACCCCGTCGGCGATCGACTTCAAGGGGTCTTCGATTAGGGCCTCGGCATCGACCGTCTTCTTAAAGCCAAGGCCATCGCACTCTGGGCACGCGCCATAGGGCGCGTTGAACGAGAAATCACGCGGCTGCAGGTCATCAATGGAGTGTCCATGCTCCGGGCACGCCAGGGCCAACGAATACTCCAGCAGCTCGCCCTCGGTCCCCTCGGGAGCATCACGATCGGGCAGCATGTACACGTTTACATTGCCATGAGCCAGCGCAGTCGCCTGTTCAACGGACTCGGCAATACGGCCCAGCGAGTTCTCGCGAATCACGATGCGGTCGACCACGACCTCGATATCGTGCTTGAATTTCTTATCTAAATCGATAGGGTCATCAAGCGAGCGCACTTCACCGTCGACACGCACGCGGCTAAAGCCCTCGGCGCGAAGATCCTCAAACAGTTTGGTGTACTCGCCTTTTCGCCCGCGCACCACCGGTGCCAGCACAAACGCGCGGCGGCCCTCCCCCGCCGTCAAGACCTTGTCGGCAACCTGGTCGGTCGTCTGGCGCTCAATGACACGGCCGCATTCGGGACAGTGCGGGGTGCCCACACGGGCGAACAGCAGGCGCAGATAGTCATAAATCTCGGTTACGGTGCCAACCGTCGAGCGAGGGTTTTTAGACGTCGTCTTTTGGTCGATCGACACCGCCGGCGAAAGGCCGTCGATTGAATCCAAGTCGGGTTTGTCCATCTGTCCCAAGAACTGGCGCGCATAGCTCGAAAGACTCTCGACGTATCGACGCTGGCCCTCGGCATAGATAGTGTCAAATGCCAGCGAACTCTTGCCCGAGCCAGAAAGACCGGTAATGACCACGAGTTGGTCACGCGGAATGGAAACATCGATATCACGGAGGTTGTGCTCACGGGCGCCGCGAATAACGATAGAAGAATCAGACATGGAAGCTCCTTGCCTCCTATTGCATCGAATCATACTGCCGATGAGTTTAGCGCACTCGACGCGCACAGATGTTCGTAATACAAGATTCGCAGACCTTTAGCTTTGCGTATCGGGCGCTTTGTTTCTCGAAATGCCGTGGAAAGGTTACAGTAATCTAATACTGAACTTAATTTGTTGTACCAGAGGAACGTCCATGACCGAAGATATCCCCCTTGAAATCACTTCGAGCGACATGGCCAATCTGCCCATATTCATCGCCGTCCTTATCGTGGCCGCCGTCGTCGTGCGCGTGTATTTTTCAATCAAACGCAACGAAAAGCCACCCATTGCCCGCGTCTTTTGGTGCGCGACGCTCCTCATCCCGCTCGGCGTGGTAGCTGCATGGGTTACGAATCAATTGCTCGTAAATGAGGGCAGCTCCCTATGGGTCCTTTCTTATTCGGCGCTCGGTGCTGCCGCCGTCATGCTTCTTGTCGAGCCCTTGGTTTCGGGACTTATCGACCAAACCGACCTTGCGACGGGAACGGTTGCCTGTATTTGCCGTGACATCCTTGTCATCGCCGCTGTTTCAGCGCTCTCGTTCGTTTCACTCGAAATTGCCTGCAACGAAACGTTCTATCGCATTCCCGCCAACTCATTCGGGTTTTCCGTCGGGCTGCTCGCGACGGTTCTGCTCTCCCTTTATTTGCTGGGACAGCGTCATGGAGGCGTCATGGCTCTCGTGCCCGTCGTCTGCTGCATCCTTGGCATTGCCGAGCACTTCGTCATAACGTTTAAAGGCGAAGCCATCCTGCCAAGCGATATCTTGGCCCTTGGCACCGCAATGGAAGTGAGCGAGGGATACGAGTTTACCTTTACCGCCGGAATCGTAACCTCTCTCGCCCTGCTGGAGATTTCCCTGGGGCTTCTTTCGCTCATCCGACCGCGAAAGCTCCGTACGCCCACCCATGTCTTCCCCGCTATCGCCACTAACCTCTGTGCTTTTCTGCTAGTGACCGTTGTGGGGCTCTCAGGCTTTTCCAACATCGACTTGGAGCAGGCGCTGGATTTTGGATTTGACCGTTGGCAGCCCATCACCACGTATGCGTCTCAGGGTTTTATCACTTCGTTCACCGAAATGGTCAACGAGTTGCCCATTGAGAAGCCCGAAGACTATACGCCCGATGAGGCGCAGAGCATCGAGCAGGAGCTCGCCGCCGCCTACGACAGCACATATGGCTCGAGCGAGCAGCGCGCGGCGGCCGTTGCCCAGTTCAATGAAATCAAGCCGACGATTGTTGCCGTCATGAATGAGAGTTTTAGCGACCTTTCGTGCTTTGAGCAGCTCCAGGCGGCCGGGTACACCGGCCCCGCATTCTACAACTCGCTTCCCGACACACTTGTTCGCGGCACCATGCTCGCTTCGGTCGCCGGTGGCGGAACGGCGAACTCCGAATTCGAATTTTTGACCGGAGCGACAACGGCCTTTGTCGGATTAGGCAAGATCCCCTATCAGCTGTATCAGATGAATGGCGTAAACAGCCTGGCAAAAGACCTTAAAGAGCTTGGGTATACCACTACCGCTATGCACCCGCAAAACCCCGTCAACTACCATCGAGATAAAATCTATCAGCAGCTGGGCTTTGGAGACTTTCTTTCAATCGGCGATTTCGAAGGTGCGCCCTATTACCATGCCGGCGTATGCGACTACGCCACCTACGACAAGATACTCGACTTGCTTAGAACCGACGAAGCGCCACAGTTCATCTTTGACGTCACGATGCAAAATCACGGCGGCTACGACTATGGCACCGTTCCCGCCGAAGAGCTGACAAACTATTGGGTCGAGGGAGCCAGCGAAGGCGCCAACAGCGCGCTCAACACCTATCTCACCTGCATCAACGCATCCGACCGGGACCTCGAGTACTTTATCAACGAGCTCCGCAATATCGGCAGACCGATTGTTCTTGTCTTTTTTGGCGACCATCAGCCGAGCGCCGCAACGACTCTCAACGACGAGCTGTACCCTCAGGAAGATACGGCAAGCCACGCTTTCCGTATCTATCAGTCGACATATCTCGTCTGGGCTAACTATGAGATCGCCGGCAATACCGAGCTCAACGTCTACGACACCGTCGGGGCAAACGAGATTGCAGCCATTACCCTTAATAAGATCGGCGCTCCGCTCACCAATTACCAAAAGGCCCTGCTTGCGACAAGGTCAGATGTACCCACCATCAATGTCGCCGGCTATCTCGGTGCCGACGGGCTGCGCTACGACTTGGAATCGGAAGACAGCCCCTACGCCTCGACGATCGACAAGCTGCAGCGCATGCAGTACCTCGAGTTCGCCAGCAAAGTTCAGTAAGCCCGCCCATTCGCTTGGGCCCATCATATTGCAAGTGCGCTCGGCCCAAATGCATCGCAAATGACTCCCGCTCGCAAACGAGGGTACAATGACGCTCGTGTCACATCGCGGGGCCCCGGCCCCAACATATACAAAGGAGTCATACATGGGTTGCGAGCACGCACAGGCCGCCGGCGGACAAACAACGCCGTCGCAATTTGAAGAGAATACGCTATCGGAGGTCAAGCGCGTTATCGCCGTGCTTTCCGGCAAGGGCGGTGTCGGCAAGTCGTTTGTCACCGGCGCCATCGCAACCGAGCTTGCCCGTCACGGCCACAAGGTCGGCGTCCTCGATGCCGACATCACCGGTCCCTCTATCCCCAAGATGTTCGGTATGAGCGGACGCCACGTCCATGCCCTTGGCAACCTTATGCTGCCCGAAATCTCCGAGCACGGCGTCAAGGTCATGAGCTCCAACCTGCTGCTCCAAAACGAGACCGACCCCGTCCTTTGGCGCGGTCCGGTCATCGCCGGCGCCATCAGGCAGTTCTGGAGCGAGACCTCGTGGGGCCCCATCGACTACCTGCTGGTCGACATGCCTCCGGGAACGGGCGATGTCGCGCTCACCGTCTTCCAGTCGCTGCCCGTCGACGGCATCGTCATCGTCACGAGCCCGCAGGATCTGGTCTCGATGATCGTCGCCAAGGCGGTCAACATGGCCGAGAAGATGAACGTTCCCATTTTGGGCATTGTCGAGAACATGAGCTATATCGAATGCCCCGATTGCGGCAAGAAGATCGAGGTCTTCGGCAAGAGCAAGCTGCCCGAGGTCGCCGAGCGCTACAACCTCGATATCTTGGGTCAGCTTCCCATTAATCCGTCACTCGCCGAGGCCTGCGATAAGGGCGAGGTTGAGACCGCGCTGCCCGATGGCATGCTGCCCAAGGCCGTCACTGCCGTCGAGGCCATTGCCCCGCACGAGACCGACGAGGCCTAAGTGAACACGAACGCCTTCTATGACGTCCTGGTAATCGGCGGCGGGGCCTCGGGTCTCGCCGCCGCCATTACGGCCGCACGCGCTGGCAAAAGCGTCTGCATCGTTGAGCGCGATGTCGCGTGCGGCCTTAAACTCCTTGCGACCGGCAACGGCCGCTGCAATCTCTCAAACGAATCGATTGATCCTCAGCGGTACAACCACCCTGCTTTCGTCGAATCCGTCATGGGCCCCCAGCCCGAACGAGAGCTTACGGGCTTCTTCTCCTCGCTGGGCATCATGACAACCTCCGAGGAAGGCCGGCTGTACCCGCGCTCCCTTCGCGCCGAATCGGTGCGCGACGCGCTTCTCAGCGTTTGCGACCGCCTAGGTATCACCTTAGTCTGCGGAGCCAACGTTGCCTCGGCGCACAAAGCTTCCGAAGGCTGGGCACTCCAAATAGACCGTCCAGCGCGGGCACTCAAGGCAAAAAAGCACGACGACCGAAAATCGGAGCTCCGCTCGCTTCGGAAAGCGCTCGCCGATGTCCCTCGCAAGAACGAGGCCCTGCAGGCACATGCCGTAATTATCGCCACGGGCGGCAACCCCACCGGTATCGCCGATACGTTTAGCCTCCCCCTCACTTCGCTGCGCCCCATCCTCTGCCCCGTATCGGCAACGGTCGTTGGCGATCGGACGGCATTCAAGACGTTGGATGGCCTGCGCGTCCGTGCCCGCTTGACGCTCGCCCGCAATCATAATGAGCTCTGGCACGAAGACGGTGAAGTGCTGTTTCGAACCTTCGGTATCTCGGGTGTCGCTGTCTTCAACCTCTCTCGTCGTATCCAGCACGGCGATACGATCCTGCTCGACGTTTTCCCCGACCTCTCCAAAGACGAGTTGCTCGATATCCTCAACCGGCGCGTTGAGCTGTTCGGTGACTTTTCACCCCGCGATCCCCGTTGGCTCGACGGCATGCTCGCCCCGCAACTCTCCCGCGTCGTCTGCACAGCGTTCGAGCAGTGCCATCCAGGCTCCAACGATGTCATCCACCTGGTCTCGATCCTCAAGCACTTTAAGTTGCTCGTCGAGGGAACAGCCGAGGAGCGCTCAGCGCAGGTCACGCGTGGTGGCGTATCTGTCAAGAGTATCTCAACACCCAGCCTACGCGCGCGCAGCGTTGTCGACGCTCCGCTTTACGTTTGCGGTGAAGCGCTCGACATCGACGCCGATTGCGGAGGCTTTAACCTTGCGTGGGCCTGGATCTCGGGCATTCGCGCTGCAAGCAGCCTGTAGCCGCGCAGTCTATAATCAAAAACACATTCGGGCCGTCTGGGATACCGGACGGCCTCTTTCTTGCCTCTAAGGAGACCTCGATGATCGAAATCACCCAAGTCAACGCGTCGCTCGATGAAGCCGGCGATGAAAATGCCTGCCTCATTGTTGGCAAGCGAGTCGCCAAGCGCGTCCTACGTTGCAAGGACTCCGAGATCAAGTCCATCGAGCTCCACCGCAAGTCAATCGACGCTCGCAAAAAACGAGACGTCCATTTTATCCTGAGCTTTCGTGTTGAGCTGACTAGTCCCCACCTCGAGCGAGAAGCGGTCGACAGCGTTGCCGAGCGTGACCGTTCGCGCGTACGCGCGATAGAAGACGATGAGCCTTCATTCCCCTCCCCCGCCTCCGATGCGCCTCAAGAACGCCCTGTCGTTGTCGGCGCCGGATGCGCCGGCCTTTTCGCTGCGCTTACGCTCGCCGAAGCAGGTCTTAAGCCCTTGCTCATCGAGCGCGGCGACCCGGCATTTCGCCGCTCGCAGGCGATCGACCTCTTTCTAAAGGAGCGCATCCTCGACCCCGAGAGCAATATCCAGTTTGGCCTGGGCGGCGCGGGAACCTTCTCGGACGGCAAACTCAATACGGGAACCAAAAATCCCGCCCATCGCCTTATCCTCGAAACCTTCGTCGAGGCGGGCGCGCCCCGCGATATTCTGTGGGATGCCAAGCCGCACATTGGCTCCGACATCCTTCCCACGGTCGTCACCGCTATATCCCAGCGCATCGAGCAGCTCGGAGGTGTCGTCCGCTATCGAACGAAGCTCGTCGACATTCGCATCGACGCGTCTGGCGCCATCACCGGTATTGATGTCCAATCGTCCCAAGACGCCGCTTGCGAGCCAATCGAGACAAAGCACCTCATCCTCGCCTGCGGGCATTCTGCTCGCGATATTTTTGAGCTCCTTAAGGGCCACAACGTGGCCCTCGCACAAAAGACCTTTGCCATGGGCGTTCGCATCGAGCATCCGCAGCGCGACATCGACCGAGTCCAATACGGAGCCTCGGCGGGACATCCTGCCCTCGGAGCAGCCCCTTACAAGCTCGTCGCCCATCTTCCCAACGGCCGCAGCGTGTTCTCGTTTTGCATGTGCCCCGGCGGGCAGGTTGTCGCCGCCTCTTCCGAGCAGGGCCACCTGTGCGTCAACGGCGCCAGTCTCAATGCCCGCGACGGACGCAATGCAAATGCCGCCCTGCTCGTTAACGTCACGCCAGAGGACCTTCCCAACGATGACCCACTCGCCGGCATCGAGCTCCAGCGCGCCTGCGAGGCGGCCGCCTACCGCCTGGGCGGTTCCAACTGGAACGCACCGGCACAGCTCGTCGGAGATTTCCTCGCAGGACGCGCCAGCAAGGCGCCCGGAAAGGTAAAGCCCACCTATCCGCTCGGTGTGACCTGGACGGCAATTGACGAAGCCCTGCCGCAGCATATCGTCGAGTCGCTCCGCCTGGGACTTCCCCTACTCGGAAAAAAGCTACGAGGCTACGACCGCCCCGACGCCGTTCTTACCGGCGTGGAGACTCGTTCGAGCTCACCGGTCACTGTCACCCGAGACCGAACGTGCCATGCCGTGTCGACCCCGGGCCTCTATCCTTGTGGTGAGGGAGCTGGATATGCCGGCGGCATCATGAGCGCGGCCACCGACGGCATCCGTTGTGCCGAAGCCCTGATCGCAGACCTCTAACGCACGAATTCCAGCGCGCAAAAGACACAGGCCCCAAGCTCCACAGGGAACTCGGGGCCTGTTCACTATTTCTTAAACCGTGCACCCTGGCGTCTTCTGCCCGATGCGAACGTGGAACCCTTGCGGGCCTGCGAACGTAAGCGCTCAATCGTCTCGTCCTCAGACGCACCCTCGAGCATCGCCCGAATCTGAACGACGGCATCGCGCAGGCGCGCCGCCTCCTCAAAGTCCATGGCGGCAGAAGCGTTACGCATATCCTCTTCCATGGTTTCGACGATCCGCACAAGCTCGTCATGCGGCAGTTCTTCCAACTGCTCCGCAAGTGTCTGCTCGGGCGCCACCGTTTCCGGCACGCCACCCTCGCCCGACTCATCGGGCGTATAGAATGCGCCATGTCCAAGAGAGTCGCCCTTCGAGCGCCCCTTGGAACCCACGGTTTTTTCGGCCTCGGCAATAAAACTTGAGATGTCGTTGATGGCCTTGCGCACCGTCTTGGGCACAATGCCATGCTCTTCGTTATATGCCATCTGAATCTCGCGACGGCGCTGCGTCTCCTCGATGGCCTCTTTCATCGAATCGGTCACAACGTCCGCATACATGATGACTTCGCCATCGGCGTTACGGGCCGCGCGGCCAATCGTCTGAATCAGCGAACGGCGGTTGCGCAAGAAGCCTTCCTTATCGGCATCGAGAATTGCCACCAGTGAGACCTCGGGAAGGTCTAGGCCCTCGCGAAGCAGGTTGATGCCAACGAGAACATCGATCTTGCCCTCGCGCAGCGTTCGCAGGATCTCGACACGGTCCATCGTCGCTGTATCGGAGTGCATGTAATTGACCTTAATGCCGGCATCAAGCAGATGGTCGGTCAGGTCCTCGGCCATGCGCTTGGTGAGCGTGGTCACCAGCACGCGCTCCTTGCGGGCAACGCGCTCGCGAATCTCGTCCTCAAGATCGTCAATCTGCCCACGAACCGGACGCACATCGATCTTGGGGTCGAGCAGACCGGTTGGACGAATAATCTGCTCAACGTCGTTTTGGCTCACCCGCAGCTCGTAGTCGCCCGGTGTGGCCGAAACATAGATAAACTGGGGTATCCTTGCCTCAAACTCATCGAAACGAAGCGGGCGGTTATCGAGTGCCGATGGAAGGCGAAAACCATGCTCCACCAGCGTCACCTTACGCGAGCGGTCACCTTCGTGCATGCCGCGAATCTGCGGCACCGTCACATGGCTCTCATCGATGATGCAGAGCATATCCTTGGGAAAGTAATCGATTAGGGTAAACGGCGGCTCACCCGGCTTGCGACCGTCCAGATGACGCGAGTAGTTCTCGATGCCGTTGCAAAAACCCATCGTCTCGAGCATCTCAAGATCATAATCGGTGCGCTGCTGCAGACGCTGCGCCTCGAGCAACTTATCAGTCGCCTTGAGCTCCGCCACGCGCTTCTCGCACTCTTCGCTGATCGATTTCAGAGCCGCCTTGACCTTCGGCTTCTCGGTCACGTAGTGCGATGCCGGCCATACGGGGATGGCCTCGTACTCACGAAGCATCTCACCGGTAACCTCATCGATCTCGGCAATCAGCTCGACCTCGTCGCCAAAGAACTCAAACCGCAACGGATGCTCGGCATAAGGCGGATACACGTCGACAACATCGCCGCGCACGCGGAACGTGCCGCGCGCCAGGTCATAGTCATTGCGATCATATTGAATGTCGATAAGTGCATGGATAAAGTCATCGCGCTCGAGCGGCACCTTCTTGTCGACGTTTGGAGCCAGACCCGCATAGTCCTCAGGAGAGCCAATGCCATAGATACACGAGACCGATGCGACAACGATCACATCGCGTCGAGAGAGCAGTGACGCGGTCGCCTGATGGCGCAGCATCTCGACCTCTTCGTTAATCGAGGAGTCTTTCTCGATATATGTATCGCTTTGCGGCACATACGCCTCGGGCTGATAGTAGTCGTAGTACGAGACAAAGTAGACCACAGCGTTGTTGGGAAAGAACTCTTTGAGCTCGCTCGCAAGCTGAGCGGCGAGCGTTTTATTGGGAGCCATGACCAGCGTCGGCTTCCCCAGGGCCTCAATAGTCTTAGCCATCGTGAAGGTCTTGCCCGAACCAGTCACGCCCAGCAAAACCTGATAGCGATCTCCGTCCCTCACACCCTGCACAAGCGACTCAATGGCCTTAGGCTGGGAACCAGCGGGCTCGTATGGAGACACGACCTCAAACGGCACCTCAGAGCCCTCAACGCCAAAACGTTTGAGCTCTCCTCCAACACGCTCAACTTCAAATTCCGCCATGGATACTCCTAACTCATATATCTGCAGTATACGCAGGCGGCAGGCATAGTCCTATACGAACCGATCGGGATAGAGGGTCTTGTAGCGAACCCAGGCATTATTGACACGAATCAGATACGCCTGCGTCTCGGGAAAGGTGATTGCATTATGAAGCGACGTGCTCTGCTGCGCCCATCCGTCGACATTGCCCATGCCGGCGTTATAGGCGGCAATGGCGCTGTCAGTCGACCCGTTAAAATACGTTAGAAGATACGAAAGATACGCACAGCCAAACTCGATGTTCGTAGCGGGATCGTTAAGGTTGTCGGCGGAATACTCGCTACCATCGACAAGACCCTTGGCAATCATATCCTGGGCAGTCTCGGGCATCAGCTGCATCAATCCCCGAGCGCCTTGATTCGACTCAGCCTCGGGATCCCAATTCGATTCCGACTTTATGACAGCACACACCAGATATGGATCAAGATTGTGCGAAATGCTCGATTGCTTTACATACGCCTCGTAGTCAATTGGATACAAAGGCTTAAAGAAGGCGGCAGGAGCATACGAGTAGACGAGCGAAATAAAGCCGAAGACGAGCACAACGGCAAGTGGCGCAACGCGATACCACGTAAAGAAACGTGTCTTAGGCATCGGCCTCCTCCTTATCCGTTACATCCCCGAAGCCATGGCGCACAAGCCATGCGTCCAGTTGTTCAAAGAGCGAATTATCGCCTCCCGCATTATCGATTACCGTCGTAGCGAGATTGCAAAGCGAAGCCTCATCAGGTTGGCATGCAGAGCGAGCATCAAAATCAGAGGACTCCATACCACGATGAATGGCACGCTCGCGACGAACTGCCAAAGGAGCACTGATAACCAGAATTTCATCAGCCAGGCCAAAAGCATCCTCAAAACCAGTCGGGGCAGAAACCTCGACAACCGCAAAGGGATAACGGGGGGACGAAACCGTACAACAAACCGGATCGAGAATCCTAAGCGAAAGCTGTTCAATGAGAACGGGGTGCACAAGGTCATTGAGCCGTGCGACCGAATCAGGAGAAGCGAAAGCTCGAGAAGCGAGGATGCTGCGGCGAATGCCGCCCTCCTCATCCAAAATATCCCAGCCAAATTCTTCCGCGAGGGCATTGACGATATCGGAGCCTGGCACATACAGCGATTTGGCAAGCTCGTCCAGATCGATAAGCATGGCGCCATGAGATTCGAGATAGCGGCAGGCAGTCGACTTACCCGAAGCAATATTGCCCAAGACAAAAACGGTAAACATCAAGTCCTCCCTAACGCCAATGGGAGTTATTATCGCGCAAATACAAAAGAAGGACTCAAAATACAGCCAAACAGTAAGACAAGCTAAAAGAAGGCGAGTTCTTGTATTACAGCTCTTTATAAAACGCAAAAAAGGGGGAGGCCGCGAGGCCTCCCCCTTCTTCAAGTCATCCGACG